>CACDUM010000005.1:0-56230 GCA_902555965.1 uncultured Pelagibacteraceae bacterium | reverse complement strand
GAATATTCTTCAGCATTTATAAATGGTATTTTTTCGTTAGATGATAATAAACAGCACGAAATAAGAACTACTATAAATCATTTAGTTGAAAATACAAAAAGCTATCAGTTAATTAAGAGTGTGCTTGGAAAAAATACAAAGTCTGCTTATCAAGGAAGAATATATGTAGACTCAAAGGCACAGAAAACAGATGGATATCAATTAAGTAAAGCAATTTTGTTAGACGAAACCTCAGAGTTTAACGCAAAACCTGAATTAGAAATTTATGCTGATGATGTTAAATGTTCTCATGGATCAGCATCTGGTAGTCTTGATGATAATTCAATTTTTTATTTAATGTCTAGAGGACTAAATTATAAACAAGCTAAAGGACTATTAATAAATGGTTTTTTGCTTGATGTAATCGAAAAGATTACTGACGCTGAAATTAAAGATTTATTAAAAAAGATGATTGGTTTAAAAAAATGAACATAGATAATATTAAAAAAGAGTTTCCTATCTTTGATGAAAAGATACAAAACAATGATCTAGTTTATTTGGATAGTGCTAATTCTTCTCAAAAACCTAAAGTTGTTATTGATAGAATAAACGAATTCTATACTAAAGAATTTTCAAATGTGGGCAGAAGTATTCATTATTTGGCAGTGGCAGCTACAAATTTATACGAAAATACACGATCTTCTGTCCAAAAATATATTAATGCAAAAGATAAAAATGAGATTGTATTCACTAAGGGTGCAACTGAAGCCCTCAATTTAGTTGCTAATACACTTGGCCAAAAGTATTTGAATGAAGGTGACGAAATTTTACTCACTGAGTTAGAGCATCATTCAAATTATGTACCATGGCACTATTTGAGAAAATCAAAAAATATAAAGATTAATTTTGCTGAAATAAATGAAGAGGGAGAAATTCCAATTGAAAATATTGAAAAAAAAATTACGCCAAAAACAAAGGTGATTGCCATTAATCATCTATCGAATGTAACTGGCGCAATCTTACCAATCAAAGAGATTACTGAGCTTGCACACGCAAAAGATATAATTGTTGTTGTAGATGGATGTCAAGGTGCACCACATTTGAAACTTGATGTGCAAGATCTGGACTGTGATTTTTATGCAATTTCTTGTCATAAAATGTATGGACCGACTGGACTTGGAATTTTGTATGGAAAAAAAAAATGGCTTGAAGAATTACCACCTTATCAAGGTGGTGGTGGAATGATTAAAGAAGTTAAAAAAGATCGTATTACTTATGGTGATCTTCCAAATAAGTATGAAGCAGGCACTATGGCCACTGCACAGGTGATAGCTTTTGATAAGTCTATCAAATTTTTAGAAAGTATTGGAATTGAAAATATAATTAAACATGAGAAAGAATTAATTGAATATGGTCAAGAGATTTTAAAAAAGAATAACTCAGTAAAATTAATTGGTAATCCAAGAAATAAAGGTGGTGTAATATCATTTACGATTGAAGGTGTACATCCACATGACATTGCGACAATACTAGACGAAGATGGAGTAGCTATTAGAGCTGGACACCATTGCTGTCAAATATTACACGACAAACTTGAGATACCTGCAAGTGCGAGAGCATCAGTAGGTGTCTATAATACTAAAAGTGATTTTGATCAATTAAATGAGTCTATAAATAAATGTAAAAAAATTTTTGATTTAAAATGAATTTAAAAGAATTATATCAAGAGATAATTTTAGAACATGGAAAAAATCCAAGGAATTTGAGGAAGACCGAGAATTTTAATAAAGATGCTAAAGGGAATAACCCATTATGTGGTGACAATGTGCATGTTTATCTTAAATTGAATAATCAAAGAAAAGTTGAAGATATTTCTTTTGAAGGAAGTGGTTGCGCAATATCAATGGCTTCAGCTTCTATAATGACAGATTTGATTAAAGGTAAAAGTGACAATGAAGCAAAGGAGATCATAGATGATTTTCTTGGAATGATAAAAGAAAATCCTGAATTAAAGTCTACGATTTTAGAGGAAGATGATAAAACAAAACTAATGTGTCTATCAGGAGTAAAACAATATCCTATGAGAGTAAAATGTGCTACCTTATCATGGCATACTTTGATTTCTGCAATGGAAGATGATGGAAAGCAAGTGAGCACAGAAGATTAATATTATGGAAATAAAAGAAAAAATTATAAATGAAATTAGAAAAATTTATGATCCTGAGTTACCAGTTAATATTTATGAACTTGGTTTAATTTATGATATTCAAGTAAAAGGAAAAAAAGCTGAGATTAAAATGACCTTAACCACACCAAATTGTCCTGTTGCAGAGAGTTTACCAAAAGAAGTAAAAGATGGAGCTATGCAGGTTGAAGAAATAGATGATGTTGATCTTCAACTAGTTTGGGACCCACCTTGGAACAAAGATATGATGTCAGATGCCGCTAAGTTGGAGTTAAATTTGTAATGAGTCCTATAATTAAACTAAGTGAAAATGCAGCAAACAGAATTAAAGAAATCATGTCTAGTGCCGAAAAAGATGCTTTAGGAGTGAGAGTTTCAGTTAAATCTGGAGGATGCGCAGGCATGTCATATGTAATGGAATATTCCAAAGAACTTAACCCGAATGATGAGGTAATTGAGGACAAGGGAGTTAAGGTTTTTATAGATTCTGCTGCAGTGATGTACTTATTAGGTACAGAAATGGATTACAAAAAAGAGGATTTTTCCTCAACTTTTGTGTTCAATAATCCCAATGAAACAGAGAGATGTGGTTGTGGGGAGTCCTTTAAAGTAGAATAAAATTTAGTATCCCATAAGTTGCATAGCTGTATTGCTTAAAATGCATATCTAGTATATATTTATAACATGAACGTTTTTGAATTTAGAAATTTATTAGCGTATGAAGACAGAAAAGAGAAAAGAAAAAGCCTTCAAAGATCTTTAATCAAATCTGTTGAAACAGGAGCTAATGGAACTCAAGATTACGTTGTTAAAAAAGGTCCTGGCAAAAATAAGATTGCCACTACTAGACAATAATTTTTAACAACTATAATACATGTCAAACTCTATTGGGTGTGGTGTGTGTTCGAAATTATGTATTTCCTCAAATTTTAAAGCAATGTAAGCATCTATCTGATCATCAGTGAAAACGTTACCTTGTTTTAAAAAATCTCTGTCCTTATCCAAACTTTCCATTGCTTCCCGTAATGAGCCACAAACAGTAGGTATTTTTTTAACTTCATTTTCAGATAAAGCATAAAGATCTTTATCGAAAGATTTACCTGGATCAATTTTATTCTTAATACCATCTAGTCCAGCCATAAGCATTGCTGCAAAAGTTAAGTATGGATTTCCAGCTGCATCACCAAATCTAATTTCACATCTCGCAGCCTTTTTACTTAGAGTGATAGGGATCCTACATGATGCTGACCTGTTTCTTGCTGAGTAAGCTAACAAGACTGGTGCTTCAAATCCTGGGATCAATCTTTTGTAGCTATTGGTTGTCGCGTTGGAAAAAGCGTTAATCGCTTTTGCATGTTTTAAAATTCCACCAATATAGTGTAAAGCTAAGTCGGATAAGCCAGCATATTTATCTCCTGAAAATAATGCTGTATTTCCTTTCCAAATTGATTGGTGCACGTGCATACCAGATCCATTATCACCTTTTACTGGTTTAGGCATAAAAGTTGCAGTTTTACCAAATGAATGTGAGACCATATGAACCGCATACTTATATAGTTGCAAGTTATCTGCTTGATCAACTAAAGTTCCAAAATACATTCCAAGTTCATGCTGACTTGGAGCAACTTCATGGTGATGTTTCTCAACTTTAATACCCATGTCTTTCATTGCTTTTAAGTATTCACTTCTCATATCTTGTGCACTATCAACAGGAGGAACTGGGAAGTAACCACCTTTAATTCCAGGTCTATGTCCCATATTTCCATTTTCATATTTTTTTCCGGTATTGTAAGGGCCCTCAGTACTGTCAATTTTGAAGCCAGTTTCATTCATGTCATTTTTAAATCTTACATCATCGAATACAAAAAACTCAGCCTCAGGACCAAAAAATGCTTTGTCACCAATTCCAGATTTTTTTAAATATGCCTCTGCTTTTTTTGCTGTTCCCCTAGGATCTCTCTCGTAAGGATCTTTTTTAATTGCATCCAAAATATCACAAAAAATGTTTAATGTATTATGAGATGTAAATGGGTCGACCACTGTTCTGCTTAAATCAGGCTTTAAAATCATGTCGGACTCATTTATCGCTTTCCAACCTGCAATCGAGGAGCCATCAAAGAAAATTCCGTCATTTAACATATCTTCGTCAACTACCTTAGTATCCATCGTCACGTGTTGAAGTTTACCCCTAGGGTCAGTGAATCTTAGATCAACGTAATCAATTTCTTTATCTTTTATAACTTTAAGTACATCTTTCGCGCTCATATATCTCCTCTATATTTCAGTGGGTTGTGATACCAAATAAAGACTGATAAATAATCCTCTTTTACTTAATAACACTTATGCATTTTTTACATAAGTGTATATTGAAAAGACTAAAAATACTAACAATTCAGAGTTGAATAATGACACTACTAGATAAAGAACCAGTTCAAAGAGTTGGAAAAATTATTAGAGAATTTGATCAAAATTTAAGTGTTATTGTTTTAGAAACTTCAGCTAGAACTGCTTTAGAAGCCGCATCTTCTTTAGGATGTGAGGTAGGAGCAATTGTTAAAAGCTTACTTTTTAAGACAGATAATAAGTTTACTTTATTTTTGGTTGCTGGAGATAAGAAAGCTTCCCTAAAAAAAATTAAAAATAATATTAAATTTGATGATGTTTTTATGGCTACTGCTGAAGATGTAAAAAATATTACTGGTTATACTATTGGCGGTGTTTCACCAGTAGGCCATTTAGAAAATGTTGATATTTACATAGATAATTCTTTAAATAGGTTTGATTTTTTATTTGCTGCTGCAGGTCATCCAAATTGTATATTTAAAATCAATTTCTCAGATTTAAAGAAAATTACAAAAGGAACAATTGAGGATATTACCGAATGAGACAACCAAAACTATTAGATTATCTTTTATTAATTTTGTTAGCTTTAATATGGGCATCAGCTTTTTTTAATATCAAAATTGCAACCTATTCATTTGGACCAATTACTATTGCATTTTTAAGAGTGTTTTTTGGAGCAATACCAGTTTTGTTACTTTGTTATTATAAAAAAATAAAGATCGAAGCTTTTTCAAAGGATTGGCATTGGTTTGCGATGATAGGATTTATAAATTTAGTTGCTCCTTTTTTTTTAATTGCCTACGGCGTACAATCAGTTCAAAGTAATTTAGCAGCAATATTAATGTCAACTACACCATTAAGTTCAACTGTGCTTGGTCATTTTTATACAAAAAATGAGAAATTCAATTTTATCAAAACGATAGGAATCTTAATAGGTTTTTCTGGAATACTTTACTTATTTTCTGATAATATTTTGATTAATGAAAATAATTTTTTTTCCGCAATACTAATTTTATTAGGCTCAACTTGTTATGTAATAGGTGGTGTCCTAACCTTAAAAATTAGTAAGAAAAAAAATGAAAATGTAACTGGCTCAATACTGGTTTGGGCAGTTTTGATTTTGATACCTATTGTAAGCATTGTTGAACAACCATGGAATGTCTCGCCAAGGTTAGATTCTACAATATCTGTGATATATCTTGGCTTAGTTTCTACTGGAATTGCATGGTTATTGAGATTTAGAATTTTAGTTAATAATGGACTGATATTTCAGTCACAAGTTTCATATTTAATTCCAATTTTTGGAACTATCTTGAGTTATATTTTCTTGAAGGAATTGATCACTTTCAAAGTTTTGATATCTCTAATTGCGGTATCAGTAGGAATTTATTTTGTGAGAAAAGCAGACAATAAAATTAGTGAAATAAAGCTCGATTAATACAATTCTTAGTTGAAAACATTATTGACCCATTTACATCATTCCCAAAAAGGTCTTTAATTAATTTATATAAATAATAAGAGGAGAAAAAAATGAGTGCAGAAGCAATGAAAGTGTCATCTGTATTAGATACTTCTCATTTAAAGGTTAAATTTCCGTTCAAAGCAAAATACGGAAACTACATTAATGGAAAATTTGTAGAACCAAAATCAGGCAAGTATTTTGATAATGTAAGCCCGATCTCAAATGAGAAAATCTGTTCAGTTGCGCGATCAGACGAAAAAGACGTAGAAGCAGCATTAGATGCGGCTCACGCAGCCTTCCCGGAGTGGGGAAAAACAGACATCACAACAAGATCAAACATATTATATAAGATCGCTGATGTTTTAGAAAAAAACCTAAACTTACTCGCAACAGCTGAATGTTTAGATAATGGAAAGCCAATAAGAGAATGTATGGCAGCAGATTTACCTTTGGTTGTTGATCATTGGAGATATTTTGCTGGTGTAATAAGAGCAGAAGAGGGATCAATTGCAGAAATTAGCAATTCTCAATACTCTTACAACATACCTGAACCTTTAGGAGTAGTTGGTCAAATAGTTCCTTGGAACTTCCCATTACTTATGGCTACATGGAAACTAGCTCCAGCTCTTGCAGCGGGTAACTGTTCAGTTTTAAAACCAGCTGAACAAACGCCAGCATCCATAATGGTGATGATGGAACTTATTGGGGATTTATTACCTCCAGGAGTTGTCAACATTGTTAGTGGTTTTGGATTAGAGGCAGGTAAACCTTTAGCATCATCAAAAAGAGTTGCTAAAGTTGCATTTACTGGTGAAACAACAACAGGAAGATTGATAATGCAGTATGCTGCACAAAACATAATTCCGATAACTTTGGAATTAGGTGGAAAATCTCCAAACATTTTCTTTGAGGATATCATGGATAAAGATGATGATTTCTTCGATAAATGTATTGAAGGTTTCGTTATGTTCAATCTTAACCAAGGTGAGGTTTGTACTTGTCCGAGTAGAGCTTTAGTTCAAGAGTCGATCTATGATAAATTCATGGAAAGAGCTATAGCTAGAACAAAAGCTGTTGTTCAAGACAACCCTTTAAAAATGGAAACCATGATTGGAGCACAAGCTTCCGTAGAACAAATGGAGAAGATTAAATCTTATCTTGATCTAGGGAAAAAAGAAGGTGCGAAAGTCCTAACAGGAGGAAGTGTTGCAAAACTTAACAGTGGATTGGAAAAAGGTAATTACATTCAACCAACTGTTTTTGAAGCAAAAAATGATATGAGAATATCTCAAGAAGAAATCTTCGGGCCTGTTGTGTCTGTAATTAAATTTAAAGATGAAGCAGAGGCATTAAAAATTGCCAATGATACTCTTTATGGTTTAGGAGCAGCTGTTTGGACAAGAAATGGTAATATTGCCTACAGAATGGGTAGAGCAATACAAGCAGGGATAGTATGGACTAATTGTTATCATGCATACCCAGCTCACTCACCATTTGGTGGATACAAACAATCTGGAGTTGGCAGAGAAACTCACAAAATGATGCTTAATCATTACAGACAGAATAAGAATCTTCATGTTTCTTACGCTGAGAAAAAATTAGGCTTCTTTTAATCAAATAATATATACTGGTCCATGATTCGATATCATGGGCCAGAGAAAAAATATGAAAGTATCTGCAACACATTCGGCACTAAGTTTATTATCTGAACTTAAAGAAAAATATGGTGAAAAATTAATGTTTCATCAATCAGGTGGATGTTGTGATGGGAGTGCTCCTATGTGTTTCCAAGAGGGTGAATTTCCATTGGGAGACAATGATATTAAACTTGGAGAAATAGGTGGTGTTCCATTCTATATGAATGGTGATCAATATGAAAAATGGAAACATACTGATCTTACAATAGATGCCGTAAAAGGAATTGGCGGAATGTTTTCATTAGATAATGGAACTGGAAGAAGATTTTTAACTAAATCTGAAATATGTCTCGTAGTGGATAACGATAATCCAAATCATTAAATTTCTATTTTACAATGCCGATTTTTTTAAGTTCACAAAAAATTGTGAAAGATTGGATTGATTATAACAATCATATGAATGTTTCTTATTATCTTTTGATCTTTGATAAATATGGGGCAGATATATTAAATGACACCTTTAAAATGGGCGAGCATTCAGCGAAGACTACTGGAAAAAGCACAATGATTGTTGAGTCTCATATTACGTATAATCAAGAACTAAAGATGAATGACGAAGTAGATGTAAATCTAGTTTTTTTTGATCACGATAAAAAAAGGTTGCAATATAAGATGGAAATGATCCATAAGCAAAAGCAATATTTAGCATCAACAATTGAAGTCCTAGCATTATATGTTGATTTAAATACTCGAAAAGTCTCAGAATTCGAAGGAGATAAATTAGAAATTATGGATAATTATATTAAAAACAATAAAGAAATGTTTGATAATACAAATCTTAAGTTTTCTTCTAAATTGAAAAAGTAAATAAATTTACTTCCAGCCCGCGTACTGGAAGTAATAATCTATTTATTGTCCTGGCGCTTTGTATGCACCTGATGCAACTTCACTTGCTTTAACAGTAGCTTTATTAAAATCAATAGCTTCTAACATTGTTAAATTTTTAACTGCTCCTGATGCTTCTACTACAAGTTTTACTGCTGCAAAGTCTTCAAACGTTGTAAGTTCATTTACAACTATAAAGTCATATGGACCTCTAACTATATCCATACTATGCATTGTTCCACCCATAGCTTTTGTTAATTGTTCAACTACTGCTTTTCTATCACTTTTAGGATCTTTTAAAAAACCTTGAAAAGCTTTTTCAGTGTAGTTTCCCATTATATATGCCTTCATATGTTACCCCTTTCTTTATTTTAAAAAATATTACAGCAAAATTTATGTATGTAGAAGTGGTATATTTGTCTAATTATTTTCTATTCGGTCCATTTCTTTAAGTTCGACTTCTAACTTATCTAATTCCTCACCACCTGCCATCATGCTTAAAAGTTTTTCTCTAGATATATCTTTTTTTTGAAATGTTCCCATACTTTTTCCTCGATTTAAAACTGTAAAACTATTTCCAACAGGATAAGCATGATGAACGTTGTGTGTTATTAAAATTACAGCTAAACCTTGCGATGCTGCTTTAACAATATATTTCAGGACCATTGAAGCTTGATGCACACCTAATGCTGACGTTGGTTCATCTAATACTAAAACTTTTGCTCCAAAATAAATTGCTCTAGAAATAGCGAGACATTGTCTTTCACCTCCAGACATCGTACCGACAGCTTGTGATGGGTCTCTCACATCGATACCTATTTGTCCCATTCTTTCTGCAGCTATAGTGTTTGCTTTTTCAATATCAAAAGTTCTGAAAAAAGGTAAACCTTTTTGTGGCTCTCTACCCATAAAAAAATTTCTAGTTACACTCATGAGAGAAACTAATGCTAAATCTTGATAAACAGTACCTATCCCAATATCCAAAGCATCTCGTGGTGAGTCAAAAACTATTTTTTGATCCTCAAAAATAATTTCACCTTCATCAGGTTTATGAACGCCTGCTAAAGTTTTTATTAAAGTAGATTTTCCAGCTCCATTGTCACCAAGTAAGCACATTATTTCGCCTTTTTTAAGTTTCATAGTGACATCTTTCAAAGCAATCACTTTACCAAAAAATTTACTTATATTATTGAATTGAACTAAATATTCAGACATCACTTAGTCTCCGTAACTTTTTTTCTAATATAATTATTGAATACTACTGCAATTAACATCATTGCGCCTAAAAAAACCTTAAACCAATCAGTATCAACATCTGTATAAAAAATTCCCATTGATACAGTGCCAAAAATAATAGCACCCAATGCTGCTCCAATGGCAGAGCCATAACCTCCAGTCAAAAGACAACCGCCAACCACGGCAGCTGCTATTGCTTCCAATTCTTTTAAAGTTCCTCTCATAGTATCTGCAGAACCTGCATCTAAAACTTGAATACAAGCAAATATTGTCGATGCTACAGCTGTTCCAATAAATAGACTTATTTTTACTCTTCCAACAGGTACACCAACATTTGTAGCACCAACTTTATCTCCACCTGATGCAAATATCCAATTTCCATATCTAGTTTTCATAAGTATCCAAGTTGCAAATAATGTAAGAGCAATAAACCATATTACTGATGGTGGAATACCTGTGGCTAATGGTGAACCGTCAGTTCTCAGTGCAATTAATTTCATCGATCCTAGCCATGTGAATAACCATTGAAAAGTATCTGTTGCAAACAACCAAGCAATTGGATCATCCTCTATTAAAACTCTTAATCCTGGTACTTGAGTTCTTCCTGTAATTAATCTTGTAATAGCCAAAGTTGCCCCTCTTAAAATGAACAACATTGCTAGAGTTACTATGAAGGATGGAAGACCAGTTTTTACTACCATTATACCATTGAAATAACCAATTAGTACTGCCATAGCGAAAGCAAAAATAATACTTGTCCATAAAGGCCAGCCCCAATAAATTGCAGGTATAGCGATACAGATTCCTGCAAAACCAATCATTGAACCAATTGATAAATCAAACTCTCCACCGATCATTAACATTGCAGCAGCAATAGCAATAATTCCTAAATTAGCTGAAACATCTAAAAAATTTAATGTCCCATAAGCGCTAAACATTCCGGTGTCACCAGCAACTATTCCAAAAAAAATAAAAACTAAAATTGAGCCACCCAAAGCACCAAGCTCTGGTCTGTTTAATAAAACTCTAAGAGGTGAAATTTTTTTAAGTCTTTCATCTTGTCCACTATCTTTTTTAGATTGAATACTCTCTGATTTTACAGACATATAAAAATTATAATTTAAAGATGATTAAAAAAAAGGCCTGACTAACATTAGTCAGGCCTTTAATTCATATTTTTATCTATAACCTTGAGCTGCCCATTTAATTACTTTAGACGCATTGTCAGGAGTAACAAACCCAGGTCCAGTCATTACCACACCTGCTGGCATTGTTCCCCATCTCATATATTGTCCAAAGATAGCTATTGGCAAATATCCTTGTAGATATTGCTGTTGGTCAATTAAAAACTCTACTTTTCCTGCAGCAGCAGCTTTTAACATATTTGGAGACATATCAAATGTTCCTAATCTTACAGAACCAACTTTTCCAGCAGATTCGAGTGCTTTCAAAGCTGCTTCACCAGATAATCCAGCACCTAAAGTTAGAATAGTGTCATAGCCACCACCTAATTTTGCAGCAACAGCTTTTTGAATTTCTGTTGGGTCATTTGAAGTACCTAAAATATCAACAGATCCGCCGAAACCTTTTTTGAAACCAGCACATCTTCTATCAAGTGCAACGTTTCCGACCTCATGGTTAACACATAATGCTTTTTTTCCACCAGCGGCTTTCATTTTTTGTCCACCACCTACACCTGCTTCAAACTCAGTTTGTCCAACGTGTGCACTAATTCCTAAAGATGCATAATCATCAGATCCAGAGTTCATTGATATTACAGGAATACCAGCAGCAATCGCAGCTTTAACTGATTTTCCTAAAGCAGCAGCATCTGGTAATGTGATCACAATACCTTTCGGTTTTTGTGATACAGCATTATCTATTAATTTTGCCATTTCTACCATGTCAAAAGTAGCTGGTGCTGTGTATTTGCAAGACACTCCCATGTCTTTACATCCAGCATCAACTCCATTTTTAGCAACTGACCAGAAAGGATCGTTTGCTTGACCATGAGAAACCACAATTATATCTACAGCTAAAGCAGATACAGACATCATTGCCCATGCAGCTAAAGCCAATATAAAGTTTTTTATTGTTTTCATTATTCCCCTTTAATTAAAGTTAACTTTTAAAAGTAAAATCTAATCAAAATATCATTTAGTTGTAAAGCAGACAGGTTGTATTCTACTAAGGGTTGATTCAATTAAAGATTAAGTTTTTCAAACTTTTTTGATCTTAAAGATTTTTGAGCTGCATTCGCAATTATCAGAGCTTTTCTTCCCTCTTCAAATCCTGCAAGAGGTTGAATTTTCTTTCTAATAAATTTTGCAAAATCCATTAATTGATTTTTATAAGCATCTTTATACCTATCAATAAAAAAATTAAGCAGAGGAGATTTGTTTGAAGTTGATTGTGCAGAATATAAAGATGTCTCGTTTTGTCTTTTATTTTCTGAAATTAACATACCTTTTGATCCAAATAATTCTATTCTTTGATCATAACCGAAACTACAATGTCTGGAATTAGTTATTATGCACTGAACACCAGCTTTAGATCTAATTATGGAAGATGCTAATTCAAAATCTTTTATTTTATCAAATCTTTTGTCTGATATGTTGCTACCAGAGGCTATTATTTTTGCAGGCTCATCATTACCAAGGTAGAATCTAACAAGATCAAAATCATGGATCATCATATCTCTAAAAATACCACCAGATTCTTTTAGATATTTCATAGTTGGCGGGGCAGGATCACGACTAGTGATAATAATTTTTTCTAATTTACCTATTTTTCCACTAAGTAATTGTTTTTTTAAGCTATTGTGTGTTGGATCATATCGTCTATTAAAACCTAATTGTATTTTTGGATTTAATTTATTAATTTTTTTTTTGCAGGTTTCAATTTTTTTAATACTTAAATCCAGTGGTTTTTCACAAAAGATAATTTTTCTATTTTTAACACCATCTAAAATAAATCTAATATGTGTCGATGTTGTTGAGGCAATAAAAATAGCTTTTATATTTTTATCTTTATAAGCCACAGATGGTTTGTTTATAGCTTTTGTTTTTAATGTTTTTGAATATTTTTTAGATAATTTTTGTTCAATGTCATAAATATATTTAAGATTAAAATCTTTACTACGCATTAAATTTTTTCCATGCATAATACCAATTCTACCAAGTCCAAATAAAGCTATATCAATCATTTAAAATTTGTATTAAAATAATAACTTAACTAAAAAAATTTCTTATGTCAGTAAAATTAGGAGTTGCACCCATTGCATGGAGTAATGATGACATGCCCGAGTTAGGTGGTGAAACTACATTAGAGCAATGTTTAAAAGAAGCCAATGAAGCAGGCTATATAGGCATAGAGTCTGGTGGAAAATTTCCAAAGAAATCTTCTGAATTAATTCCAAAATTAGATCAATTTAATCTTAAACTTTGCTCAGGATGGTATGGCGCAAATCTTAGAAAAAATTCTGTTGAGGAAGAAAAAAAATCCATTCAAGAACAACTAAATTTATTTAAAGATTGTGATGCACCTTGTATAGTTTTCGCAGAAGTTTCTGGCTCTATACAAGGAAATCCTAATAGAAAATTATCAACTCGGCCTCAAATGGAAAAAGATGAATGGCAGAAGTTTTGTGAAAAAATTTCTGAACTAGGAAAATATTTAGAGGATGAAGGGATGCCTTTGGCATATCACCATCATATGGGAACAGTAATTGAAACTCAAAAAGATACTGAAAGACTTATAGAAAATACTCATGAAAGTGTAAAATTAACATTAGATACAGGACATATGTTATTTGCAAAAGGAGACTCAAAATCTATATTACAAAATTATTATGAAAGAATTTTGCACGTCCATTGTAAAGATATAAGAAAACAAGTTCTTGAAAAATCTTTAAAAGAGGATTTAAGTTTTAGAGGTGCTTTTTTAGAGGGCGCGTTTACAGTACCAGGAGATGGCTGTATTGATTATCAACCTTTATTTAATGTATTAAAAAATAATAATTATTCAGGATGGCTAGTGGTTGAGGCAGAACAGGATCCGGCAAAAGCAAATCCGTTAGAGTATGCAAAAATTGGTTATAAATATCTTACAGATACATTAAAAAAATCTGAAATTGAAATTTATAAAAATTGATTATCTATAGAGTGAAGTTAGTTCATTATTTCCAGCAGCAACACATGGAGATTTAAAACAAGTACCCACAACCCATTCAGATCCAGGATCAGGTAAAAAATTTGATGACATCACAAATATAACACCCATCTCAACCGATTGCCCCGCCTTACCTTCAGCTTTAATTCTAGGATCAGGATCAGTTTTTACTTTAGTATCCTCTGAAAAAGGATTCTCTATATTAAGATTTTTGTTTATATAATTCACAACTTTGGATGAGGACCATTCGCCATTACAGGGATCACCCCAAATAGTGAATTTACCTTCATCATTATTCCCGCAATTATTTATTTCTCCATTAATAAAATCGACTACTTTCTTATGATTTTCTTTGACTAAGTTAGCTCTTGCTTCAACTGCGGGCCTTGTACTTGCGGTCCAAATCAACATCCCAACCACATATACTAATGATAACAATACTAATGCTTCTAATAGTCCAAAATTTTTGAAATTTATTCGCATAATTAAAGTTTAATAATTTTTGATTTGTCTAATTTTTTTTCAAAAAAATCAATTATATTTTGTATTGTCTCTTTTCCCATTCTTATCATGCATTCCTCAGTAAATGCAGCGGTATGAGGACTTAAAAAAACTTTATTGTTTTTTAGCAAAGGATTATCCTCTTTAGGTGGTTCTGTTTCAAAAACATCTAAACCTGCACCGAATATAAGACTTTCATTTAATGCTTTATCTAAGTCATTCTCATTAATCATTCCACCTCTTGCAGCATTAATAATTATACAATTTTTCCTCATTGTTGTAAGTAAGTCATAATTAATAATATTTTTCGTTTTTTCATTAAGAGGCATATGTAAAGAAATGGCATCCATAGATTTTACTGCTTCTGTAAGATCTTCAACTTTTTTTCCACCCAATTCCTCAATAATATCTTTTGAAACAAATGGATCATAAACAAAAACATTCATTTCAAATCCTTTGCATCTTCTAATTAAAGATTGACCAATTCTACCAAATCCAGCAATTAAAATATTTTTTTTCCAAAGTTCAATTGTTTTTGGAAGTTTGTTTCTATTAGAAAAATTTCCTGTTTTAACAGCCTCATCATACATGTTTTTTCTCTTTGATATATTGAGCAACATAAACATAACATGTTCTGCCACCGCAACAGCATTTGCTGTAGCCGTAATTGCCAAGGTGATATTTTTTTCTTTAGAAGACTTGAGATCAATATTGTCGTACCCAACGCCATGGCGAGATATAATCTTAAGTTTTTTTGATATATTGATTAATTCGCTAGATAAATTTGCTGTTCTAATTGATAGACCATCACACTCCAAAATTTTTTGTTTAATATCTTTGTCATCTATATTTTCAATAATCTCATAATCATAATTTGTGTTATTCTTTATGAGATCTATCCCCGCTTTATGAATAGGTTGAATTATCAAAATTTTTTTTTTATCTGACACTTAAATTTAGTAAGCTTTAGAGTCTTCTTTTGATTTGATTGATTTTAATTTAGATACAGCATCTTTTGCACCTGCGCTCATATACCTTTGATCGGATCCAATGGTTACCAAATTAAATCCTAAATTAAGCATTTTTTTTGCATACTCTGGACTAGCATTATGAATACCTGCAAAAATTTTATTTTTTTTTGCATGTTCCAATATATTCAAAATCTTTTCATAAGTTGGACTTCCTTCAGGATTATCAAAAGCTGGTTTTTGACCTATAGCCAGACTTAAATCAGCAGGTCCAATATAAATTCCATCTATTCCAGGCGTACTCATAATTTCATCTAATTTATCTAAGGCTTCTTTTGTCTCTATCATTGCCATTTTTAAAATCTCATTATTTGCAAAATCTCCATAATCTGAACCTCCATAAATTAATCCTCTAATTGGTCCAAAACTTCTATACCCTTTAGGGGGATACATGCATGCTTGAACGAATTTTTCAGCTTCAAATTTGTTGCTCACCATTGGACAAATTACGCCGTAGCACCCTGCATCTAAAATTTTCATTATTTGTCCTGGTTCATTCCAGTTTACTCTTGCTAAAGGAGTAACATCCGTAGATGAAATTGATTGCAGCATTTGTAATGCATTTGGATAATCTATAACACCATGTTGCATATCAATTGTAAGCGAGTCCCAACCTTGATGAGACATTACTTCAGCTGAAAAAGAGCTAGGAATTTGTAACCAGCCATTAATTATTTGCTCACCATCTCTCATCATCTTTTTTATTTTATTTGGCCTCATTTTAAGATTTCAAACCAAGGTGAGTGTACTTTATATTAAGATAATCTTTAATTGCCATTGAACCACCTTCACGTCCATATCCAGTTTGTTTAATTCCGCCAAAAGGTGCCTCAGCTATCGCAACTGCAGGAGTATTAACCGCTACAGTACCAGTTTCCATTAATTCTGAAGCTCTGTGAGCTTTGTCCATAGAATTTGTATAAATATAACTACATAATCCTAAGTCATTATCATTAGCTCTCTCAACTACTTCATCAAAAGTTTTAAATGACAACATTGGAACTAATGGACCAAATGGTTCTTGTTTCATTATTGTAAAATTGTCCTTTACATTGTCAAAAACTGTTGGCTCATAAAAATATCCTTTGTTAAAACCTTGAGGTCTTTTTCCACCCAATAAAACTTTTGCTCCTTCCTTTTTAGTTGTTTCAACTAATTCTTCAATTTCTCCTAATCTTTTTGCAGTTGTTAGAGGACCTAACTGAACTCCTTCATCTAAACCATTACCAATTTTTAATTTTTTTGTTCTTTCAATAAACGCATTAATGAATTCGTCTTTTTTATTTTCTTGTATATAAAATCTGTTAGGTGAAATACAAACTTGACCATTATTTCTAAATTTTGCAGTAATTGCCATATCTGCAACTTTATTTATATCAACATCATCAAAAACTATAAAAGGTGAGTGTCCACTAAGCTCCATAGTGACTCTTTGAACTTTGTCTGCGGCCTTTTTTAAGATTAATTTACCTACTCTTGTTGATCCAGTAATAGAAACCTTTTTAATAATATCAGACTCTAACAACTCATTTGAAATACTTTCAGGGTCTCCTGATAATAAGTTTACAACTCCAGGAGGGACTCCCGCTTCTTTACAAATATCTACTAACTCCATTACTGTTCCTGGAGTAATTACATCAGGCTTACAAACTACTGAACATCCGGCAGCTAATGCTGTTGAAATTTTTCTTGCTGCTAGAATTAAAGGAAAATTCCATGGCACTAAAGCTGCTACAACTCCAACTGGCTGATAATAAACATGAACTCTGGTATCTGGAAATCGACTTTCGACTGTTTGTCCATAAATTCTTTTTGTTTCTTCAGCATTCCACTCAAAAATATCAGCAGCCCCACCAGTTTCGCCAATTCCCTCTGCTAAAGGTTTTCCAACTTCAATCGTTAACCATTTTGCTAAAACATCTTGTTTTTTTCTTAAAAGATCAGCAATTTTTCTAATAATATATGATCTCTGCCAAGGTAAAGTGTTTTTCCAAACTTCCAAACCTTTCTCTGCAGATTTAAGAGCTTTTTGAACATCTGCTGAAGACGCTTTAGACGCTTGGCCAATAATTTCTTCCGTAGCAGGATTTATAACATCGTAAGTTTCTTTTTTTTCCGCTTGTTGCCACTTACCATCAATGAACTGCCCAAATTTACTATACATAATTTTTATTTTATGGTTAATTAAGCGAAATTTTAAGAGAATATATCTACAATTATGAAAAAAATAAAGCTTACATGTGCTCATGCAATTGTAAAGTTCCTGACTTCTCAAAAAATTCATATCGATGGTAAAAAAGAACCTTTATTCGCTGGTGCTTTTGGAATATTTGGTCATGGTAATGTAGCTTGTTTAGGACAAGCTTTAGAGGAAAATAAAGATAAACTTCCAACTTATAGAGGTCATCATGAGCAAAACATGGCTTTAACAGGAATTGCTTACGCTAGAGCAAAAAGAAGAAAACAAGTATTTGTAGCAACAAGTTCTGTAGGTCCTGGTTCTACAAATATGGTAACAGCCGCAGCAGTTGCGATGAGTAATAGACTGCCAATTTTATTTCTTCCGGGTGATACTTACGCAAACAGGATGCCTGATCCAGTTTTACAACAAGTAGAACATTTTAATAATCCAGGGATTACTCAAAATGATGCTTTTAAACCAGTTACAAAATATTTTGATAGAATAACTAGACCAGAACAAATTTTACAAACATTTCCCCAAGCTGTACAAGTTTTATTAGACCCAGCTGATTGTGGCCCGGTATGCATATCTTTATGTCAGGATATACAAGGAGAAATTTTTGATTATCCTGAGGATTTTTTTAAAGAAAAAATCCATAATATACGAAGACCAAGACCTGATGATTTTCAAATTAAAGAGGCAGCTGAAAAAATCAAAAAATCAAAAAATCCAATCATAATTTCTGGTGGAGGTGTTTTTTACTCCGATGCAATGGAGGAACTTTCTACTTTTGCAGTTAAACACAATATACCTGTAACACAAACTGTAATGGGTTATTCTTCTATGAAAAGAGATCATTCTCATTTTTTAGGACCTATTGGAGGTTTAGGAGGAAAAGCAGCAAACAACTTTGCAAAAAAAACTGATTTAGCGATTGCTATTGGAACTAAGTTAGGAGATTTCACAACAGGGTCATGGTCCAATTTTGAAAATCCAAATTTTTCATTAGTATCAATCAATGTTGCAAGATTTGATGCCAGTAAGCATATGGCACAATCAATTATCGGAGATGCAAAAGTTTCTCTAAATGAACTATCACAAGCTTTAGGTGATTGGAAAGCATCCAAGGAATGGCATAAAAAATCCAGAGATGAACTTAAATCTTGGAATGAATATGTTGATAAAGAAAGTGGACCAACTAATCAAAAACTCCCAAGTTATGCTCATGCAGTTGGTGCAATTTATAGAAATTCTGATCCAAGTGATATTGCTGTCACTGCAGCTGGAGGTTTGGTAGGTGAAGTTGTTCAAATTTGGAGACCAAGAGAACTTAATACTCATGAAACAGAGTGGGGCTTTAGTTGTATGAGTTATGAAATTTCTGGAGCTTTAGGAATTAAAATGGCCAACCCAAATAAAGAAGTTATCACATTTGTAGGTGATGGATCATATTTACTTTATAATTCAGATATATATTCATCTGTAATAACTAATAATAAATTAATAGTGATAGTCTGTGATAATGGTGGTCACGCTGTCATTAATAGACTTCAATTATTTAAAGGTGGAAAAGAATTCAATTGTTTGTTTGAGAGTTCAAATGTATCAAATTTAGTAAAAGTAAATTTTGCAAAACATGCAGAAAGTATGGGCGCAAAGTCTGAAGAGGTAAGTTCTATCAGTGAATTAGAGGAAGCTTTCAAAAGAGCGAAGAAATCAAAAGTGACTTACGTTATTTCAATCAAAACTCATTCGTATCAATGGCTTGAGGGATCGGCTTATTGGGAAAGTCCAACTTTAGAAATTCCCAAAACCAAAGAAAATGAAAAAGCTCTAAAATTACATAAAGAAGGTAAAGCAAAACAAAGACAGGGAGTATAACTCTAATGAGCAAAGTATTTAAAGTTGGCTTAATTGGTTGTGGTCATATTGCAGAAACATATTTCAGGGCTCACAAATATTTCAAAAATTTTAAAATCATTAAATGTGCAGATGTTAAAGAAAAAGCAGCTAAAAAATGTGCTAAAATTTATAAAATTAAAGCAGTTTCGGTAAGAAATTTACTTAAAGATAAACAGGTTGAAATAATATTAAATCTAACCCCTCCAAAAGTTCACTACCAAATTGCAAAAAAGTCTTTGTTAAATGGAAAACATGTATACTCAGAAAAACCATTAGCAATTAATTTAAAAGACGGAAAAGAATTACTTAAGCTTTCAAAAAAAAAGAAATTATACTTAGGAAATGCTCCAGATACTTTTCTCGGAGGAGGCAATCAAAAATCGAAAGAATTATTAGAAGGTAAAAGTATCGGTAAAGTAAATTTAGGTAATGCGATTTTTGCTTTCCCAGGGGTTCAATCTTATCATCCAGATCCAGAACCATGGTTTGCAAAAAAAGAAGGCGGTCCAGTGATTGATATGGGACCTTATTATCTCACAGCATTAGTAAATTTATTAGGTCCAGCAAAAGAGGTAAAAGCGGCAAGTTTAATGAAAGGTTCACGGTTTAGAACTATTGGTATTGGTCCCAAAAAGGGAAAAAGAATTAAGGTAGATTGTCCAACGACGTATTTTACAACAATCATATTTGAAAATGGAAGTATAATCAGACTCACTTTATCTTTTGATGTTATAGCTCATCAAAGAAATCATATTGAACTATATGGAACCAAAGGTTCAATGATTGTGCCAGATCCTAATATGTTTGGTGGTTCAGTTTATGTATGTAAAAAATTAGGAAGCCCATGGAAAGAATTTAAAACAAATCAAATGCCACTTGGAAAAATTAATATTAGAACGCAAAGTTCTAGAGCAAATGAGTCACCTACTAACGCTAATTACAGAGGGGTTGGTCTTGCAGAAATGGCCTATTGTATTGATAAAAAAAAGATACATAGATGCAATGGAGAAGTATCTTTGCATGTTCTTGACTTGATACAATCAACAATGCAATCCGCTAAAACAAATAAACCAATTAGACTTAGTACAACATGTAAAATTCCAAAACTTTTTATTAATAAAGAAATAAATAAATTAATGAGATAAAATATGCAGATTGGTATTGATCTTGGGGCAAGTAAAATAGAGTATGTGTTATTAGATGATGTTGGCAATGAGCATCATAGAGAAAGAACTGAAGTTCCAAAAAATTATAAAGATACATTATCCATTATTAAAAAAATAGTTATCGAACTTGAGCGTAAAGCTGGTAAAGAATTACCAGTGGGTGTGTGTCATCCAGGGATACATTCTATTCAAACAGGATTAGTTAAGAATGCACCTAACTCTTTTTGGATTAATGGCAAACCTCTACAGAGAGATTTACGGAGTGAGATTGGTAAAGAAATTTATTGTGAAAATGATGCAAACTGTTTTGCTTTATCAGAAGCGATAGATGGTTCTGGAAAACATTACAAAATAGTTTTTGGGGTAATTCTTGGATCTGGTGTTGGAGGCGGTTTAGTTATAGATAAACGAATTGTCAATGGACCCAATGGGATTACTGGAGAATGGGGGCATAATCAAATACCGAGCGTTTGTATTGAAGGTGTTCAAATAAAAAAAACCAATTTAAGAGCTGGGGAAATAGAAAACTTTGTTGCGGGTATAGGTATTTCTAAAGCATTCAAAAACGAGTTTAAAAAGGATTTATCTGCCCAAAAGATATTTGAGATGCATAGAAAACTTGATTTAGATGCAGAAAAATTAATTGATAAATATAAAGATCAACTCGCTATGTCTTTAGCCACTGTTGTTAATATTATTGATCCAGATGTGTTTGTTTTTGGAGGTGGGGTATCTAACGAAATAAATTTTTTAGATGAAATTAAACAAAAAATGAAAAAATTTGTAGCAGGGGGTGAATTTGAGGGGACTTTTTTAAAACCCAAATTTGGTGATGCAAGCGGCGTTCGGGGTGCAGCTCGATTAGCAAGAACCACAAATTATTGACTAGTGGATAAAATTCATTTACTACAAAAGGGTCTAATTATTTAAGTCTAGGAAGAGAAATATGAAATTATGTAGAATAGGTAGTGTTGGAGAAGAAAAACCAGCAATCATAGATAGTGAAAAAAATTACCGAGACTTGTCATCAATAATTAATGATTTAAACCCTGACACATTAAATTTTGATACTTTAGGGAAAATTAAAAAAACTGATATTTCAACTTTACCAAAGCTTGATTCAAGTTCTAGAATAGGTGCATGCGTTTCGAATCCATCAAAATTTATTGGTATTGGTTTAAATTTTAAAGATCATGCCGAAGAACAAAATTTGCCAATACCAAAAGAACCAATTATTTTCTCAAAATTTACTAGTTGTATTACTGGACCAAACGATCCTATCATTGTTCCTAAGGGATCAAATCATACTGATTGGGAAGTTGAAATTGGTTTTGTAATTGGAAAAAAAGCTACAAATGTTAGTATTGAAAACGCCTTAGACCATGTTCTTGGTTTTTTTCTAGTTAATGATGTTAGTGAAAGAGATTTTCAAAAGAATAGAGGTCTAACTTGGGACAAAGGAAAGGGTTTTGATACTTTCGGTCCAATAGGCCCATTTATAGTTACTACAGATGAATTACCAGATTATCAAAATTTAAATATGTTTTTAGATGTAAATGGGAAAAGGATGCAAACTGGAAATACAAGTAAAATGATTTTTGATGTTAAAACTTTAGTTTCTTATATGAGTTCGTGTATGAGTTTACACCCTGGTGATATTTGTTGTACCGGGACCCCCCCAGGTGTTGGAGAGAACATGAAACCACCTCATTTTTTAAAAGGTGGGGAGGAAGTAGTCCTAGGCATAGATAAACTTGGTACTCAAAAACACCAGGTTGTTCCTTATAAGGAATAATATAAATTTTATTTATTAGATGTTAGAAATTTTTATTGCTTTAGGCGCAGGCTTGATAAGTTTTTTATCGCCATGTGTATTACCATTAATACCTGGTTATATCTCGTATATTTCTGGTACTTCACTAAATGAATTAATAGAAAAGAAAAATATCAATTTAATTCCTATCATTCTTTTTACAATTGGTTTTTCAATTGTTTTTATTATTTTTGGTGCTGCTTCAACTTTTTTAGGCCAAGTATTATTACAAAATTCAAACGAATTGAGAATTGGTGCTGGATTAATAATCTGTATTTTATCTTTACATTTAATTGGAATTATAAATTTAAAATTTTTGAATTATGAAAAGAGACTTCACACAAATAGTAACACTAATTTTTTTAGTCCAATATTAATTGGTATGGCTTTTGCTTTTGGTTGGACACCATGTATAGGCCCTATTCTTGGATCAATCTTAGCACTTGCCTCAACAGAGGAGAGTATTAATAGAGGTATTATACTTTTATCGTTTTATTCTTTAGGTCTTGCTTTACCATTTATTTTATCAGGTTATTTAATTCAAAAATTTTTAATTTTTTCAAAAAATTTTAAAAAGAACATTAATTTAATTTCAAAAATTGGTGGTGTAATATTATTAATTACCGGTATATTAATATTAACAAATCAATTACAAGCATTAGGTTATTATTTACTTAATATATTTCCTTTTTTGCAAAATTTTGGATGATTGTTTATGAAGATTTATCAAATTGACTCAAGTGCTAGAAAAGAGGGTTCGACCTCAAGAGCTTTAGCTAAAAAGTTACTAGAAAAAATTAAAAAACCTGAAGATGAGGTTATATATAGAGATTTAAATGAAGAAATGGTTTTTGTGAGTGGTTTAACGGAATCTGGAATGAATATTGACGAAAAAGATCAAAATGAAAACCATAAAAAAATGTTTGAGCTCTCCAATCAACTAGTAAAAGAACTCAAAGAGAGTGATATTATAATTATTTCAGCACCAATTTATAATTATGGTCCTCCTGCAACTTTAAAGGCTTGGTCAGATTTGGCAGCAAGAATTGGAGAAACATTTAAATTTAAACCTAATGGTAGAAGAGAAGGTTTGTTAAAAAATAAAAAAGCTTATTTAGTAATTACATCAGGAGGAACTAAGTTAAATAGCAATGAAGACTTTTTAACTCCTTGGTTGAAATTTATTTTGAATTTCTTTGGTATAGAAAAAGTTGAGACAATCAGTGCAGATCAAATGGCTCTAGATTATGAAAAATCAATTAAAGAAGCTCACGCACAAATTGATAAAATAAAACTATAATCAATTTAAATTAATTTTGAAATTTTGATTTACTCTTTTCTAATTCAATAAAATAAATTAGTATATTTAAAGGGGTGTCTTAACCGACTGAGATTAAACCCTATGAACCTGTCCGGTAATTCAGAAAGGGAACGATGGATAAAACATATTTTTTAACACAATCAACCGCATTATCTTTAGTAATTATTATATGTTTAATTTTTTTATCATTTGGAATTTATTATTCTAAAAACTATCAAGGATTAAAAAATTATTTAACTGCAAATAGAAATATTGGATTTCTCTCATTAACAACAAGTTTGACAGCGTCTGCATTAGGTGCATGGATTCTTTTTGGTCCTGTCTCAGCTGCAACTTGGGGAGGTTTAGGTGCGGTAATTGGATATTCCCTTGGGACAGCTTTTCCAATGTTTTTCTTTATATATCTTGGAAAAAAAATTAGAAAAGAGTTTCCTCAAGGTTCCACGCTCATTGAATTTTTAAGAAAAAAATTTGGTAAAAGTTTATTTAAACTTATTTTGCTGATGACAATTTTTTATATGTTTATTTTCTTATGTGCTGAAGTTACTGCGGTTGCAGTTTTGATTAATTATATTTCAGGTACTGAACTTTGGTTCACTGCTTTAATTGTGTTATTGTGTACTTTAACCTATACTTTATATGGTGGATTAAAAGCTTCAATATTGACTGATAACATTCAAATGTTTGTCATTGGATTGTTATTATTGATTTCTTTAATATATATTTTGTCTTTCACAGGATCAAAATTTTCATTTGATTTTGTAAGAGAAAAAAACCCACATCTTTTAAGCGGATCTTATTTGCCTGGTTATACTTCTGGTTTAACTTTTTTTATTGCTGTAGCTGCAACAAATCTATTTCACCAAGGTAATTGGCAACGCATTTATGCAGCAAAAGATTATAAAACTTTAAAAAAAAGTTTGATTATATCTTTTTTGATAATTGTGCCGATTGTTTTTTTTATGGGTTTTACAGGACTTGTTGGTTTTTCACTCAATTCATCAATAAGGCCCGATCTAAGTTTTTTTTACTTATTACTAAATGAACAAGCAATATATTTATCAATAGTAATTATTATTTTAGGTCTAGCATTAACTATCTCCACAGTAGATACATTAATTAATGCAATATCAAGTTTAATTATTGTCGATGGTAAAGCTACATTTGGATTTAAAAAAAAGACTAATTATCTAAATTTTTCAAAATATATAATCATTTTTTTATCCATAATATCTTTTGTAATTGCATCTTATGGCTTCGATATTTTATATTTGTTTTTACTGGCAGACTTATTTTGTTGCGCGTTCGTGTTAACAGTTTTTTATAGTTTTTATAATAAAATTGATGAAAAAACGGCATATATATCAATCCTTATTGGGTTTTTAGCCGGATTTTTGTTATTCCCTTCACCAGATTTCTCAAAAAGTTTGTTGGTTGGGATATTGTTATCAAAAGAAATATTTAGTCCCTTTATATCCCAATCATTATTATTTTTGTCTTTTATCATCGCAACTTTCTTACCTTTTTTGGTTCTTAAAGTTAAAAAGATCAAATTTTAGTCGATTGTATTAAATGAATTAATAGTTATATAACTGACCGAATGTCAGAAAACCAAATAGTAATTAATAATCTCTCAAAAATTTATGATAATGGCTTTAATGCTTTAAAAAATATAAACCTCAATATCAAAAAAGGAGAAATTTTTGCGATGCTTGGACCGAATGGTGCAGGTAAAACTACTTTGATAAGCATTATTTGTGGCATTGTAAAACCATCATCAGGAAAAGTTACAGTTGAAGAATTTGATATCATTGAAGATTATAGGGAAACAAGATCACGTATAGGACTCGTTCCTCAGGAATTAACTTTAGAGCAATTTGAAACCGTTTTTAATAACGTTTCTTATTCAAGAGGTTTGTATGGAAAAAAACCTGATCCAAAACATATTGAAAAAGTCTTGAAACAACTCAGTCTTTGGGACAAAAAAGATTTAATCTTGCGAAAATTATCAGGTGGAATGAAAAGAAGAGTTTTAATCGCTAAAGCATTATCTCATGAACCAAAAATTTTATTTTTAGATGAACCTACTGCTGGAGTAGATGTTGAATTAAGACAAGAGATGTGGAAGGTGGTAAAATCATTAAGAGAAATAGGTGTTACAATTATTTTAACAACTCATTATATTGAAGAGGCCGAAGCGATTGCTGATCGAGTGGGAGTTATTAATCAAGGTGAAATTATCATTGTAGAACAAAAGAAAGAACTTATAAAAAAAATGGGTCGAAAAGTTTTATCTGTTGAATTACAGGAGGAAATTCAAGATATTCCAGAATCATTAAAAAAATATAATTTAATTATTGGAAATAACAAAATGTCTCTGGTTTACACTTATAATCTCGAAGAAAAACAGACAGGGATTACAAATCTTTTACAAGATATAAAAGACTCAGGATTAAAATTGAGAGATTTAAAAACAGAACAAAGTAATTTAGAAAAAATATTTGTAACTTTAGTTAGGGAAAATAATGAAAATTAATTATTATGGATTTAAAGCTATTTACTTCCATGAAATGGATAGATTTAGACGAACTTTAGGTCAATCTCTTTTATCACCAGTAATCTCAACATCGTTATATTTTATTGTTTTTGGTTCTGTGATCGGTGGTTACGTTCAAAAAATTGATGGTATCAGTTATGGATCGTTTATAGTTCCAGGATTGCTGATGTTAACTCTATTAACTCAATCAATAAGTAATACTTCTTTTGGAATATTTTTTCCAAAATTTAATGGGACTATTTACGAGATTTTAGCTGCACCTATATCCGCTTATGAAATTGTATTGGCATTTGTAAGTGCTGGAGCAACTAAAACACTGATTGTTGGTTTTGTAATTTTTTTGACAGCACAATTTTTTGCTGATGTACAAGTTCAATATCCATTGCTAATGATTTTTTTATTAGTTCTCGTTTCTTTTACATTTGCATTATTTGGATTTTTAGTTGGTTTAGTTAGCAAGGACTTTGAACAGATGTCAATAATCCCATCTTTTGTGATAACACCAATGGTATTTTTAGGTGGAAGTCTTTATTCATTAGATATGTTACCTGAATTTTGGCAAGTGGTTACTTATTTTAATCCAGTTGTTTACCTAATTAGTAGCCTTAGATACTCTTTCTATGGCATATCAGATTTTAATATTTGGATAAGTGTGGGTTTAATGGTGTTATTTTTGTCAGTTTGCGTGATTATTGTCTCTATATTACTTAAAAAGGGTTACAGCATTAAATCTTAAAAGAAATTTATTTAAAAATTTTTTTGAGTTTTTTGAGGTTATCTAAATTGTCAACCGTGTACCATTTTTTTGGCATTACATCAGAAACATATAATTGTCTGATTTTAATTAGTTTTTTCCAGAGAATATTAAAGTCATCAGTTGGTTTTATTTTATCGTTTATCTTTTTTGGATTTAATATTTGAATACCGGTGCAGTAAATATCAGATTTTTGTGTTCTTGAGAGTTTTTTAACAATATTTTTTTTTTTAAAAATAAAATCTCCCGCTAATCCTTTAATTGGTTTTGTTGGAATTAACATGCACAAGGGCTGCCCTTTTTTATAATAATCTCTCTCAATTTTTTTAAAATCAATGTTAGTGACGTTGTCGCAAGTTAAGACGTAAATTGGAGAGTTAAATGATTTAAATATAGAGTTGAATATCCACCAAGAATTACCTTTTTTATCTGTATTTATTATTGATGAAACTTTTTCCTCTATTAAATGTTTAGCTAAAATAGGCCCTTTGTAACCAACTGAAATATGAACAAAATTTATATATTTTTTCAGTCTTTTGATACCTCTTGCAATCAATGAGGTTTGTTTAAATTTAACTAAACCTTTAGGTATTTTTTTGGTAAGTGGCATTAATCTGGTTCCACGTCCAGCCGCCATTATAAAAGCATGATTTATTTTTCTATAAGTCATTAGATTTCAGACCAAACTTGATAATTTTTTCAATTTCAGACTGCGCTAATCTCTTTGCATTTTCAGAAGATACTATTTCTTTAAGTGGTTTTTTTAAAAGATTATTAAAATCGATTACAAAATATTTTCTATTCTTAATTTTCATCTCTTTGGCATATTTTAACTCGTCCTCACCAATTAGATATTCATCTTGCCTATCACCTTTTCTAGATTGAATTATTTTATATTTACCACCAAATCTTTTTGTCCAGACTTTTAAGAAATCTATCATTTTTGCAGATTTCATTTCAGCTGAAAGAATTTTTCCATTTAATTTATTTTTAAGTTTTAGAGCCTGATCAATTAAACTTACAGCTTCATTGACTGAGAAAAAAAATCGTCTCATATAAGGACCAGTGGTAAGTATAGTCTTATTTTTTTTATACATTTGCTTCCAAATTGGTAGAACAGATCCAGTAGACCATGTTACATTACCATACCTCACACAAATAAATTTAGTTTTACTATAAGATTTTATTGATGAAAAAAGTCTTTCCATACAAGATTTACTTAAACCATAAATATTTTTGATTGGTGGTGATGCTTTGTCGGTTGAAACACCTATAACTGTCGGAACTTTTTTGTTTATACAGGCTCGAACAATATTAGTAGATCCAAGTATATTTATATCAATACATTCAAATGGAAATTTTTCTGATAAGTCGACAAATTTTGTAGCTGCAGCATGAATTACGATATCGGGTTTAGTGTAATTTAAACAATCATGTACAGACTCAATATTTGAAACATCTAAAGGTACTACTTCACAATTCGTTAGATTCTTTACCAAGAAATTTTGTTTATTATTACGAGCGCCAAGAAAAACTTTATATTTTTTCTTATAAAAATTAGCTAAATTTCTTCCTAGATAACCTGTACCACCCGTTATTAGAATTTTTTTCATTATTAAATGTTATAAATATGTTTATAATTTTAAAATAAATAATGTCTATATCTATTCATATACCTTTTTACAATCCAAATCCTGAAAAAAAAGAAGGTTATAGAAATTTAAGACGTTTTGATTATCTTGAAGAAAATGTAATCAATCTAAAAACACTTTCAATTAAAAATGATATTTTTATTCACACGCATAATGATTTTTTGGATGATAAAAATATAAATGCTAAAATTATCAAACATCAAATAAGTGATAGTGACCTAAACAAAGGGTATTTAACATGGAAGTGTAGATCATTAATGGAAGAACAAAAAAATGATTATGAATATTTTACTTACTTAGAACACGACATTAAGTTCTCAGAAGTTAATTTACAATATTGGCTGAAATATCAAGATTTATTAGCAAATAAAGGGTTTCATTTAGGTTTTTTCATATATGAAATGAATAACAAAACTAACCAAAAGCATAGTATTCACATTTCAAAAAAATTAGACAAATTTTTTGAAATTGAGGGTCAAAATTTCATCGTTAATGACTTAGAAAATTATTGTTGTTTCTGGATCTATACAAAAAAACAATTTGAAACTTTTTTAAAATCCAAATGGTGGTCATTTGAAAAAAGAGCACATAACTTTAGACATAATTATGGTATTACAGAGAGATCATCAATTGGTTTTCACGCTCTTAGTATGAATTATTTCAAAGCAACTTTAATTCCTGAAAAAAATAATCAACCACATTCAGATTCTTTTATTGAACACATGACGAATAATTATTATGAAAAATTTCCTGATTTAGACAAAAAAGATTACTTTGACATTAGAGGTGCCTGTAAGTTTCAAATTGATGAAATCATAATTGATAAAGAAAATAGAAAGAAAATGTCTGATAATTTCATTTTAAATAAATTAATTAAAAATCTTTTTTGGAAATTAAGATTTATCACTAGAAAATTTAACTGACCCATTTCTGGGCCAGTTAATATACTAATATAATAAGAGGAGTTGTTTTATTAGAATTGTTCAGACTCAGTTGAGCCATCCATTGCTGTGGTTGAGCTCTTTCCACTACTTATTGTATTAGAAACAGCATCAAAATAAGATGTACCTACTTCTCTTTGGTGTTTTACACTTGTGTAACCATCTTTTTCACGAGCAAATTCTTGTTGTTGGATCTTAGAGTAAGCAGCCATACCTTCTTTTTTGTATTTTTCTGCTAATTCAAAAATTGCAATATTTTGTGTATGAAAACCAGCTAGTGTTATAAATTGAAATTTATAGCCCATTTTACTTATTTCTTTTTGAAACGAAGCAATTTCTTCATCTGATAAATGCTTCTTCCAATTAAATGATGGAGAACAATTGTACGCTAAAAGTTTTCCAGGAAATTTTTCATGAATTGCATCTGCAAATTTTTTAGCTTCTTCAAGATTAGGTGTAGCTGTTTCACACCAAATTAAATCTGAATATGGTGCATATGCCAATCCTCTTGAAATTGCTTGTTCAATTCCTGATTTGACGTAATAAAATCCCTCAGGAGATCTTTCACCAGTTAAAAAAGGTTTATCATTTTCGTCAAAATCATTAGTAATTAGTTTTGCAGCATTTGCATCTGTTCTAGCTAAAATTATCAATGGAACATCAGCAATATCAGCTGCCAATCTTGCAGCCTTTAAATTTTTAATCATAGTACTGGTCGGCACAAGTACTTTACCACCCATATGACCACACTTTTTTTCACTAGCTAATTGATCTTCAAAATGAACACCTGCTGCACCAGCTTTAATAAACTTTTTTGTAAGTTCAAAAACATTTAATGGACCTCCAAAACCTGCTTCACCATCAGCAATGATTGGAAGCATATAATCAATTCTTTTCTCTTTTTTCATATCACCATCTTTTAATTCCATATGTTGAATTTGGTCTGCTCTTATCAAAGCGTTATTCATAGATTCAACAAGTTTTGGAGCACTATCATATGGATATAAAGATTGATCTGGGTACATTTCACCAGCACTATTAGCATCTGCAGCCACTTGCCAACCACTTAGATAAATTGATTTAAGACCAGCTTTAGCATGTTGAACTGCTTGATTTCCTGATAAAGATCCTAAAGTACTTATATAATTTTCTGTATTAAGAAGTTTCCAAAGTTTAACTGATTGTTGTTTACATAGGGAATATTCTATTTTAATTGAGCCTCTTAATCTTTCAACTTCATCGGGGGTATAATCTCTTTTAATGCCTGCAAATCTTTTTAGTTCGTATGAGATGTTTTCTGCACTCATAATTGGTAGTTACCTCATAAGTTAAAATTAAAATGAAAAAGTAAAATTTGATTCAGTTAGAGTCGTTTAGCGTCTCAACTAAATCTTTCATTCCACTTGAACCCCAATCACAATGATCATCTCTCATGTAAATACCTCTGCTATTATGTTTAGCAAGGTCCTCACTTTTTATGATTTGAGCCTCATTTTCTGTGTTTTTTTGTTTATCTGTCATGTAAATCTTATAATTTACAAAATTTACAAAATCTACAAAAAAGAAAAAAAAGCTTGTAAATTAAGGAAAATAATTGTAAATATAAATTTACAAAATTTACAAATAGAAAATATGAGTCAAAATGATCTAAAAATAGGACCAAAAATCAAGGCTTTTAGACGTCAACTGGGTCTTCAAGCAAATAAACTTGCGCAAGAAATAAATATTTCACCTAGTTATTTAAATTTAATCGAGGGGGGAAAAAGAAAAATTGATGGGGATCTACTTTTAAAAATTTGCGAAAAGTTAAATATTGAACTTTCTCAATTAACATCAAAAGATGATGTAAATTTAGAAAATACACTATCAGAAATTTTAGATGATAAATTATTTGAGGATCTTGATATTTTGGGGCCAGAAGTCAAAGATCTTGTTGGAACTAATCCAAAAATCGGAAAAGCAATTGTAAGATTAGGAGATATTTTAAAAAAAAAAGATCATGAATTAGTAAATAAGATTGAAAAAATTTCTGGAAAAATTGTTGATAATAGAAAGAACTCTTTTCCAGGTGAAGTTATTTCTGACTTTCTTCAAGAAAATAAAAACTATTTTCCAAAATTAGAAGATTTTGCTAATAAAGTTTTTGAAAAAGTTCAAAAAAATAATCGTACAAGATATGTTGCTCTTTGTGACCATTTAAAATCCGAATATGACATTATTGTCAAAGATGTTATTCCAGAGGAAAATAAACCTTTTTCTAAAATTTATAACAAAAATAAAAAAGAACTTCTGTTAAGTGACTATAGTTCTCTTGAAACAAAAAAACTTCATGCGGCTGCACAAATTGCACAAGAGGGGGCAATTAAAGAAATTGAGGATTATTTGACTAAATTTACTTTTCCATCAGAAGAGTCTAAAAAATTAACTAAAATTGCTTTGCTTAATTATTGTGGTGCTGCAATATTAATGCCTTACAAGCTTTTTCATTCAGAGTGTAAAAAACTTAAATACGATCTCGAATTATTACAAAATACTTTTGCAACATCCTTTGAACAAGTAGCCCATAGAGTAACTTGTTTGCAAGATCCAAAATTACCTGGAATTCCATTTCATTTTTTAAGGGTTGATATGGCTGGAAATATTTCTAAAAGATTTTCTTTGTCTGGAATTGAAATTCCAAGATATGGTGGCGCGTGTCCAAGATGGAATGTTTATTCTGCATTTACACGACCTGGTGTTATTCAAAGTGCTGTAAGTAAAATGACCAATGGAGAAAAATATGTTTGTATTGCACGAACTGTTGAAAAAGGCATTGGAAGATTTGGTAGAGCAAAAAGTATTTTGTCTATTGGGTTAGGTTGCGAAGCTAAATATGCTAAAGATTTTGTATATACTGAAAATGTTAACTTAAGTGAAAAGTCATCAGAAATTCCAATAGGTGTGTCATGTAGAACCTGCGATAGATTAGATTGTTCTCAAAGAGCTTTTCCTCCTTTACACAAAAAATTTGATGTTGACATAAACCTGAGAGGCGTTTCAGTTTATGTAGGTGATAAAAATTAAAGATATGCTTAAATTTATAATTCCTGCAGTCATATTCTTTTTAATTGTTCTTTTTTGGGAAAAGATTAATGAGAAAATTTACCAAAAATTTAAAGTTAAAATTAATTTAGTTATTTTAATTGCAGCCTTATTATTTGTCTTAGCAGTATTGATTTTGTTATACTTTTAGTTCTGATGAAAAAAATTTTTATAATTTTTATAATTTTTTTTTCAAATTTAAGTAATTCAATTGCAGATGAAAGAATTAAAAAACTTAATCAATTGTTTGATGATTTAAAAACTCAAAATTACTCTGCCGCATATAAAATTGAACAAGAAATTTGGCAAATATGGAGCACACATCCAAATGATGAAAATTTGACAATGTTATTAAATAAAGGATCAAGTTTAGTAAATGAGTCAAAATACAATCAAGCAATAGATATATTTTCTAAAGCAATAAATTTGGATCCATTATGGGCTGAGGCATGGAATAAACGTGCAACTGTATTCTATTTATCTGGTAATTTTGAAAAGTCGCAAAAAGATATTGATAAAGTTTTAGAATTAGAAAAAAGGCATTTCGGCGCTCTTGCTGGACAAGGTCTTGTAAATATTCAATTAAAAAATTATAATAAGGCAATTGAGAGTTATGAAAAAGCTAAAGAGATATATCCCACAATGAAATCACCAGATATAATGATAAATCAAATTAAAGAACTAATTAAAAAACAATCCATCTAAGATGATAGATTATATATTACCATTTTTAATACTTATAATGATCGTGGTATTCATTCATGAATACGGCCATTATTATTTTGCAAAAAGATATGGTGTTGCAGTTACTGATTTTTCAATTGGATTTGGAAAGGAAATATTTGGTTGGAATGATAAATCTGGAACCAGATGGAAAATTTGCTGGATACCTCTTGGTGGATATGTAAAATTCTTTGGAGATCGAAATGTTTTTTCACAAGCTGATCAAGAAAAATTAATAGAAAAATATAACGAAGAAGACAGGAAAAAATTATTTGTTTTAAAACCACTTTATCAAAGGGCTTTAATTGTTTTTGGTGGACCACTAGCAAACTTCTTACTCGCATTATTAATTTTCTTTTCTATTTATACTTTTGCAGGAAAAGATTTTACTCCTGCAATGATTAACGAGGTACAAAAAGATAGTCCTGCAATGATTGGTGGTTTGAAACAAAATGATATTATTTTAGAGATAGATGGAAATGAAGTTAAAAGTATTATGGATGTTTCAAAATTTATAACGTTATCAACAGATGATTTTATAGATTTTAAAGTTAAACGTTCATACGACGAAATATTATTAAAAGTAAAACCTAAAATGGTTTTAAGTGAGGACAATCTTGGAAATAAGATTAACAAAAGGATCGTTGGTATTAAATTAAGTGCTTACAACAATGAGATTAACCATGTTAAATTAGGACCCGCACAAGCTATATACCACGCAGCAAATGAAGTATATTTCGTTAGTATATCCTCACTTAAATATATCGGTGCGATGATTTTTGGAAAGGCTGATACTTCACAACTTGGTGGACCAATTAGAATTGCTAAAATTTCAGGGCAAGTAGCAGAGTTTGGTTTGTTGGCATTTATTAGCATGATGGCTTACATTTCTATAAGTTTAGGATTAATTAATTTATTTCCTATACCAATGTTGGATGGAGGTCATTTAATGTTTTATGCTTTCGAAAAAGTGTTAGGACGTCCTTTATCACAAAAAACGCAAGAGGGTTTTTTTCGAATCGGGATGTTTTTGCTCTTAACTTTAATGATATTTACAACATTTAATGATCTTAAAGATCTAGGCTTATTTAGTTAAAAAATTTAAAGTCTTTAAATAACCCTTTAAAATAGAGGTTTTTTCACTACACTAGATATTGTGTATAACTTTGAGCCAGATACTAAAAAAAGGCTTGATTTATCAATACTTTTGATAAAGATAGTAAATAACCTAATAAAACCGGAGCTAAAATGAACAAAAAACAATTAGTTGTCAAATTATCAGGCGCTTTAAACCTAAGTAAAGCTGATGCTGAAAGAACTTTTGACACGATTACCAACACTATTTTAGATGCACTAAAAGCTGATGATTCAGTCAAAATTGCAGGATTTGGTACATATAAAGTGGCTAAGAGAAAAGCAAGAGTTGGAAGAAACCCTAGAACTGGTGAGCAAATTCAAATTGCTGCATCGCAAAAGGTTAAATTCTTACCTGCCAAAGCTTTAAAAGAAGTATTCAATAAATAGTTAATTTTACAGCCTTAACGTCAAAAAGCGTTAAGGCTGTTTCTATATGCAAAATCTGCATACCCAATTTTCATAATCAGCGTTAGTTTTTAGGAATTATTAAAATACAAGCACTTTCTATAACAGGGAGGTCTTATGACTAAATTAATAAAAAAAATAAGTGCGCCACTTATTAGTTTAATTTTTTTATTGAACATGAGTAGTGCAGGTATGGCAGATACAACAGTTTCTGCTGAAGTAGGTTTTATTTTTAATACCTTATTATTTTTGATTTGTGGATTTCTAGTAATGTTCATGGCATGTGGTTTTGCTATGCTAGAGTCTGGAATGGTTACATCAAAAAGTGTATCCGTTATTTGTGCAAAAAATATAGGGTTATTCTCAATTGCAGGTATAATGTTCTGGCTTGTAGGTTATAACTTAGCCTATGGTATCAGTCCAGGTGGATATATTGGAAAATTTATTCCATGGGCAGATGGCAGTAAAATAGATACAGGTTATTCCGATGGTTCAGATTGGTATTTCCAAATGGTATTCTGTGCAACTACTGTTTCAATCGTATCAGGTACAATGGCTGAAAGAATTAAATTATGGCCATTCTTTACATTTGCTGCAGTTCTATCAGGAATTATTTATCCAATCGTAATGGGTTGGCAGTGGGGTGGCGGCTGGTTAGCAGAGTTAGGATTTTCTGATTTTGCTGGTTCAACTTTAGTACACTCAACTGGTGGTGCAGCTGCTTTAGCTGGTGCAATGATAATTGGTCCAAGATTAGGAAGATTTACTAAATCTGGGGCTCCAGCGCCACTTAAACCGTTTGCAGCATCATCAATACCATTAGTAACAATTGGAGTATTTATTTTATGGCTAGGTTGGTTTGGATTTAATGGTGGTTCACAATTAGCATTGGGAACAGCTACTGATGCAATCGCTGTATCTAAAATATTTATTAACACATTCCTTGCTGGAGCAGGTGGTGTTATGGGTGCAGCAGTTATAACAAGATTGCATTTTGGTAAAACTGACGTAGTTCAAATGTTAAATGGATGTATCGGTGGTTTGGTTGCTGTAACTGCAGAACCATTATTACCATCGCCATTTGCTGCAATTTTAATTGGTGCTGTGGGTGGATTAATCGTAGTATATGGTACTAAACTATTATTCTCATTAAAAATTGATGATGTAGTTGGTGCTATTCCTGCTCACTTATTTGCTGGAATTTGGGGTACGTTAATTGTACCTGCAACAAATTCTGGTGCAAATTTTAGTACTCAGTTGATCGGTGTATTATCAGTAAACATATTTGTGTTTATTGTAGCTTACATAGTGTTTAGCGCTATTAAAGCAACAATTGGCCTAAGGTTAAGTAAAGAAGGTGAAACCAAAGGTACTGATGTCACTGAAACTGGCGTGATTGCATATGCAATACGTGACTAATTGTTAACAATAAGGGACTCTTCGCTCTCTGTGTATCTCCGCGATTACTCATCGAAGGGTCCCTAAAATTCTCTCTTAAAGTTAGTTAAACGAAAAAAAAGCCCCTCCCTCAAGGGGCTTTTTTTATTTTCATAAAACTTAAATGATTACAAATTTTCAATCACCTGATTAAACACTTCATCGGGCTTAAGATTCTTCATCCCATTTCTATCCCTATGCCAAACATTATCCACATAATCCTTTGGAACTATTGGAATAATTTTACTATATTTTAGCTCACTCACTGGGTCATTGGCTATTAATCCAAATGATTTAATTCCAAGAGCTGCTGCAAGATTTAATGGACCTGAATTATTTCCAAGAAAAAAATCTGAATTTTTAATTGCTAATATTACTCCTTGTAGATCTTTATTAGAACAATCAATAAAATAATCTTTATTAGACTCAGCAATTATTTTTTTTGCAATATGAGATTTTTCAGGGCTACAAATAAGATATACGTAATCAAATAATTTTTTTTCGAACAAAAGATCCGCAAGTTTGATAAAATCTTCCTCATACCACATTTTGTAATCTTCAAAAGAATCGACCCCAAAAGCAATTTTCTTTCCATTAACAAGAAGGTTCGAATTGTTTTTTTTGAGACTCTCAACATCAATTTCCAAATTTGGATATTTATTCTCTATAGTTATCGAATTAATCTTAAGTAGTTTTTGAGATCTTTCTGAATAATTCAACTTTAAATCCTCCTCATTAAGAAAATTTTTAACAGTAAGCCATTTCTTTTGGTTTTTAAATCCCGGTCCAATAATATTCTTAATTTTTGCTATTTTAGCTGCGATGGCAGGTTTATTAACTTTATCTAATATATAAACAAAATCATATTTCTCAGATTTAAATACTTTTATTAATTTGAATACATCAATCCAATAAAATAAACCCTTTCTGAAATCATTATAAAAAATTTGATTTATATGCTTTAGGTCTTTAAGAATATTTTGGGCTTGAGTTTTTTCTCTGACAACTAAATCTATATTTGTTTGATGATATTGACTAATAGCTTTTATGTAGGGTAATTGCCAGATTAAATCACCTAATTTATGATGAGTATAAACGATACAAATTTTATTCATTTTTATTTATGTGATTTCAAAAAAAACTATATAATAAATTTAGTTCTATGAATATAAAATCGTCAAAAACATTAGTCACAGAAGCTTTAAGCGAAATTAAAACAATTTCACCAGACGAAGCATTATCAATGATGAATGAAGATAAATGTAATCTAATTGATATTAGAGATATAAGAGAACTTGAAAGAGATGGGCGAGTTGAAAATTCTAATCATATTCCGCGAGGAATGTTAGAATTTTGGTTAGATCCTGATAGTCCATATTTTAAAGATGGTAAATTAGATATGAATAAAGAAATGGTTCTTTTCTGTGCTGGCGGTATGAGATCAGCATTGGCTGCAAAAACTCTTAAAGATATGGGGTTTGAAAAAGTTTCACACATTGATGGTGGGTTTGGAGCTATTAGAAATAGTAAATTTAAGATTGTTTAAGAAACGCACTCTTCTAAAGCATATTCAAGTCTATCTTGTCCCCAAAAAAGTTTATTGTTGACTATGAAAGTTGGAGCACCGAATACATCATTTTGAAAAGCTTTGTCAGTTAAACTTTTTAATTCGTCTTTTACTTTTTGATTAGTTATATCTTCAAAAAATTTTTTTTTATCAATTTTACAATTATCTAAAATTTCGTTTACGTTAGCTTCGATTGATATATCTATATTATTTTTCCAATAGGCATCAAAACAAATATCAAAGTATTCACTTTTTTTATTTGCATCGATTGAAATAAATCCTCTCATTAAATAAAGGGTATTAATTGGAAATTTTTCGTTCCATTTAAAAGATATATTATTTTTGTTAGCTATAATTTCGCAATCATTCTTCATATTTTTCATTTTTCGTTCATTAAAAGCAGGAGCAGTTATGTTACCTAACTTATGTAAACCACCTAGCAAAATAGGTTTATAATTAAAATCGACCCCATTTTTATTCTGCATTGATTTAATTTTTTTATAGGCAATGTAAGAATATGGACTAATAAAATCGAAGTAAAAATCGATGATTTTACTCATATAGGTTAATACTTTTTGCGTAAAATATTCTAATCAGCCAATAAATAAAGATGCCTAAAGGACCAATTAAATAAGTGATTACTAATGGGATGCCAACAAGAACCTTATTGATAAAAAACTTTTGGGAGTCTCTTACAATCCAGCCACCGACAAATAAATTAATTGATACAAAGTGGATCCAAAATAACATTAAAAAAATATTACTTGTAAACAAACCTGATAAATTACTAATACTTAAATATAATTCAAAATTACTATCGAAATCATAAGCATTTAAATAAGCTTTATAAAGTACAAATATGTAAGCACCTCCTAATAATGCGATTGGAAAAATAGAAGTAACAAAATATTTTGTAAAGTTTGATTGTGGAAAAAATATTAGTACTAACCAAAAAGGTAAAACTCCTAAATTCACCCAGAAGTAGAGAATTTCAATTGTAAAGTAAGCATAAATTTGTTCGATCATTTTAAATTATATTATATTAGATCTTACAATGATTCCTATAAGAAATAAGAGAAAAACATTACAGGTGACTGTAGATGAAATGAGAAATTTTGCTTTAGCATATGTTGAAAAATATGCCCCATCTAAACAACAATTAAGAACATATTTACTAAAAAAATATCTTAAATTATCTGTTCCAAATGTAAAAAAACAGGATGTGACAAATTTAATTGATATTGTTTTATCTGATTTAGAAAAAAATAAATTTATTAATGATAAATTTTATTCTGAAAGTAAAGCCAAAAGTATGATCCGAAGAGGAAGTTCGATTAATAAAATCAGAAACTACTTAATTGGTAAAGGTGTTAATGATGAATTTATAAAAGATACAGTCAACAAAATTAATGAGGATAATTCAGATCAAGATTTTTTTTCAGCAATTAAAATTTGTAAAAAGAAAAGAATTGGACCAGCTAGGATAGATGATAATAGACCCCTTTTTTATAAAAAGGATATCTCTTTATTAGCAAGAAATGGCTTCGATTTTGAGACATCAAAAAAAGTTATGGAATTAAAAAAAGATGATTATTTAAAAATAATAAAACTACTTTAATTTTTTTTTCTTTTCTTCTTCAACTAATTGATTGATTTTATTTCTGATATAATTTTTAACATATACAAATACCAATAAACCAAAAATAGATACTGATACAATAATTATAAGTATTATCCTTAATTGTTCATCCATATTAGATATTTTTATTTTTTAAGATTAAACTTGGATTTTTAAAATTTTTTTTTCCATATTTAATTGCTTTGCCATCAAAATCTGAAATTATTCCTCCAGCATGTTGTAAAATTGCATGACCAGCTGCTATATCCCATTCACAGGCTCTAGGCTCAGCCACATATCCATCATATTCGCCAGCAGCAATTACACAAAATTTAAGAGAACTTTTCATTCTTACATATTTTTTTACATTAAATTTTTTATGTAATTTTTCTATTTCAGGTTTAATATTGTTTGAATAAGAAACAAATTTCACATCATTTTTATTAAAATTTTCAGAACATTTTAAATTCTTGGTTTCGCCATTTGTAAACTCATAGGCATTATTTGGACCATAGGAGTAAAACATTCTTTTTTTTGAAGGGGCATAAATTAATCCAGCTACTGGATTTTTGTTAATTATTAATCCAGCATTAATTGTAAATTCCTCTAGATTATTTATGTAGTCGTAGGTACCATCGATAGGGTCAATGAGCCAAAAGTTTTCAAGATTGTTTATTGATTTATTATCAGAGGTCTCTTCTGAAATGATGGGAAGTTCAGGTGTTAATTCTTTAATTTTTTGAGTAACAATTTTATTAACTTCTAAATCTCCATTACTAACAGGAGTATTATCGGCTTTAATTTTTTTTATAAGTCCTTGTTTTCTTAAATCTAAAGAAATTTTTCCTGCATGAATAAATGTATCAATCAGATTTTCGACAATCTCTTTTAAATTAAAATTATTCATTGATCTTTATTAATTCTATATTTTTAGTATTTATTACTTTTTTTCCAACATTTTCAAAATTAACTGTCACTTTTTCTTTTATAATTGATTGAACTTGACCTATACCCCAGTTTTTATTAGAGGGATTGATAACTTTGTCTCCTGGTTCAAAATCTAATATCATTTAATTTAACTTATATTAGAAATAAGTATAAATACCATCAAATGAATAAAGAATTAAATTCAATAGGATTAAATAAGAAACCATCAGACACAAAAGTAGTTGTTGCAATGTCTGGAGGTGTAGATTCATCAACTGTAGCAGGCATGATGAAAAAAGAAGGATATGACGTAATTGGTATTACTTTAAAACTTTACGACGATGCAAAGCAGGTCGCGGAGTCAAAGCAATGTTGTTCTGGTCAAGATATCATGGATGCAAAAAGAGTTGCTCAAAAATTAGATATAGAACATAAAATTTTATATTATCAAAATAAGTTCAAGCAAGGAGTTATAGATAATTTTGTTGATAGTTACTTAAAAGGTGAAACTCCAATACCTTGTGTTCAATGTAATCAAACAGTTAAATTTAAGGATTTGTTTGAAGTTTCTAAAGATTTAAATGCTGATGCTTTAATCACTGGGCATTATGTGAAAAGTGTTACTTCAAATAATAATACAAATATGTACAGAGCTATCGACGAAAATAGAGATCAAAGTTATTTTCTTTTTAATACTACTAGAGAACAACTTGATTATTTAAGATTTCCATTAGGTGGTCTTCATAAAAATGAAACACGTGAAATTGCCAAAAAACTAGACCTTAATGTTGCTGATAAACCAGACAGCCAGGATATATGTTTTGTACCTGGAGGAGATTATGCATCAGTAATTCAAAAATTTAGACCAGACTCATTTAAAAAAGGAAACATAAAAGATCTTAAAGGTAATGTCATTGGTGTTCACGACGGAATTATAAATTTTACTATTGGTCAAAGAAAAGGAATAAAAGTTTCTGACAAAGAAGCTTTATACGTTATTAAAATTAATTCTGAAAAAAATGAAATAATTGTTGGACCAAAAGAATATTTAGGAAAGAAAGATATTCTATTAAAAAATGTTAATTTATTAGCAAATGAACAAGAATTTAAATCCAGCATTTTTGTAAAAGTTAGATCTACTGGTAAATTGCTTGAAGCAAACGTTAATCTAAGTGATCAAAATGGTGCAAATGTAAATTTGAAAAATCCTGAAGATGGAATATCACCAGGTCAGGCATGTGTTTTTTATAATAAAGATGCTTTAGGTTATAAAGTATTAGGAGGCGGCTGGATAAAGGAATAAGCTATTTTTTCTTATTTTTTTTTCTAGCTCTTCTTTTTTTCGACCCCATTTTTCTTCGGCCTCTATGTTTCTTTGGGTAACTCATTAAATCCTTTTCATTAATTTATTGAATTTTTGATATGGATATAGCATTGTCCTTTAATCATATCAATTTTTTTATGGGCAAATCTTTTAAGACATTTTTAAAACACACTGCAAAAGATTTTCATAACCAATCAGTAAATCCACCAGTAGTCAGAGCATCGACAATTATTTTTAAGTCTATGCAACATATAAGAAAAACTCAAAAAAAAGCTCTACGAAATCCAACGGGCGGTCATTTTGATTACGGCAGACAAGGGACCTCTACTACTTATATATTACAAAAAATTTTAACAAAACTTGAAGAAAGTTATCATGTTTTTACGACACCAACAGGTTTTGGCTCCGTTTTTTTAGCAATATTCAGCGTTGTCAGACCTGGAGATGAAATGTTAGTTGCAGATCCAGTTTACAGCCCTACACGAATTTTAACTGAAGATTATCTAAAAGATTTTAATATAAGGACAGTTTTTTATAATCCACATGACCTCAATACATTAAAAAACAATATTACAAAGAAAACAAAATTGATTTTTGTAGAAAATCCTGGAAGTAATACTTTTGATTTTCAAGACTTGGGTAAAATTATTTCGATTGCAAGAAAGCATAAGCTATACACTGCAATTGATAATACTTGGGGTACTCCTTATTACTTAAAACCAATTAAACTTGGTTTTGATATGTCAATTGTCTCTGCAACTAAATATTATTCTGGACATTCAGATGTTATGGGTGGAAGTTTGGCAGTAAATAAAAGAATCTTTTCTAAAGTTAAAGCAGCAGAAAAAATTACAGGTCTTAGATTAGGACCTGATGATGCTTATTTAATAACTAGAGGGTTAAGAACTTTAGATGTGAGATTAGACAGACATAGAGAAAATGCTAAAAAAGTTGCAGCATTTTTATCAAAAAATAAAAGAATTAAATTGTTATATCCTTTCAAAAAAAATTCACAAAATTTTAGAATGTGGAAAAAATATTATTCTGGAGCGTCAGGTTTAATGGGATTAAAGATAAAAGCTAAGAATATTAATTCTGTTCGAAAGTTTGTTAATTCACTGAAATTATTTGGCTATGGCTATAGTTGGGGTGGATTTGAGAGTTTAGCGCTTCATCAAGAATTTAGAGAAACTGGTAAAAGAAAATATATGAACTTACCAAAAGATGAACATTTAGTAAGATTACATATAGGTCTTGAAGATCCTAATGATTTGATTGCTGATATCAAACAAGCTTTAAGACATTTAAGATGAGTTCTGAAAAATTTTTTCGTTCAAAAACAGCAATAGTAACTTTATTTGCTGCATGCTTTGTTGTTTTAATTTCTTTGGGTGTCAGACAAACATTTGGTTTGTTCTTTATGGACTTCAACGAGAGTTTAAAGATAAGCAACACCGCATTTGGTTTTGCAATTGGGATGCAGATGTTGATGTGGGGTATAACAGGTCCTATCTTCGGAGCTATAGCAGATAAATACGGAGGACATATAGCTATAATCGGAGCATTTATTTTTTATACTTTAGGTGTTTATTTTTTATACACGGGTCCAAATACTGGAATATTTTTTCAAATCCATATGGGTTTATTAATAGGAATAGGTCTTGGTGGAACGGCAATAAGTATTCCTATGTCAGTTGTGGGTAAACATTTTCCATTATCTACAAGAACGATTGCAATGAGTTTTGTTACTGCTGTTGGATCATTTGGTTACTTTCTTTCACCAATTTTTACTAATTTTTCTCTCACAGAGTTTGGTTGGAACTATACATTATTTGTTTTTTGCTTATTTTTGTTATCTGGTTTAGTTGTAGCATATTTTGTTAGATCTCCATCTAAAACGGAAAGTGTCGAAAAAACTTCAGATCAATCTTTTAAGGAAGCTCTCTCAGAAGCTTTTAAAACAAAAAGTTATATTTTACTTGTATCAGGGTTTTTTGTATGTGGTTTTCATATAACTTTGGTTGGAACACATGTACCTAAATATGTAATAGATAGAGGTCTTGAGGATTGGACTGCAGCAGCAATTTTATCTTTGATCGGTTTATTTAATATTTTTGGTTCACTATTAAGTGGCTACCTCTCTGCAAAAATGAGTAAGAAAATTATCCTTAGTGCAATTTACTTTTTAAGAGGTGTTTCTATAATTTTTTTTATATTTATGCCCGCAAGTAATATTAATGCATTTTTATTTGGTGCAAGTTTTGGTTTTTTATGGCTATCGACAGTGCCTGCAACAAGTGGAATTGTAGCTCACCTGTTTGGGACAAAGTATTTAGGTCTTCTGTATGGAATTGTTTTTTTAAGTCACCAAGTTGGATCTTTTTTTGGCGCTTATCTAGGGGGTTTATTTTATGATCTATATGGGTCATATGATTATGCGTGGTATTTAGCAATTGCATTATCAGTTTTTGCAGCAATAATTCATCTACCAATTAGAGAAGAACCAGTTTTAAGACTAAAAACAGAATAATTTGAACAGATTAAATCAATTAACAGAGATACATCAGTCAGGAAAACCCTATATTATTTATAAATCTAAAAAAGGATTTAATCTTTATACTAATTTTTCAAAAAAAATTATTTTAAATAATCAAAATATTAAAAATTTTTTAACTAAAAAAAATAAAAAGAAATCAAAAGATACTGACCTTTTTATTGGTTTTTTTGGATATGAGTTATTGAATAATCTAATTGATGTTAAAATCCCAAAACAGAAGAATTTAAATTTTCCCAAAGGTATTTTCTATAAACCAGAAAAAAAGATCAAGCTAAGTAACAAGTTAAATTATGATTTCGAAAATTTTGAATCAGGTAATTTTAAAATAAATATTAATAGAAAAAATTATACAAAAATATTCAATAAATTTAAGAAAAAAATAAAAAGTGGTGAAACATATCAAATTAAAATTTGCACCAAATATAAAACAAAGTCAAAAATTAACCCGTTAGATTTTTTTTCGAGGTTATCTAATACTAACCTAGCTCCCGAGGCTTTTATGATTAAAGATCATAATTATTCAATAATAAGCTGTTCCCCAGAAACTTTAATTACAAAAAAGGGGAGTGATATATCTACAAAACCAATAGCTGGAACTGTAAAAAAAACCAAGCATTTGAATAAAATAAAAGCATTAAATTATTTTAGAAAAAATTTAAAAGAAACCAAAGAGCACAATATGATTGTTGATATGGAAAGGAATGATTTATCAAGAATTTGTAAAGTAGGCACTGTAAAACTATCTAAACAAAAAATCGTAGAGGAATATAAAGACCTTTTTCATTATGTCAGCCTCATCAAGGGTAAATTAAAAAAGAATATAAATAATTTTGAAATAATAAAAGCAATGATGCCCGGGGGTTCAGTTATTGGGTGTCCAAAGATAAATACGCTTAATCTTTTAAATAATCAGGAAAAAGAAAACAGGAATATCTATACAGGTAGTTTTGGCTATATAAAGTTCAATGGTGATATGAGATTTAACATAATTATACGTTCAATTTTAAATTTTAAAAATATATCTGAAATTTCAGTTGCTTCAGGTGTTGTCGTCGATAGTAATGCCAATCATGAATTTAATGAGAATTTTCTTAAAGCTAAAGCGTTAATAGATTTATTTAAATGATTTATGTAATTGATCATAATGACTCCTTTACTCATAATGTTGTTCATCAATTTGCGTTGTTTGATAAAGTTGAATGCGATAACTATGATAAAATTAGTGAAAATAAAATTAAGCAAGCATCTACAATAATTTTTTCACCTGGTCCAGGTAATCCAAAAAATTATCCAATCACTTCAAAAATTTATAAAAAATATAAAGGTAAAAAGAAAATCATAGGAATTTGTTTAGGATTTCAACACATCTTATTTTGTGAAGGTGCAAAAATTGTTGAACAAAGAAAAATTTATCATGGTTTTCAATCAAATATAAAAGTAATCACTAATAAATCTTTATTTAAAAAAGGAAAAATATTTAAAGTTGGCAGGTATCATTCTTTAAAATTAAAAGAACCTTTCAAATCTAATAATTTTGAGATAACTATGAGATGTTTAAATTCAAAAGTTGCAATGGCATTTGAAAATCAAAAGGAAAAAATTTATGGATTTCAATTTCACCCAGAATCTTTTTTAACTATCAATGGTAACCTACTTATTAAAAAAATCTTATCGGCTTAAAGACTTAAAACAGATAGAATTCCAAGATCTTTGGGGGGATCATGGAATTTTTACAACGATGTGGATTTTTGGCAAACCAGCAAAAATTTTATTTTTTGATAATCATTTAAAAAACTTAATTTCATCTCTAAAAAAATATCAAATTAAAAAGAGATCATTAAGGTCGGATATTTTAGAAATAATAAATAAAAATTTATCCAAAAAGAGGAAATATAATCACCTATTGAGAATTGCTATAAATAAAAAAGTTATTTCAATATCTTTAAGGAAAAGAGTTAAACCAAAATTAAATTTTAATTTGAAGTTAGTAAAATTAAAAAGAGAAAAACCAGAGTTTAAAAATCTTAAATACAAAAAGATCTTATCTTATTTATCTAAAATGGATAACTCCCAATCAGATATTGCATTGGTATCTAATAAGAAATTATTAGAAACTGGAACCTCAAATTTATTATTTGTTAAAGATCAAAAATTTTTTACTCCCAAAAAGGATTATTATGAGGGAAATACTTATAAATTTTTCAAAACAAAAATAACAAAGATTTTTAAGAAAGATATTTTGCTTAAAGAGATAAAAAATTATGATGAAATTTTATTGATAGGATCTGGGAAAGGGGTTGCTTCAGTTAGAACTATAAATGAGCTTAAATGGAAAAGAAAAAACCTAAAAAAATTTAAGTTTTTATCAAAACAATATGATGCAGTTATAAATAAATGCAATTCTTATAGATTTTAATAGATGAAAGATCCAAACAATCCTTGTTTATTTTGTGACGTTAAAAAAAGTGGATGCGCTCATGAAAATGATTTGGCATATGCAAGTTATGACTCTTATCCAGTTTCAGAACATCATTGTTTGATTATACCCAAAAGACACATAAAGGATTATTTTGACCTATCCAATGATGAATTGGTTGCATGTAATGATCTTATAAAAATTGTTAAAAAAGAAATAACTAATAAAGATCCGTTAGTTAAAGGATTTAATCTAGGTACAAATATAGGAATTGTATCTGGTCAATCTATTTTACATTGTCATTTTCATCTGATTCCTCGAAGGGAAGGAGATGTTGACAATCCCCAGGGTGGAGTACGATCAGTCATTCCAAACAAACAACATTATAAAAGAAATAATTAGCCTGTTATAAAAGACAAATTGACCCCAGTTTGAGGTTGAACTATAAATTCAACTAGATATAAAACTTTTAAATTAATTCAAAATTTAACAAAAGGCGGAAATGTTAAGTAGCAATCCATTTTCAATTTTATCAGAAACCATCTCACCCTTAGCAATGCAATCTTTCATTATTGCTATGGTTTTGTTAATTGCAGTAGGAACTATTATTCAGATGATACATCACAAAAATTTGACTTATTTTTTTAATAACGCGAAAAAAGCAAAGCTTTCAGCAACAAAAAAATTAGGAGTTGGAGAAAAAGTTTCTGTCATTGCTAAAACAACAGTCGTTGATATTGGTACAACTTCTGAATTAGGGTTTGGTAAAAGAAGACTGGCCCATGTTCTAGGAATGTATGGCACAATTTTATTTTGGGTGTCTTCAGCTATTTTAGTTTTTTGTTATACAGGTGCTGATAAACCAAGTTCTCAAACTTGGTCAATGATTTGGCATGCAGGAGCAATATTAACATGTTTAGGAGGATATTGGTTTTGGTTTTTTTTAAGAGTTGATGTTTCAGCAGAAGCCCATCCTTGGTATAGGATTATAAAAGCAGATTTATTTGTTTTAGCATTACTTGCGTGTTCAACTTTTGGGTTAGCTTGGTCATTCACACAATTTAATGGGCAAATAGGTTTGTCTTATTTATTTTTAATTTTATTTGTTGCATCTAACTTAATTTTATTCGGTGGTGTTTATTGGTCTAAATTCGCTCACATGTTTTATAAACCTGGAGCAGCTATTCAAAAAAATTTAGCAGAGGCAGATGGATCTAGGGATAATTTACCTCCACCAGCTGATGCCCCAGAACAATTTGGCCTGGGTATAAAAAGAGAAGAGCCAAAACATTATTAATATGTTAATAGAAAAAGGAGAAAAATAAAAATTATGTCAACTTTTGTATACATGACAAGATGCGATGGCTGTGGTCATTGCGTAGATATATGTCCTTCAGATATCATGCACATTGATGAAAATATCAGAAGAGCAAAAAATATTGAACCAAACTTTTGTTGGGAATGTTATTCTTGTGTTAAAGCATGTCCTAATCATGCAATTGATGTGAGAGGGTATGCTGATTTTGCTCCGATGGGTCACAGCGTTAGAGTTAGACGAGAAGAAGAAAAAGGAACTATCTCTTGGAAAATTAAATTTAGAAACGGAACAGAGAAAAACTTCGTTTCACCTATAACAACAAAACCTTGGGGAAAATTTATTCCTAAACTTGCTGAAGGTGATACTCCTAATCAAGGAGAAATTAATTCACAAAGATTATATAGTGAGCCAGAAGGATTAAATACCAATAAAGAATTACCATCGGTTCCAAAAGAGTCTTTTAAAAAAGGTGTTTATTATTAATGGCTAAGCACAAAACACATTATGAGGAGTGTGATGTATTAGTTGTTGGTGGTGGAATGGCTGGTACAGGAGCAACATTTGAGGCCAGACATTGGGGGAGAGATTTAAAGATTGTTTGTGTTGAAAAAGCAAACATTGATCGAAGTGGTGCGGTCGCACAAGGTTTATATGCAATCAATTGTTACATGGGTATGCAATGGGATGAAAATCAACCTGAAGACCATGTAAGGTATGCCAGAAATGATTTAATGGGAATGGTTAGAGAAGATTTGGGTTATGACATGGCTCGTCATGTAGACTCAACTGTTCATATGTTTGATGAGTGGGGTCTTCCCATGATGAAAAATGAAAAAACTGGAAGATATCTAAGAGAAGGTAAATGGCAAATAATGATCCATGGCGAAAGCTATAAGCCAATTGTTGCTGAAGCAGCAAAAAAATCCGCAGATAAAATTTACAACAGAATAATGATTACTCATTTGTTAATGGATGAGTCCCAAGAAAATAGAATTGGTGGTGCAGTTGGTTTTAATATGAGAACAGGTGATTTTCATGTGTTCAGAGCTAAGGCAGTTATAGTTTCAGCCGGTGGAGCATCACATATTTTTAAACCAAGAGCGGTTGGAGAAGGCATGGGAAGAACCTGGTATGCACCATGGAGTAATGGATCTGCTTATGCTTTACCTATTGCAGCAGGTGCAAAGATGACCCAAATGGAAAATAGAATAGTATTGTGCAGATTTAAAGATGGTTATGGACCAGTTGGAGCATACTTTTTACATTTAAAAACATATACACAAAATGCTAACGGCGAAAATTATGAGAAAAAATGGTATGAGCAAACTAAAGAATTAGTTGGAGAATATATTGATCATCATCCAACTCCTACTTGTTTGAGAAACCACGCATTTATTCAAGAGGTTGCTGCAGGCGGTGGACCGATACATATGGTAACCAAAGAAGCTTTCCAAGATCCTCATTTAGAAACAGTAGGTTGGGAAAACTTTTTAGGAATGACAGTTGGGCAAGCAGTAGTTTGGGCATCACAAAATATTGACCCCAAATATACAAATCCTGAATTAACAACTTCTGAGCCTTACGTAATGGGATCACACGCAACATGTTCCGGAGCTTGGGTAAGTGGACCAGAAGATCTATCTCCACCAGAATATTTCTGGGGTTATAACAGAATGCTTACAATCGATGGACTTTTTGGTGCTGGAGATACAGTCGGAGGTAGTGCTCATAAATTTTCATCAGGTTCTTTTACTGAAGGTCGATTAGCTGCAAAAGCGGCAGTTAAATATATAGAGGATAAAAAAGCAGAGGGAATTAATGTAACTGATAAACAATGTGAGGATTTTAAAAAGGCAGTTTACAAACCTTTAGAGACTTACACTGTTGCGCAAAATGAGATCACCGGTGGAACTGTTTCACCAAGCTATATTTCTCCAATACAAGGATTGCAAAGACTTCAAAAAATTATGGATGAGTATGTTGGGGGGATTACCTCAAATTACATGACTAACGGCAATATGCTTAAGAGGGCTCTTGAACTTCTAGAGTGGTTGCAAGAAGATTTGGAAAACGTGGGAGCTGAGGATTATCATCAATTAATGAGAGCTTGGGAGCTTAAACACAGAGCTCTAACCTCACAATGTGTAACAGAGCATACATTATTTAGAGAAGAAACTCGTTGGCCAGGTTATTATTACAGAGGCGATCATATGAAACTTGATGATGAAAATTGGCATTGTTTGACCGTTTCGAGAAGAGACCCTAAAACTGGAAAATTCACTCTGGAGAAAGTACCAGTTTATCATATCGTTGACGAAAAAGAGAAGAAGAAGGCTTCGTAACACCATATTCCAAACCTCTTTATGGACCTTTTGAAAAAATCTGACGAGGAGATATTCACGATAGCCAAGCCTTTTTGGGAAAATCTCGTAAGAGCCTCAAATATGAAAGATTATGGTGGCTTTACAAGAGATTTCTCTACCCAAATGCTGTTTGGGGCTAACGAAGTAGAGCTTGGAAAGCAATGGGCTAACAACAAGATTATTACCAATTTAAATGAAACCTACGAACCATTTGGAACATTAAGAAGAGGTGATCATATTACTGTATTAATTAAGCAGACTAACAAGGAGGTGCCTGGAGAATTTTTAGGAAGGTTGGTCCTTGGTGTTGAGGATGGCGAGGTAAAAATTTTTGGAGCCACAATTTATTAATTAAAGTTTGACAATTTTTCTGCTGGTGCTATTGAGGATATAGATGCACCTTTCAAATATAAAATTTTTACAAAAAATCTTAAATTATAAAACAGCATTAATTAAAACAGGAATTTTTTCAGCAATATTAGCTTGCTGGGGTGTAATATTATTTGGAACTTTTTTAACTTTTAAATAAATTTTTTTAAAAAAGTTAATTATTTTAAATGGAAGTATTTTTACCAATAGCACAAGTACATGTTACTGCTATTGAAATCATTTTATTAAGTGCTTTAGTTGGAGTTTTATCGGGACTATTTGGAGTAGGGGGTGGTTTTTTAATGACTCCTTTCTTAATTTTTTTAGGAGTCCCACCAGCTTATGCCGTTGCCAATGAAGCAAATAACATTTTAGCTACCTCTGTTTCCGGATCTACCACTCATTATCTTAAAAATACGTTGGATTATAAAATGGGGTTCATGATTGTCATTGGTGGTGCAATAGGAACTATCATTGGTATTTATACATTTACTTACTTTAAAGACATTGGCAAAATAGATACTGTCATCTCTCTTGCTTACATGTATATCTTGGCAATCATTGGAACTTTAATGCTAGTTGAAAGTCTTGGCGAGATCGATAAAGCTAGAAAAAATACTATTGTAAAACGAAAATTACACGTTCATTATTGGATACATGGTCTTCCATTTAGGATGAGATTTCCTAAATCAAAATTATACGAGAGTGCATTCACACCAATTATCATTGGTTTATTTGTAGGTTTTATTGCTGCAATTATGGGTATTGGTGGAGCTTTCATACTAGTACCTGCCATGATTTATATAATAGGGATGCCAACAAAATTAGTTCCGGGAACATCTTTGTTTGTAACTATTTTTGTAAGTGTCATTGTAACGTTTTTACATGCATTTAATTATGGATCTATAGATTTAATTTTAGTTTTAATGTTGGTTATTGGTTCTATAATTGGAGTACAAACAGGTCAAAAAATTGGACAATCAATTGAAAGCTCTGGACTAAAAGCCTTATTAGCAGTTTTATTATTAATTGTTGGAATTGCAATTGCGTATGATACTTTTTTTGTTGATCATACTATGAACGGCATCACTAAGGTTGCTGAAAAGGATTTAACACCATTATCAGTTTTAGTCCAAAAATTTTCAAAAGATATGCCAATTGTATATAGTTTATTTTCTATATTTTTTGCTATAGCGTTAGGTGTTGCTGCAGCATTTATTCGAAGATTTTTATCTGATTTAAAAAAAAAGCACTTTAGCAAACCAGCTAAGTAAAAATTTTAAGCACTCCGGTATAATTTGGTCATAACAAATTCTCTATGACCTAAAGCCTCAGCACAAGTGAGTCTACCATTTGCAACTTTTAAAGTAGTTTTAATTAATTTATCTCCAGCTTCAGACAAATTCATTTCTCTCGAGAGAATTTTTGAAACATCACAATCAATATGTTCTCCCATAGATTTAACTGTTAATGGATTTGCAGTTAATTTTATAACTGGTTCAATTGGGTTACCAACAATATTACCCTGACCAGTAGGGAATAAATGAATATTAAATCCTGCAGCTGCTTGTAGTGTTACACATTCTGCTGCAGCAGATGACGTATCCATAAAGTATAAACCTTTTCCTTTTTTTGGTTCTTCAGCCGGTTCTAAAACATCAACAAATTTACAATTTCCTATTTTTTGAAAATTTCCAAAAGCTTTTTCTTCAATAGTTGTTAAACCACCCGCTATATTACCAGCAGTTGGCTGACTTTCAGAAAGGTCATCAGTTGCTTCTTTTAAAATAAAATCGTTATAGGCACTCCAAGTCTTCATAAATTTATCTGAAGCTTCTTTTGTGGCACCTCTTGTAGCACAAACTTTTTCTGCTCCTGTAAGTTCTGATGTTTCCCCAAAACATAAATGAACTCCAAGTGGTTCAAGTTTATCCATTAAATTTCCAACAGTTGGATTTGAAGCTAAACCAGAAGTCGTGTCAGACTCGCCACATTTTACTGAAATCCATAAATCACTTATCGGGCATTCTTCTCTTTGTTTTTCAGAAGCCCACATAACAAATTCTTGAGCTTTTTTTGAGGCTTTCATTACAGTTCCAATATCCCCAGTACGTTCAATATGGAAACCTTCAACTGGTTTTCCAGTTTTTGCAATTCCGTCGACAATTCTCTTAGTCCATTTAGGCTCAATACCAATCACAATTACCGCTGCAACATTTGGGTTGCTACCAGTTCCAATCATTGTTCTAAAATGCAATTCTAAATCTGCTCCGAATTGTAATCTTCCATAAGAATGGGGAAGTGCTATTGTTCCTTTAATGTTATTTGCAACTGCTTCAGCACATGCGTTTGAAATATCATCAACAGGTAAAATGATTACATGATTTCTTGTTCCTGCTCTGCCATTTTCTCTTTTATAACCTAAAAAACTTTTTGGAATTTCCATCTAATTACCACTTTTTTGTTTTGACGTTATGAACGTGAACATGTTGACCTTTTTTAATTTCTTTGACTACTTTACCTATATCGTGACCATATTTTAAAATTGTATCTCCCTCTTTTAAATCAATCATTGCAATTTTATGGCCTAGAGGGATTTCATCTGCAGATTGAATGTTAACCGAGCTGTCGTTCTCCATTATCCAGCATTTACAATCTTGTTTTGGAGTTATTTTTTCTATTACAACTACACCAACATTGTCTTTTTTGTCGTGAATTATAATATCTGTTGACATTAATATAGTGTCGATTTGTTTGTTTGAATTTTCTAAAATCTTATATATTAATCGCAAAAATTAACAATTAATTTTTAAAAAAATTGTTCTAAAGTAATTTAGAAAGGTTCTACAAATGACTAAAATGACAACAGAAGAAGCTTTTGTAAAAGTTTTACAAATGCATGGTATTGAACACTCTTTTGGAATTATTGGTTCAGCGTTCATGCCTATATCTGATATTTTTCCAGATGCAGGAATTACCTTTTGGGATGTGGCACACGAAACAAATGGTGGTTTGATTGCAGATGGTTACACAAGAGCTACAGGAAAAATGTCAATGGTCATTGCACAAAATGGTCCAGGTATAACAGGATTAGTAACACCAATTAAAACTGCTTATTGGAACCACACACCTTTATTATTAGTAACACCACAAGCTGCAAATAAAACTATGGGGCAAGGTGGTTTTCAAGAAGTAGAGCAAATGAATTTATTTAAAGACATGGTTTGTTATCAAGAAGAGGTTAGAGATCCTTCAAGAATGGCTGAAGTTTTAAATAGAGTAATAGAAAAAGCAATAAGAGGTTCAGCACCAGCACAAATAAATGTTCCAAGAGATTATTGGTGTCAAGTGATTGACATAGACCTTCCCCCAATCGTCAGATTAGAAAGACAAGGTGGAGGTGCTGATGCTATTGCTAAGGCGGCAGATTTATTATCTAAAGCGAAATTTCCAGTTATTTTATCTGGAGCAGGTGTTGTTATTGGCGGAGCAATTGAAGAAACTAAAAAACTTGCTGAAAAACTTGATGCACCTGTTTGCTCAGGATATCAACATAATGATAGTTTTCCAGGAAGTCATCCTTTAGCAGTTGGACCATTAGGATATAATGGATCAAAAGCTGCGATGGAATTAATTTCTAAGGCTGATGTCGTTTTAGCTTTAGGAACAAGATTGAATCCTTTTTCAACTCTACCAGGTTATGGAATTGATTATTGGCCAAAAAAAGCAAGTATAATTCAAGTTGATATGAATCCAGATAGAATTGGATTAACTAAAAAAGTTACAGTTGGAATTAGTGGTGATGCAAAATTAGTTGCAACGCAGATTTTAGAAAAGCTGTCTTCAAATGCAGGCGATACCGATAGACAAAAAAGAAAAGATTTAATTCATCAGACAAAATCAGCATGGTTACAAAAATTGTCTAGTTTAGATCATGAAGATGATGACGAAGGAACAGTTTGGAACAAAGAAGCTAGAGAGAGAGACGCAGATAGAATGTCACCAAGACAAGCTTGGCGAGCTATTCAAGTTGGTATGCCTGAGGATGTAATTATATCAAGTGATATTGGAAATAACTGTGCAATTGGAAATGCCTATCCAACATTTGAAAAGCCAAGAAAATATTTAGCGCCAGGTTTATTTGGTCCTTGTGGCTATGGTTTTCCATCTATACTGGGTGCTAAAATTGGTTGTCCGGATACACCTGTAATTGGTTTTGCGGGAGATGGAGCATTTGGAATAAGCATGAACGAAATGAGCTCTTGTGCAAGAGAGGAGTGGCCTGCAATTACAATGGTAATTTTTAGAAACTACCAATGGGGTGCTGAAAAAAGAAATACAACTCTTTGGTTTGATAATAATTTTGTTGGTACAGAACTTGATCCAGAATTAAGTTTTGCAAAAGTAGCAGAGGCTTGCGGTTTAAAAGGTGTTACTGTTAGAACTATGGAAGAAACTACTGCTGCCATTAAACAATCTTGTGAGGATCAAAAAAAAGGTATTACAACCTTTATTGAAGTGATATTAAATCAAGAATTAGGTGAACCTTTTAGAAGAGATGCTATGAAAAAACCAGTAAGAGTAGCCGGTATTAAAAAAGAGGATATGAAGAAACAGCCTTCTTTAAATTCTTAATGTAAATCCATATCTGGCCAGTCTTTATTATTAAATCTATCCAATTCTTTTTTTGTGATAGGTCGGAATAATATCCACCAAATCACAATAACTAAAGCTAATAGAATTAATGTTTGCATAATTTAATTTATTACAGACATAGGATCTAGTCTAGTCTGAAACCAATTAACTCTAAAATCTAAATGTGGACCGGTTGATCTCCCAGTTGAGCCCACAGTCCCAATTACATCTCCTTGATTAATTTTATCACCAACAGACACCATTACATTTTCAAGATGTGAATAAATAGTTGAAATGCCATGACCGTGATCCATAATTATTGTTCCACCCGTATAATAAAGATCATCTTCTGCCATAGTAACAACACCTGATCCAGATGATTTGATCATAGTTCCTTGTTTGGCAGCAATATCAATTCCATAATGAGGCCATTTAGGTTTACCATTTAAAATTCTTTGACTTCCATAAACACCACTAATAATACCTTCAACTGGCATAATAAATTGATTTTTGAAAAAGGGTAAATCTGAGTTAATTGCTCTTGCTTCACCAATTTTATTATTTTCTTCTTTTATTCTTTTGTAAACAGACTCTGGGGGTGTAACTTTACTTTCTTCTAAACCATCTATTCTTTGAATA
>CACDUM010000004.1:0-57592 GCA_902555965.1 uncultured Pelagibacteraceae bacterium | reverse complement strand
CACTAGAAAGAAAGAAACAGATAAATTTGATCAAAAAATTTTGGTTTCTAAATTAAATAAAAATATAATTTATGATGAGAGTATTATTTTAGAAAGTCTATACAAATCGGCAACAAATCAAAAAATCCCAGCAGGAATTATAATTGAGTTTGCAAGAATCTATGGCTTTCAAGTCGATTTTCAAAGAGATGTTAGAAAACGAGATAGTTTTCAAATAATGTACGAAGTTTTTTTGGACGATAAAAAAAATGTTATTGAAACAGGTAATATATTATATGCAAATCTTAAATTAAGTGGTGAGGATAACTCGTTATATTACTTTGACTCAAAAAACAATGAAGGTCACTATGATAGGAGCGGTAAGAGTGTTCAAAAAGCATTAATGAAAACACCAATTAATGGTGCAAGACTTTCTTCATCTTTTGGAATGAGAAAACATCCAATTGATGGTTTTAATAAAATGCATAGGGGAACGGACTTTGCTGCACCAATGGGAACTCCTATCATGGCATCTGGTAATGGTGTGATAAAAAAAGCAGGATGGTGTGGAGGAGGTGGTAATTGTGTAGTGATAAAACATAATTCTACTTATCAAACAGTTTATGCACATATGTCAAAATTTGCAAAAGGTATTAGAAAAGGAACAAGAGTAAAACAAGGACAAACTATAGGTTATGTTGGGTCTACTGGAAAATCAACAGGTCCTCACCTACATTACGAGGTGATCGTCAATGGAAAAAGAATAAATTCTCAAACTTTAAAACTTCCATCAGGAAAAATTTTAAAGGGTGATGAAAGAAAAATTTTTGAAACTAAAAGAATTAAATTGGACGTACTGAAGTCTGAAAAAATAATCGGTCTGAATTAATTAACCTCTGAATATTTGTCTTGAGTACCATCTTTTTCATTTGACGAAGACTCTTCTTTTTTTTCTTTATTTTCAATTGCGTGAGGGGTTTCCTCTAAATCCTTATTTCTAAAACTTATTTTTTTTTGAATTCCTTTCTCATTTAATATTCTCGTAAAATGATCTGCGTGTTGAAAGTAATTTTCCGATAAAATTTTATCTCCAGTTGATAAGGCTTCTCTAGCTAAGTTATTATATTTCTCAATTAATTTAGGTGCATTATGATTATTTCTTCCTGGAGATTTTCTTTGAAAATTTTCAGAAGTTGAAAAACTATTATTAAATTTATTTCTGTCACCATTGGACTTAAAATTTCTCTCATTTCTTCGGAAATTACTTCTTCGTCCATTGTTGTTTCTAAATGTAACCATCTTATTAAAATTTAATACTTACTATGCAACGATCATGACTTGATAAATCTTTAACAGTTTCTTTTATATAAAATCCTTTATTAAGTAATATTTCATTAACTTGTTTTTTTTGATCAAAACCTATTTCTACAATCAAATGACCATTTCTTTTTATCAGCTCAGACGATTTATTTATAACTTTCCTAATTCCTGATAAACCATCTAACCCACCATCTAGTGCTAGCTTTGGTTCAAAACTAATATCCTTTTCCAAACATTTTAAATTACTTTTTTTTATATAAGGAGGATTAGATACGATCAGATCATATTTGCCTCTATTGAAATTGTCAATATTAGATTTAAATAATTTTAATCTATTTTTTATTCTAAATTTGTGAGCATTAAACTTGCTTATTTTCAATGATTTATTGCTTATATCAATCCCAGTTCCAATGAAATTTTTCCTTTCATTCAAAATTGATATTAAAATGCACCCAGAACCAACCCCAATATCTAATATTTGCAACCTGTTTTTATTTTTTGTTAACTTGAGGGCTTGTTCAATTAAAATTTCTGTATCTGGTCTTGGTATTAATACATCATTGTTTACAATAAACTCATAGTTCCAAAAACTTTTTTTTTTTATGATTTGGGCTATTGGTTTACTCTTAGCTCTTTCTTGAATTAAATTGTCAAAGTAGTCGAGATCCTTTTTTTTTATCTCTTTATGTAAATTTAAAATTATAAATTTTTGGTCTTTTCTAATGGCTTGAGACATTAAAATTTCACTATCTAGTTTTGCTGATATTATATTATTATCTAATAAAATTGATTGCCCTTTTTTTAATGCACTCTGTATATCCATAATTTAAAGTTTGTTCAAACTTTCTTCTTGTGCTTTTAAGGATAAAGATTCAATTATTTCATCAAATGCTTCACCCTCCAAGAATTCTTCTAACTTATGTAATGTAAGGTTGATTCTATGATCTGTGACTCTTCCTTGAGGAAAATTATAGGTTCTAATTCTTTCAGATCTATCTCCACTACCAATCTTACTTTTTCTATCAGCTGATCTTTCTTGATCTAATCTGCTTCTCTCTAACTCATATAATCTTGCTCGTAATATTTTCATTCCCTTTGCCTTATTTTTATGTTGAGATTTTTCGTCTTGCTGTGAAACACTCAAGCCAGTTGGTATATGGGTTATTCTAACTGCACTATCAGTTGTATTTACAGATTGGCCACCAGGACCACCAGCTCTGAAAACATCAATTCTTAAATCTGTCTCACTTATTTTTAAATCAACCTCTTCTGCCTCAGGTAATACAGCAACAGTAGCAGCTGAGGTGTGAACTCTACCTTGAGTTTCTGTATCTGGGACTCTTTGAACTCTATGTACACCACTTTCGTATTTTAAAGTTGAATAAATATTGTTACCTTTAACAGACGCTATAACTTCTTTTAATCCACCCGCATCACTTCTCGAAATAGATATTAATTCCAGAGACCATTTTTTTTTATTACAAACTTTTTCATACATTTTAAATAAATCACCTGCAAATAAACTTGCCTCTAGACCGCCAGTTCCAGCTCTTATCTCTATAATAGCATTTTTTTTGTCAGCCTCATCTTTTGGTAGTAAAAATAATTTTAATTTCTTCTCATTTTTCTCAAATTGTGAGTTTAACTCACTTAATTCAGTATGAGCCATTTTCATTAACTCCTCATCAGAATTTTTATCATTTAGAATTTTTTCTAGTTCAATTTTATCATTTTTATATGAAGCATATTTCTTTGCACTAAAAACAATCTCATTTAAATCTGAATATTCTTTTGATTTTTCTGCAAATAATTTCTTATCTACATTTCCTGATGCTAAATCTTTTTCTAAAGAAGAATGTCGAGTAATTAATTCTTCGATAGTTTTTTCTGGTATCATTTTGAATTATTCTCTAATTCGGAAGCTTTCTTTTCAACTTCATGAATCACTCTCGTTATCATTTCATCTGTCATAACTTTTTCACTTTGAACACCAGAGAGGTAAAGCATATTACTTCCTTTTTGCCCACCTGTAATTCCTACATCTGTCATCGCAGCCTCCCCGGGACCATTAACAACACATCCGATAATTGAGAGAGTGATTGGTGTCTTAATATGCGATAATTTTTCCTCTAAGACCCTTACAGTTTCAATTACTTGAAAACCTTGTCTTGCACAGGACGGACAGGAAATAATCTTTACTCCTCTATTTCTAAGACTCAATGATTTAAGTATCTCATTTCCAATCGCCACCTCTTTTACTGGATCATCAGAAAGAGACACCCTTATTGTATCTCCAATTCCCTCTTTAAGGAGAATACCTAAGCCAATTGAGGATTTAATACTCCCTGATATAAAACTACCAGCTTCAGTGATTCCCAAGTGAAGTGGATAATCTATTTTCTTTGAAAGTTGACGATAAGCCTCTACGGATAAAAAAACGTCAGAAGATTTTACGCTTACTTTTAAATTTGAAAAATCCATATCCTCTAAAATTTCAATATTTCTTAATGCGCTTTCTACCAGTGCCTCCGGACAAGGTTCTTTAAATCTTTCTAGTATATCTTTCTCTAATGAGCCAGCATTAACGCCTACTCTAATCGAACAATTATTATCTTTGGCAGATTTAACTACTTCAATAATTTTTTTTTTATCTCCAATATTTCCAGGATTTATTCTCAAACAACTCGCTCCATTTTCTGCAGCTTCAATTGCTCTCTTGTAATGGAAATGTATATCTGCAACTATTGGAATATCAACATGTTTTGTAATTTCTTTAAGTGCTTTAGATGATGACTCATCAGGACAAGAAACTCTAACGATGTCAGCTCCTTCAGATTGTATATCTTGAATTTGTTTAATTGTACTCTTAACATCTGATGTTAAGGTATTGGTCATTGATTGTACACTTATAGGATTTTCACCTCCAACTTTAACATCACCAACATTGATAGTTTTGGTCTTTCGTCTTTTAATATCCCTAAAAGGTCTGATGCTCATTTTTTATTCTTGTAGTTTAAATTCTTTATGCAATGTAACTAAGGCTTTTTTAGCATCTTTTTTGTTAATCAAAACAGAAATTTTGATTTCAGATGTTGATATTACTTGGATGTTTATTTTTTTATTTGCTAAGGCTTGAAACATTCTAAAAGTAACACCAGGAGTTGTTATCATTCCAACACCAATTATTGATATTTTAGAAACCCCTTTTTGGAATAACACTTTTTTAAATTTTATACTTTTGTTGTCTTGAATTATCTTTTTTGTTTTGTTGAGGTCTTCGCCTTTAATCGTAAAAGTTAAATCAGTTTCTTTTCCATTCGGCGAAATATTTTGTACTACCATATCAACGTTTATAGAATTAATTGATAGTGGTTTAAAAATTGATGCTGCCACACCTGGTCTATCTTTTACACCAACTAAAGTAACTTTTGCATCATTATGTGTTAAAGAAATTCCTGTAATAATTCTATTATTATTTAAATTTGTTCTTTTTGTAATTAATGTTCCAGATTTTTTTATAAATGAAGATTTTACTTCAATATTAATTCTATTTAATCTTGCATCTTGAATTGAAACAGGCTGCATAACTCTAGCACCCAAAGATGCCATTTCTAACATTTCTTCATAAGAAATTACTTTAATTTTTTTGGCTTTTTTTAATTTATTTGGATCTGTGGTGTATACACCCTCTACGTCTGTATAAATAATACATCTTTGTGCTTTAAAGGATTTTGCAATCATAATTGCACTTGCATCTGAACCTCCTCTACCTATCGTAGTTACTCTCTCGTTCATATTTATCCCTTGAAAGCCAGTAATGATAGGAATTCCTCCTTCTTTAAGAAATCTTAATAGTTTATTTTTATTCACTTGTTGAATTCTTGAGTTTGTGTAAGGACCGCTAGTGAAAATCGGTATTTGCCAACCTAGCCAAGATCTTGATTTGAAACCTTTGTGGTTTAATCTTCCGGCTATTAAGGAGCATGCGACCTGCTCACCTGATGATACTAAAACATCATATTCGGAATCTATGAAATTGTTACTAATCTGTTTTGATTTTTTGATCAAATCATTTGTCACACCACTCATAGCTGAAGAAACAACTATTACTTTGTTTTTTTTCTTTTTATGTTCAATGATAATATCAGTAACTTTTTTAATTTTTTCAATTGTACCAACTGATGTTCCACCAAATTTTAATACTACAATTTTCATGATAAATATTTTTAATTAAAATTTATTGATTAAATACATCTTCAATATATTGTTAATCTTGTAATGAAAACTAGCACAATAAATAAAAAAGAAATAGAGAAATTTTCTAGAATTGCAGAAGAATGGTGGGATCCTACTGGTAAATTTAAACCATTACATAAATTTAATCCTATTAGAATTTCATATATAAAGGAAAAGATAATTAATAGTTTTAAGCTTGAAAATTCAGATAAGCCATTACAAAAAATTAGATTATTAGATATTGGGTGTGGTGGTGGTTTACTATCAGAACCTATGAGCAGATTAGGAGCAGATGTAACTGGCATAGATGCATCAGAAAAAAATATACAAGTTGCAAAACTTCATGCAGAAAAGAATAATTTAAAAATTAATTATCTAACTGCCTCACCAGAAAATTTAAAAATAGATAGAAAATTTGATGTAATTTTGAATATGGAGATCATAGAACATGTTGAAGACGTTGATATTTTTTTAAAGTCATGTTCATCACTATTAAAAAAAGAAGGTATAATGTTTGTTGCAACAATAAACAAAACTTTAAAATCTTATCTATTTGCAATTATAGGTGCGGAGTATATTTTAAGATGGCTACCGATTGGGACTCATGAATGGGATAAATTTATAGATCCAAATGACTTAATAAAAATTTCTAAAAAATATAATCTTCAAGTACAAAATCTAGACGGAATGAAGTTTAATATTATTACCGACAAATGGTCGATAAGCTCAGATAAATCCATTAATTATATTGGAAAATTTAATAAAGTTTAATTACTCTTATCTTCAATCCATGGTATCATTTCAGCTTCAACTCCTTCTTCCTTAAGTTCTTGAATTTCATTTTTTGTAGCTCTGCCATAAATACCTTTTTTCTTATTTTTTTTGTTATAATGTAATGATCTTGCTTCGTAGGCAAAATTTTCACCCACATAATCAAAATTACTTTTGATAAATTTTTGATACTCTTTAATCTTGTTTTTTATCTCATTTAATTTCGTGTTCTTTTTTTCAAGATTATTGGTGCTATTTCTATTTATTAATTGAGGAGCCATTAAAGTTTTTTCAACATTTTGAGAATTACATTTATGGCAATTTAAAAAATTTTTACTTTTGAGTTTTTCATACTCTTTAGATGAAGCAAACCAGCTATCAAATAAGAAATCACAATTTTTACAAATCAACTTGTATTTGATCATAATTATTATTTAGTAATAATTCTATAAATTTCAATAGAACAAATCTAACTTCGATAATCTCCATTAATCTCAATGTATTTTTTTGTCAAATCCATCGTGTAAACTTTGAAACTTTTGGCACCACAGGAGATATCAACATTAATATCAATGCTATCACTTTTCATATATTCGGATGCCTCATCCTCATTATAATTTGAATTCAGCTTTCCATTAGAAACAACACTTATCTCTCCGAATTTAATAGACAATTTTTCATGTTTTATTTGTACACCTGCTTTTCCTATTGCCATTACCACTCTTCCCCAATTGGCATCTTCGCCTGAGATAGCTGTTTTTACTAAAGGTGAATTTGCAATTGAGAAAGCTATTTTTTTTGCATCATCTTCATTTTTGCACCCCTGAATATTAATAGTTATAAATTTTGAAGCGCCTTCACCATCAGCTACAACTCTTTTAGCTAAATTTAATAAAACCTTATTTAAAGCTAAATCAAAGTTTTTAATTTTTTCATCATTAGCATTTTTAATTTTAGGATGTTTTGATTTACCTGTTGAAAAAATTGAAACCATATCATTAGTGCTAGTATCACTATCACAGCTAATAGCGTTAAAAGTATTAGAAATATTTTTCTTTAAAAGTTTTTTAAGCACATCATTTGGTAAATCTGCATCAGTAAAAATATATGCTAAGGTTGTAGCCATATCAGGTTGTATCATGCCCGAGCCTTTTGCAACCCCAAATATCTTTATATCACTTCCACCAATTGAACATTCTTCCATTGCCATTTTAGGCTGAGTGTCGGTAGTCATTATCCCTAATGCGGACTTCATCCAGATATACTTATTTTGTGTATATTTTATTTTCTCGATTAGTTCAGGAATTTTATTGATTATTTTTTCCTCAGGAAAAATCTCACCAATAGTTCCAGTACATCCAAAAATTATTTCCTTTGAATTAATTTTTTTTGGTTGATCTTCATCTTCTTTCTGTTTTTGTGTTAATTTATGAGAGATAATTTCTGCAATCTTTTCAAGACTTTTATAACCTTGTTTTCCAGTGAAACAATTAGCATTTCTTGTGTTCACTATTAATGAAAAAATTTTTTTAGCTTTTTGATTTAAATTCCATTTTATATTTTCAGAAATAATTTTGGATTGGGTATAAACAGACGCATAGTTAACTCCATCTCTAAAATAGAACATGACTAAATCATCTCGAGAACTATTATACAAGTCAGCACTAATCGTAGAAATCGCTACACCATCAATATGATCAAGATCTTGAAATTCGTTTAATCTCTTGCTTTTTGATTTAGATGATAGAAAATTTGTTAAATTAATACCCATTCTATTTAAAATAATTATTTAATGATTATATAAATGGTTATAAGTAAATAATAAATCAAAAACTGATGCTAAATCCACTTAACTTTTTCTCAAAACTAATTAAATCCAATAATCAAAGAGAACTTGATAGAATTGCTAAAATTGTAAACAAAATTAATTCATTAGAAGAAGAAATCAAAAATTTAAAAGACGAGGACTTTCCAAAAAAAACTATCGAATTCAAAGAAAAAATTAAAAAAGGAGAAAAAATTGAGCAGATATTGCCTGAGGCTTTTGCATTAGTCAGGGAAGCCTCAAGAAGAAAAAGAGGAGAAAGACATTTCGATGTACAATTAATAGGCGGAATAGTTCTACAAGAGTCTAAAATTGCTGAAATGAAAACTGGTGAAGGAAAAACGCTTACTATTACTCTTGCTGCATATCTTAATGCTCTTCATGAAAAAGGGGTTCACATCGTAACTGTGAATGATTACCTCGCTAAAAGAGATTCTCAAGAAATGGGTGAGATTTATAACTTTTTAGGATTAACATCTGGTTACATAAACAATGATCAAGACGACACTCAAAGAAAGCAAAACTATAATTGTGACATTACTTATGCAACTAATAGTGAATTAGGTTTCGATTATTTACGAGATAATATGAAATTTTCAAAAGATGAAATGGTACAAAGGGAACACTTTTTTGCTATAGTTGATGAAATAGACTCCTGTTTAATTGATGAGGCCAGAACACCACTGATTATTTCTGGAGCAGCAGAGGATAGAACAACCCAATATTTGGCTATAGATAAATTAATCAGATTTTTAAAAGAAAAAGACTATGAGGTTGATGAAAAGGACAAAAATGTACTTTTAACCAATGATGGAATAAACAATATTGAAAAAATTTTTTCAAATGCAGGAATTTTAAAAAATAATAACTTTTATGATCCTGAAAACTTGAGTTTGGTTCACCATGTAAATCAAGCTTTACGAGCAAATCATTTATTTCAAAAAGGTAAAGATTACATCATTCAAGATGATGAGTTAAAAATTATAGATGAATTAACCGGTAGAATTCTTGAAGGAAGAAGATTTGGTGATGGGCTTCATCAAGCCTTAGAAGCAAAAGAAAGAATTCCCATAAAAGTTGAAAATCAAACTTTAGCTTCAATTACTTATCAAAATTATTTTAAACTATATGATAAGATTTCTGGTTGTACTGGAACAGCAGTAACAGAATCTCAAGAATTTTATGAAATATATAATCTTCCAGTAGTTGTCATTCCAACCAATAAAAAAATGATAAGAAATGATTTTAATGACCAAATATTTAGAACAGAGACTGAAAAAAATGATGCTATCATTAGAAAGATAAAGGAGTGCCATCAAAAAGGTCAACCTTTATTGGTGTTTACCTCTAGTATTAATAAATCTGAAATATATTCAAATCTATTAAACAAAGAGAATATAAAACATGAAGTACTTAATGCTAAAAATCATGAAAATGAAGCTGAAATAATCGCAAACGCTGGCAAAGAAAATTCTGTAATTATAACTACCAGTATTTCTGGTAGAGGAGTGGACATTCAGCTTGGTGGAAAAAAAGGCTCAATTCCAGATGAGGAATTAAAGTTGAATAAAGAAAAAATTAAATCTCTTGGTGGATTATTTGTAATTGGAACTGAGAGAATGGAGTCTCGAAGAGTTGACAATCAAGCAAGAGGTAGATCAGGACGTCAAGGTGATGAAGGAAATTCAATCTTTTATGTAAGTCTTGAAGATGATTTAATGAGAATTTTTGGATCAGACTCAATGAATAATATATTACAAAAACTTGGTCTTAAAGATGGAGAAAGTATTGATCATCCTTGGATAAATAAAGCTTTAGAGAGAGCTCAGCAAAAGGTAGAAGCTCGAAATTTTGACATAAGAAAAACATTAATTAAATTCGATAACGTTTTAAATGACCAAAGAAATGTAATCTTTAGTCAAAGAGAAGATGCTATGAATAGTGACACAATTTTTGATTATTCTAATAGTTTTTTAAACGAAATAATTGATGATATTATTAGACTTAAAATAAAGAAAAAATCTAATCCTAAAAGCACTGATTTTGAAAATAAACTTAAATCAATTTTAGGAAAGAATTTTATATATTCATACCTAGAGGAACTTACAAATTGTAGTGATAAAGAGTTAAGGGAGTCATTAAATAAAAAATTTCAAGACTCCAGGGAGGAAAGAATTAAATTGTTAGGTAAAGATCAATCACAAGATATAGAAAAAAGAATTTTTTTACAAACTATTGATATAAATTGGAAATCCCACATTCAGTATTTAGAACAACTTAGACAAGTTATCGGGTTAAGATCTTACGGTCAAAGAGATCCTTTAGTGGAATATAAAAAAGAAGCATTTCACTTGTTTGAAAGTTTATTAAATAGATTGAAACTTGATTTAACAACAATATTAATGAATCTTACCTTGGTTCAATCACAAACAAAAAATTCACAAGAAACTAAAATAAAATCTGATAACCCCAAATGCTTATTGGCCTTAAATAATGACAGAAAAATTTCAAGAAATGAAAAATGTGAGGCTACTGGAAAAAAATTTAAACATTGTTGTGGAGCTTTATAAAAAGAAAAGAATTAATCCTATAACAAAAATTGTAAGCCCAACACCTGCAACAAATATTTTTTTAGATTTCAAAACGTGATTAAAATTACTTTTATCGGAATTTAGTGAACTTAATTCATTTAAATTACTCATAAATCCTTTACTTCTACCTATTCTTAAAAATTTATTCTTTCTTCCATTAAATATTTCCTCTGGGGACATTTGTTTAAAATTTTCTAAATTTTGATTTAAAATATTTCTAACATTTTCAAGTATCAAATCTTTATCTCTATGCGCACCACCGGATGGCTCTGGTATAATTTCATCTATTATCTCAAGCTCTAGTAAATCTTTAGCCGAAAGCTTCATTGCTTTAGCGGCATCAAGCATTTTTTTTGGATCTCGCCATAAGATTGTTGCACATCCCTCAGGAGAAATAACTGAATAAATCGCATTTTCTAACATCAAAACTTTATTAGATGATGCAAGAGCGATTGCACCTCCAGATCCACCTTCGCCAATAACAATTGCAATCGTTGGAACTTTTAATTTCATACAACATTCTATTGATTTTGCGATGGCCTCTGCCTGACCTCTTTCTTCCGCACCCACACCGGGATAAGCACCCGGAGTATCAATAAATGATATGATTGGTATATTAAATTTATCAGCTAGTTGCATTAGTCGAATAGTTTTTCTGTAACCTTCTGGCCTCATCATACCAAAATTTCTTTTGATCCTTGAGTCTAAATCCTCTCCTTTTTCTTGTCCAATAACTAAAACTGATAGACCATTAAACTTTGCAAACCCACATAGCACTGAAAGATCTTCGCCATAAAAACGATCCCCTGATAAAGGAATGAAATCTTCAAACAAATTATCTATAAAAAATTTTGACTTCGGCCTATCCTCATGCCTTGCTACCATTGTAGTTTGCCAAGGGTCTAAGTTTGCATATACCATTTTTAATTTTTCATCTAGCTCATTTTGTATTTGAGAAATTTTTTGTGTATCTACTTCTGAAAGTCCACTTTGATTATATGGATCTTTTAGTTTGTCTAATTCATCTTCTAAATTCTTTATATCACTTTCAAAGTTAAGATAATTTTTCATATTCTATGATATTAACTATGGAAATTGACAACAAAATGTCAATGCTGCTATTAATTATTTGACTTAGTTTTATGGGGGTTTTAGTAATTATTTATGTCTAAAAATTATCAAAATGTTAAAAATTTAAAAATTTCAGATGAATTGCTGTCATTTGTAAATAAGGAATTACTAAAAGATTTAGATATTTCTTCTGAAAAATTTTGGGAGGGTTTTGATAATGCTGTACATGATTTGGCACCTAAAAATAAAGAACTGATCCAAATTAGAGAAAATTTACAAAAAAAAATAGATGATTGGCATATAAAAAATAAAGGAAATAAAATCGAAATTGAGCAATATAAAAAGTTTTTAAGCGAAATCGGTTATTTAAAGGAAGAGGGATCAGATTTTAAAATAGAGACTAAAAATGTAGATGATGAAATTACTCAAATTGCCGGACCTCAACTTGTCGTTCCAATAATGAATGCTAGATACACTCTCAATGCAGCTAATGCTAGATGGGTAAGTTTATATGATAGTTTGTATGGTACAAATATTATTGAGTCAGAAGAAGGGGGGAGTGAAAGATATGACCCAAATAGAGGACAAGAAGTAATAAAATATGTCAGAGAGTTTTTTGATAAATATATTCCAATTGATGGGACTAGTTGGAAAAATATATCTGCACTCAAAATAAAAGATAAAAATCTTATAATTGTAAAAGAAGATAAAGAGTATAAACTTAAAGATGAAAATAAATTTGTAGGTCACAGAGGTGATGTAAATAAGCCATCAGCAATAATTATAAAAAATAATAACTTACATTTTGAAATTATAATTAATCCAAAAGCTTTCAGTGCTGCTCATGATATAGCTGGAATAAGTGATGTAATAGCAGAGTCTGCTGTTTCGACTATTTGTGACAATGAAGATAGTGTTGCGGCGGTTGATGCTGAAGACAAAGTAGCATGTTACAGAAACTGGCTAGGTCTAATGAGGGGAGATCTAAAAGTACAATTTGAAAAAAATGGAAAAAAATTAGAGAGAAAACTTAATCCTGACAGAAGCTACATTTCTAAAGAGGGAAAAGGTCTTAAATTACATGGAAGAAGTTTGCTTTTAATAAGAAATGTTGGTCACTTAATGACCAATTCATCAATAATTCTAAATGATGGTAGCGAAGTGCCAGAAGGAATAATGGATGCTTTTATAACAACCACTGCTGCGTTACACGATTTTAAGAAAAAGAAAAATTCAAGAACTGGATCAATCTATATTGTTAAACCAAAAATGCATGGACCAGATGAAACAGCATTTACCGACTCAATTTTTTCGAAAGTCGAGGAATTACTTGGCTTACCAAAATACACTTGCAAAATAGGTATTATGGATGAAGAAAGAAGAACTTCTGCAAATTTAAAGGAGTGTATAAGAACTTTGAAAAATAGAGTTTTTTTTATAAATACTGGATTTTTAGATAGAACTGGTGATGAGATGCATACCTCCATGGAAGCTGGTCCAATGATTAAAAAGGGGGATATGAAATCATCCAAATGGATTTCTGCTTATGAAAATAATAATGTTGATATTGGTCTTAAATGTGGTTTTTCAGGTAAGGCACAAATAGGTAAAGGTATGTGGGCAATGCCAGATAAAATGAAGGAAATGTTAGAGGAAAAAATCAGTCATTTAAAAGCTGGTGCAAATTGTGCCTGGGTTCCTTCCCCGACTGCAGCATCATTACATGCTCTTCACTACCATCAAATAAATATTTTTGATGAACAAAAAAAGATTATGAAAAGAGAACAATCTAAATTAGATGATCTATTGACGATTCCTGTGGCTGATAGACCTAATTGGTCAGTTGATGAAATCAATAAGGAAATTACTAACTCAGCACAAACGCTACTAGGTTATGTTGTGAGATGGATTGACCAAGGAGTGGGTTGTTCAAAAGTCCCTGACATAAATAATATTGGACTTATGGAAGATAGAGCCACCTTAAGAATATCTTCACAACATATTACTAATTGGATACATCACGGGATCACAACAAAAATTCAAGTTATGGAAATCATGAAAGCCATGGCAAAAGTTGTAGATAAACAAAATGAGAATGATAGGAACTATGTAAGGATGTCAGATAATTTTGAAAATTCTTTAGCATTTAAAACAGCTTGCGACTTGATATTTAAAGGAAAAGATCAGCCATCAGGTTATACAGAGCCTCTTCTGCATTTAAACAGAATAGAAAAAAAATCTAGCTTGAATTAATTTCAGATCTGTTTTTGAAAGCAGAGAATAATGTTCCATCATCAAGAGTTTCTATTTCACCACCAACAGGTAAACCTTGTGCTAATCTTGTAACTTTAGTTTTTGTTTCTTTAAGACTATTTTGGACGTAAAAAGCTGTAGTTTGGCCTTCTACAGTAGCACTCGTAGCTAAAATTACTTCTTCAATTTTGTTTTTCTTAACCCTTTCTACTAAAGAATTAATCAATAAATCCTCTTTGTTTTGTCCAATAGAGGAAATGGTTCCTCCTAGAACGTGAAAATAACCTTTATATATATTTGAACTTTCTATGCTCCATTGGTCAGAAATATTTTCGACTACACAGATTCTTGCATATTTTTCTTTTTCAATTTTACAAAGATCATAATTACACTCAATCGAAGTAGCCTTTAAAATCCCACAAATTTTACACCTAGAGATGTTTTTATATACATCTACGAGTGATTTGGTTAAAGGTTTTACCAACTCATCACGATTATTTATTAACTTTAAAACAATTCTTTTAGCTGATTTTGGTCCTAAACCTGGCAACTTTGAAATTAATTTTATTAGCACGTCAATTTCACTTATATTTTGCATTTATTATAATGGCCATTTAAAGCCAGGAATTCCAAATCCTCCAGCTGTTTTAGAAATTTCTTCGTTAGTTTTTTCTCTCAATTTTGATTTTGCATTATTGTGAGCAGCAGTAATTAAATCTTCTAAAACAGATTTATTTTCTTTTAATGTTTCATCTGAGATTTCTATTTTTTGCATTACGCCCTCTCCATCCAAAATAACTTTTACTGAATTGGCTCCTGATATACCTTCTACCCTAATCTTTTTTATATTTTCCTGACTTGCTTTCATCTTTGCTTCAAGTTCTTTAGCCTTATCTAATATTTTAGTAAAATCTGTCATCTAATCATTTTCTTCTTTTGGGTTGACATCGATTAAATCTGCATCAGGAAATTTTTCTATTAAATTTTTATATAATTTAGATTGTTTGGCAGAATTGATATTTTTAATTTTTTTATTTTGTTGCTTGTCTTTTATTGATAACTCACCTTTTGATTTACTTAATGTGATAATCCATCTGTCTCCAGTCCATTCAAAGAGTTTTAAAGATAAATCTTTAATAAAATTTTTATCTAGATTATCATTAAAAGATATTTCAATACGATTGTTTTCAAAATGAACTAAATTTACATTTTTTTCTAGTTCATACTTAAGTTTAATCTCTTTTTTTTCATTACAAATTTTTAAAAGTTGGTCGAATGAATTTATATTTAGCTTTTTCTCTGCTTTAACTCCTTTATTATTTTCAATTTTTACTTCTTGCTCTTGTGAAATATTTTTAACCTGACTAATTGTTTCATTTTTTTTTTCGTTCACTATGATTTCTTCATCAGCTTTCTTTTTTAATTGATCGATTTTATCCACACTCAAAGGCGAGTACTCTTTAATTGTTGAGGACTTTAAATACATTAATCTTATAAGAAACATTTCAATTGATAGACTTTGATTGTTTACAATTTCTAACTCTCCAAGAGTTTTTAAAGTAAACTGCCAAAATAATATTAATGTTTCATCACTAACTTCGTTAGCAATTTTCTTTATTTTTGAAAACTCCTCATCATTCAAAGTAAAATTCGTACTCTCCATATTTAATGAATTAATATTTTTAAAGTAATACACCAGCTCTAAAAAGTCATTTATAAATACTTTCGGTTCAACCCCTTGCTCATAAATTTTTCTGTAAATTTCTATGGCTTTTTTTTCTTCTCCCTTTAAGATTAATTCAAATAAATCGATTAATTGTGATTTATCAAAATATCCAAAAATTTTTTGAGCGGAATTTAAATCTAGTTCTTCATCTTTATCCAAACTTAATAAAGCTCTATCGAGTAAAGATAATGCGTCTCTAACAGAACCCTCTGAAATTTTTACAATTAGTTTTAAAGCATCATCTGATATTTTTCCCTTCTCTTTAACTTTTATTTTTTTTATAAATTCAAACAATTCACCCGATTTAACTCTTGATAAGTCAAATCTCTGACATCTGGAAACCACAGTAATAGGAATTTTTTTAATTTCTGTAGTAGCAAAAATAAATTTTAACCCTCCTCCATTCTCATATTGTGGAGGTTCTTCTAAAGTTTTTAACAAAGCGTTAAATGCCTGTTTGCTTAACATATGTACCTCATCAATAATGAAAATTTTATATTTAGCTGAAGATGGTCCATATCTTGAAAATTCAATTAAATCTCTAACGTCATCTACTCCTGTTTTACTAGCTGCATCCATTTCAAGTACATCTATGTGACTTGAATTGGTGATCTCATCACAATTATCACACTTAATTTTACATTTGTTTTCTACACCATTTGTGCAATTAAGAGCTTTAGCAATAATTCTTGCTATTGTGGTTTTTCCAACTCCCCTTATTCCGGTAAACAAATACGCATTAGGTATTTTGTTTGCCTTAATTGAGTTTACAATAGTTTGTGTAACAACTTCTTGACCAATTAAATCATCAAAATTTTGTGGCCTATACTTCAGAGCTAATACTTTAGAATTTTTATTCATAATTTAATAAGGAGACTAGACCCGTTCCACTTTTAGTTCGGCTGCTGAATTTCTTCCCTGACCGGTTTCATGAAGCAAACGCCCTAGCCCCCAAAACTATTATAGCAGGTATAATTTCTAGTCTACAAGAAAAGATTATTTTTATTTTCCTCTTATTTTGTCCGCTTCAAAAACACCTAAGACGTGAAAATCTTGGCAATGCAATCCTAATTCCTCTAAGGATTTTTGAACTTTTATATCCTCAATATGTCCATCAAGATCACATAAAAAAAAGAAAGAGTCGAATGTATTTTTTTCTGGATAACTTTGCAGTTTTGTTAAATTCACACCATTAATAGCAAAACCACCTAAAGATTGGTATAAAGCTGCAGGTTTACTTTTAAGCTTGAATAAAAAAGATGTAATATATTTTTTATTTCCAAATTCTGGTTGAGATATATTTTTTCCCATAATTAAGAATCTTGTTAAATTGCCTTTCTCATTTTCAATATTTTTTTTAATAATTTCTAAATTATATGTTTTAGCACTCAAAGATGAAGCTATCGCAGCTTTTGTCTTATCCTTTGTTTTTGAAACCATTTCAGCTGAGCCAGCTGTATCAGCACTCACGTGCTCAATTAGGTTATTTGATTTTATAAATTTAGAACATTGAGAAAGTGCTTGTCCATGAGAATAAACATCCTTTATGTCTGAAATTTTCGTGCCCGGTAAACCTAATAAGTTATGTTCTATTTTCTGAAAATATTCAGAATAGATATTGAGTCTATATTTAAAGATTAAATATTCAATTCCAATATTGCCAGTAATTCTATTTGATTCTGGAATAATAATCTTTGAATTATCGTTTTTTGATGCTTTTAAAAAACATTCATCAAAAGTTTTACATGGAATAATTTCAGCATCTTTAAAAATTGATAATGCTGCAAGATGTGAGTAGGCTCCAAATGTACCTTGAAAATAAATTTTAATCATTAAGACTTGTTTTCCATGATTTTTTTAACAGCATCTAAATCCTCTTTTGTGTCTACACCTATAGGGGCAAACTTCGCAAAAGCAACATTAATTTTCATATTATTATCTAGTGCTCTAAGTTGCTCAAGTTTATTTTTGATCTCACTAGCAGATTGATTTAAAGAAACAAATTTCTCAAGAGTATCTTTATTATATGAGTAAATACCTAGATGATGATAAATGTTTTCTTTTTCTTCACTAATATCTCTCATAAAATTTAATGCCTCCGGAAAATTTGTCTGATGTAAATTTTCTTTGGTCAAAACCTTAACTACATTTGGATTCTCTAATAGAGCTTTGTCATCAATTTTGGAAGCTAAAGTTCCCAATTTCGAAGAACTTTCAATCATCTTTTTATTCAAATTTTTAATATCATCTATATTTATTAAAGGTTCATCACCTTGAAGATTCATTACAAAGTCAATATCCGCCGAATTAATTTTTTGAAACACCTCATAAATCCTATCTGTACCTGTTTTATGCTCATTTTTTGTTAAAATTGCCTGTCCTCCATTCTTTTTAACATCATCAACTATCTCTTGGTCCTCTGCTGCAACTATTACCTCTCCTATATTTGCTTCCTCTGCTTTTTTAAAAACATGCGAAATGATTGACAATCCTTTAATTTTCATCAAGGGTTTACCCGGTAATCTTTGGGCAGACAATCTAGAGGGAATTATTACCAAAGTTTTCATTATTTATTTTACTATGTGTACAATATAAACAGAGGCAAAATTGTACATCAAAATATATGAGCAATTTTAAATTTATAGTGTTATATGTTCAAATAATTTAATTAAATGGATTCATTTGAACTAAATAAAATAATAGCTGCTGTTTTATTAGTTGCTCTAATTATTATTGGTATTGGAAAACTTTCCGATGCTATTTTTTATGTAGAAAAACCTAAAACCCCAGGTTATGTCGTGGAGGTTGAACAAGCAGTAACAGCCAGCACAGAAATTAAATCAGATACATCAATAGAAAAAGTGGATATGGCAGCATTAATGGCGATGGCAGATCTTGCTCATGGAGAAAAAGTTTTTAAAAAATGTGCTGCATGTCACTCGATTGTCAAAGGGGGAAAAAATAATATTGGACCTGCGCTTTACAATGTAGTTAACAGACAAGTTGGTGTTGTCTCAGATTATAAATATTCTAAATCACTTTCTGAATATGGAAAGAATTGGACCTTTGAAGAATTAAATGGTTACCTAATAAGACCAGCAAAATGGATTAAGGGAACTAAAATGGCTTTCGCTGGATTGAAAAAAGAGAAGGATAGAGCCTCAGTTATTTTATATTTGAATGAAAATTCAGACAACCCACTCCCTTTACCTTAATTTTCCAAGACAATAAAGCAGTATCGATTTTTGTACGTGAACTCTATTTAAAGCCTGTAGCCAAACTTTTGATTGTTTGCTTTTAAAAACATTCTCATCAACTTCGCTTCCTCTTGGGAGACAATGCAAGAATATAGCTCTTGGACATTTTTTAAGAAGATTTTTATTAATCTTAAAATTTTTAAAATCCCTCAATTTTTTTTTTTTATTAACTTTATCATTCATTGATATTACTTTATCTGAAAAAATTACATCGGCTCCTTCAACTGCTTTTTTTGGATCATTATAAATTGTAATTTTGTTTTTATTTTTTTTAATATAGTTCATTATGTTCTTATTAGGTTGGTATTTTTTTGGACAACCAACTTTTAATTTAAAGGAAAATTTAATTGAAGCAGCAATCAGAGAATTTAGAACATTATTTGAGTCTCCAATCCAAGTAATATTTAATTTTGAGATTGGTTTTTTTTTAATTTCCTCAACTGTGAATACATCTGACAAGATTTGTGTCGGGTGAGAAGACGGGCTTAATCCATTAATAATTGGAATTGTTAAATGCTTTTTAAATTCCTCCAACTTTTTATCATTATCGGTTCTTAACATGAAAGCATCACCAAAGTTTGACAATATTTTAGCAGTATCTTCGATACTTTCACCTCCTTTAGATAAATGCAGTTCATCTGGTCTAAGTGTTAAAGTTCGACCAGCGAGTTGGGAGATAGCTAAGAAAAAGGACAACCGAGTTCTTAAACTTGATTTTTCAAACATTTGTATCAATAATTTTCCCTTTAATGGTGTACCTTTATCATGATCAAGATTGTTAAGTTTCTTTCTTGCTTTTTTTCTTTTTTTTGCATCAATCAAAATTCTTCTGAGATCTTGCGCTGGAATATCTTCTAAGTTAATAAAATGTTTCATTATAGTTTCGCGCAAACTTTATCGATAATTTTGAGTGCTTGATCTAACTCATTCTTTTTGACATTTAACGGAGGTAAAATACGTATAACATTTTCTGCTGCTCTAATTGTTAATAACTTTTTATCCATAAGTTTTTGAATAAATTTTGTTTGATCCTTGTAAAGTTGAATTCCTATTAAGTAACCTCTCCCTCTTACATCTTTTATAAGTTTGGGATACTTTTTCTTAAGTAAGTTTAAATTTGATAAAAAGTATTTGGATAATTTGTTAATGTTATTTAAAAATTTCTTACTTGAAACTATATCCATTATAGTATTTCCAACCGCCATTGCTAAAGGATTTCCTCCAAAAGTAGAGCCATGAGTTCCTGGAGTCATTCCCGCAGCAACTTTTCTATTCATTAAAACTGCTCCGATTGGAAACCCACCCCCAATACCTTTTGCAATTGGCACAATATCTGGGATACATTTTGATTTTTCAAATGCAAAAAAACCTCCTGATCTCGAAATACCACATTGCACCTCATCTAAAATAAGTAATATTTTCTTCTTATTACATAATTTTCTCAATTCTTTTAAACACCAATCTGGTACAATTTTAATACCGCCCTCACCCATTATAGGTTCTATCATAATTGCAGCTGTATTTTTGGTTATCTTTTTTTTTAAAGATTTGTGATCTCCAAAAATGAAATGGTCAAAACCACCTACATGTCCAAATCCTTCTGTCATTTTCTTAGATCCGCTTGCAAAAATTGTAGCTAAGGTTCTTCCATGAAATGAGTTTTTTACACACAAAATTCTTGTCTTATTTGGTTTACCTATTGAATAAAAATATCGTCTAGCAACTTTAATAGCAGCCTCAGTAGCTTCTGCGCCACTATTTTGAAAAATTACGTAATCCGCAAAAGTTTTTTGACATAATTTTTTCGCTAATTTCTCTCCCTCGGGAATTTGGAAAGCATTGGAAACATGCCAAAGCTTCTTTGATTGTTTATTTATAGTTTCAATTAATTTCGGGTTAGCATGACCTAAACAATTAACCGCTATGCCTTGTACAAAATCTAAATATTTAGCTCCAGATGCAGTATAGAGATAAGATCCTTTGCCTCTAACAAATGAAATTTTTTTTCTATTATAATTTTTTGCCAAATAACTCATAAATTTTTATTATTTTAAAACTTTGTATAAACAATATTATTATATACAAGTCAGGATTGAATATTTCTATTTTACTTCTTAAGTAATTTTTGTTGATAACTCAGATTAATTACTTGTTTTAATAAAATTTATATCAGTATATTGTGTAAATATTATATTTTAACACTAAATATAGATTTATTATGAGTTGGACAGATGAAAAAGTAGCTAAACTCAAAGAATTATGGGGTAAAGGCAATACCGCCAGCCAAATTGCAGAAATTATAGGTGGTATTAGTCGAAACGCAGTTATTGGTAAAGCTCACAGACTTAACTTATCTGCCAAAATTAAAACTAGGTCTGCAACCTCTAATGGAAATTTTGAAAACTCAATTAATAGTAAAAATGTGAAATTAAAAAGAGGTAGAAGAAGTAAATTCAAGTCCCTAATAATCGAAAAAGATTTTGAGCCAGAAAATCCTAAAACACTCGAGGAATTAGATGAAAATTCTTGTAAGTGGCCAATAGGTCATCCAAATGAAAAAAATTTTTATTTTTGCGGAAGGACATCATTAAAAGATTTCTCATATTGTAAACTTCATTTACTTTATGCTTATCAACCTAAAGGTAAAAAAGACGATGCTACCGATAAAGATGAAGTGCCAGAATTTATAGAAAAAAAAATAAAATCAGCTTAAATATCTTCATTAACTTTTACAAAGAAATATTTTTTTTTGAGAATTGTCCACCCTGTCTCCACATATAACAATATTTTTCTACCTCTTTTTCAAATAAGCATTTAGCTGGAAATCCAATATCTGAATTTGTTTTATATTTGCCTGATATAACATTATTATGTTTTAAAAGTTTAAGCTGATCCTCTGTTAGTAATGGTTTGGGAAATAATTGAAAAAATTTTGCAGATAATTTTCCAAAAAACAATGGTATTGGTAGTAAAATTCTTCTCTTATCAATTAAATATAGTAATTTTTCTATAATTTCTTTGAATGTAAATGTTTCGGTCCCTACACATTCAATTATCTGAGAATAAATATTTTTAGAAATTATGTTATAGATAATCTCGACCAAATCAGAAGAATGAATAGGCATAAATTTTGTTTGTCCATTATAATAAAGTGGAAATACTGGAAGCCTGTTCAATAGTGTCATAAAATTTGTTGTAAAGTTATCATCAACGGAATAAACAACAGAAGGTCTTAAAATTGTAGATAAAGAAAAATTTTTTAATATCTCTTTTTCACCCTCTAATTTACTTTTAGCGTAATTGGAGTCTAATGCATCATTTATCCCAAGTGCCGATAGATGTATTAAATGTTTCAAATTATTTTGCTTACTAAGTTTTGCTAGCAATGAAGGAAATAAAGTATGGATATTTTTAAATGAGTTTTTTTTTTTTTCATATAATATCCCCACTAAATTTATACAAATATCTACTTTTTCAAATAAGCCTTTGATTTTAGTCTCGTCAAAAATATTTGCCTCAACAACATCAATATAACCAGCATTTCCTTGGGTTTTTATAATATGGCCCTTTTGATGAATATTCCTTGTAACAACAATGACCTTGTAGTCATTTTTTGTTAACTTTCTAATGAGGTGACGCCCAATCTGGCCACTTCCACCAAAAATTAGACAATTTTTTCCTTTCATATATATAAGTCTTTAAAATGAATATTGATATTAAACTTCACAAAAATGATTTACCAGATGATTTAGAATTAGGCAATGTAATAGCTGTAGATGGAGAGTTTATGGGTCTAAATGTCAGGCGTGACCCTTTATGCTTAATTCAAATTTCTACAGGTAAATCTGATGCACATATAATTCAACTTGATCGATCAAATTATCAAGCACCAAATTTAGTAAAAATATTAACTGACAAAAAAATTACAAAAATCTTTCATTATGGTAGAGCTGATTTGGCCCATATAAAATATTACTTAAAAACAGATACTAATAATATATTAGACACAAAAATTGCAAGTCGTTTAGCCAGAAGCTATGCTGACAATCACTCGCTTAAAACTTTAATTAAAGAATTTGTAAATATAGATATCAGTAAACAATTCCAAAATTCTGATTTTGGTGGTGACTTGACACCTGCACAAATGAAATATTGTGCTAATGATGTAGTTTACCTCCATAAAATACATGCTGGACTTAATATAATTTTAGAAAGAGAAAAAAGAATAGATTTATATAGAGATTGTCTTAAATTTTTGAAAACTAGAGTAGAACTTGATTTGGCATTATTTAAGGATGATATATGGTCCCACTAAATGAGAAAAAAAAAATATATTAAAGTTGCTAAAGAAGTAATAAATCTCGAAATTAAAGCATTAATAAAATTAAGAAATAGCATTAATGACTCATTCAACGAAGCCGTTCAACAAATACTTAAGTGTCAATCAAAAGTAATTTTATGTGGTGTCGGAAAAAGTGGATTAATAGCAAATAAAATTGCTTCAACTTTATCCTCAGTTGGTACTCCGGCATTTTATCTTTCAGCAAATGACTCATCTCATGGAGATTTAGGAAGTATCTCAAAAAAAGATATCTTAATTCTCATTAGTAATTCAGGAGAAACTAATGAGTTAAAAAATATCATTCAATATGCAAATAGAAATAAAATTCTACTAATAGGTATAGTTTCACAAAAAAATTCCGTCCTTTATAGGTCTGCTGACATAAAAATATTCATTCCTAAAGCAATAGAGGCAGGAAACATTATACCAACCTCAAGTACTACCTCTCAATTGGCTTTGGGTGATGCTTTAGCTATAGCAACTATGAAGCAAAGAAAATTTAATAAAAAAGATTTTAAAAAGATCCATCCTGCTGGCTCTTTAGGTGCACAATTAAAAACTGTTGAAGATATTATGCTTAAAGGTAGTGCAATTCCTTTTGTTGATGAAAATCTTAAAATTAAAGATGCTTTAAAAATTTTAAGTTTTAAAAAATTAGGTTTCTTATTGGTCACAAATAAAAAAAAGTTAACAAAAGGATTGATTTCTGATGGTGATTTAAGAAGATTTAGTCAAAAAAAACAAAACCTTCATAACATTTCTGTTAAAGAAATAATGACAAAAAACCCAATTGGAATTGATAAAAATGAGTTAGCCGCGAGAGCATTATCTCTTATGAATAACAAAAAAATTACCTCTTTATGTGTTTATAATAAAAAAAATAAATTAAAAACCATTGGGGTACTACATATCCACAATATATTACAATCAAATATTTTTTAATGAAAAAGAAAATTATTTTAGGAACTTCTTTGATAGTGTTTTTTTTTTCTCTTTTGATTTTTCTTTATTACAAATCAAGCTTTGAAAAAAAGCTAATAGAAAAAAAAGAGGAAATAACGTTAACAGAAAAAAAAAAATCAGAAATATCTGAGCAAAAAATAGAGAGTTCGAATATTATGGAAGATGTGAGTTATTCAGCAAGTGATACTAAAGGTAATGAGTATTTTTTAAAAGCTAATGAGGGAACAATTGATCAAAATGATAGCAATTTTATTTTTTTAACATCAGTAAAAGCAGTAATAAAGTTAAAAAATTACCAATTGATTGAGATTTCATCTGACTTTGGAAAATATAATATTAATAATTATGATACAATTTTTTCCAAAAATGTAATAATTAAATATTTGACTAATAATATTACAGGTGATTATCTTGATTTTTCACTAGATAAAAATTTAATGATTATTTCAAGAAACGTGATTTTAGAAACGAAAAAAAATTTACTTCAAGCAGACGTTATTGAAGTGAATATTGAAACGAGAGATATTAAAATATTTATGTACGAGGAAAATAAAAAAATTAATATAAGATCAATAAATTAATAATGGCATTAATTAAAAAATTCAGAATTAAATCTTTTAAAAAAGTCAAATCTATTATAGAATTTGAAAACGTAACTCTTGCCTATGGAAATAGAATAATTTTAGATAATATAAGTTTTAGAATTAATGAAGGTCAAATTTTTGGTATGCTGGGTCCAAATGGAGTGGGTAAATCAACAATTTTTAATTTAATTACAGGATTAATAACACCAAAATACGGAAAGATTAAAATTAATGGTGAAGATGTTTCGCAATATCCAATATATCTGAGAACCAAAAAATTTAAAGTTGGATATGTTCCACAATATGGTGGATTTTTCAATGATTTGACTCTCCACGATAATCTAAAAGCTATAAGTGAAATTGTGATTGAAGATAAAAATTTGAGACAAGAGAGAATTGATTATTTACTATCAAAGTTTGAACTTGAAAACATAAAAAATGTGAAAGCTAAGTTTTTATCTGGTGGGCAGAAGAAAAAATTAGTAATTTCCTTATCTCTATTAAGTGAACCAAAAGTACTTTTGCTAGATGAATGCTTTGCTGCTTTAGATGTATTAACAATAAAAATGTTGCAAGAAATAATTGTAAACTTGCAACAGGAGAACCAGATTACCATTTGTATTTGCGATCATCAAGCAAGAGACCTATTAGCGTGCGTTGATGTAGCAATGATATTGAGTAACTGTAAGGTTATCGCACAAGATACACCATCAAATCTCGTTAAGGATATTAATGCTAAAAATGCTTATTTTGGTAATAGTTTTAAAATTAATTAATACTAAATGCCAAATAAAATTATCCTAAAAAAAAAAATTTCTAATTTTAATAAAAAGATCTCAATTCCTGGTGATAAAAGCATCAGTATTCGATGGGTACTTGTTTCATCTCTAGCTAACGGAATTTCAAAAGCTGAAAACTTATTGATGTCAGAAGATGTTCTGGCAGCAATTAAAGCTGTTAAGAAATTAGGTGTAAAAGTTATTAGGAGCAAAAATGTTTGCAAAATTCATGGTGTAGGTATTAAGGGTTATAAATACAAAAAAAATGTTGTAATAAATGCACAAAATTCTGGAACGCTTGGAAGGTTAATCTCTGGGATTTTAATTGATACTCCATTTCCAATTAAAATAATTGGAGACAAAAGTCTATCAAAAAGAGACTTTAAAAGGATAACAAAACCATTAAGCAAATTTGGTGCATCCTTCAATCTTAAGAATAATTGTAATTTACCTTTAGTAATTAAGGGAACAAAAAAATTAAAACCAATAAGATTTTTTGAAGATAAAGGATCTGCTCAATGCAAAAGTAGTGTCATACTTGGTGCAATTAAAACAGAGGGAAAAACTTTTATAAAAGCAAAAAAGTCCAGAAATCACACCGAACTTTTATTAAAATATTTAAAATTACCAATAAAAATAAAAAGCAATAAAAATTTTGACTTAATAGAAGTTCAAAAAGTTGACAAAATTAAACCAATAAATTACAGAGTCCCATCAGATATAAGTTCGGGATCTTTTTTTATAGCTCTCACTGTATTGTCAGAAAGATCTAAACTAATAATCAAAAACGTAAATGTAAACCCAAGTAGAATAGGAATAATTACTATTTTAAAAAAAATGGGAGTGAAAATTTTATTCCATAATAAAAAAATCTATAAAGGAGAATTAATTGCAGATATTGTGGTAAAAAGTCCTAAAAACTTAAAATCTATAAATTGTCCACCAAAACTAAACAGCAATGCAATTGATGAATTTTTGGTAATTTTTTTAATAGCTGCTAAAGCAAAAGGTGTTTCTATCTTTAGGAATTTAAGTGAACTAAATAAAAAAGAGAGTCCAAGATTAAAATGGGGATCACAAATTTTAAAAAAGATGGGAATAAAGGTAATCACAACCAGAGATTCAATTAAAATATTTGGAAATCCTAAATTGAAAGTAAACAAAAAAATTATTATAAAAAACTTTTCAAAAGATCACAGAGTGTTTATGGCAAACGTCATAGCAGCATTATCATTTGGTGGTGAATGGCATATACATGATAAAGATTCTATTAAGACATCATTTCCATCTTTTCTTAAAATTATAAATACATTTAAGAATGAAAAATAAAAAAAAATTTTTAAAAATTGCAATCGACTCTCCTGCTGCAGCTGGAGCTGGTACTTTAGCTAAATCTCTATCAAAACATTACAACCTTTTATATTTAGATACTGGAAAAATCTATAGAATGATTGCTTTTAAAAAGATTACTCAAAAGAAAAAATTTAATATGAAATTTTTAAAATCAATAATTAAAAATTTAAATTTAAAAATGCTACAAAATAATAAATTATTATCTAATGAGGTCAGTAATGAGGCTTCTATAGTTGCTAAAAACAAGAGGATAAGAAAACTTGTTCACTCTTTTCAAATTAATTGTGCTTATAAACCACCAAAAAAATTTAATGGCTCATGCTTAGATGGTAGGGATATAACTTACAAAATTATTCCAGATGCAGATTTTAAGTTTTTCGTTACTGCTAATTTATCTATCAGAGCTAATAGGAGATTTAAGGAACTAAAAAAACTTAAAAAAAAAATTTCATATTCAGAGGTACTTAAAAGTATTAAAAAACGTGATAAAAGTGACTATAATAGACGAATATCACCTTTGAAGAAATCTAAAGATTCTATATTGATAAATACCTCAAATTTATCTAAAAGAGCGTGTTTTTTAAAAATTAAAAAAATTATAGACAAAAAATTAAAGATTAATGGAAATTTATAAAGATTTATCAAATCCAGCCTCAAAAGAATTCGAGAAATTATTAAATTCCAAACTCTCAAAAACCAACATAGAAGAAGGAAAGATTATTGATGGTAAGATTAACAAAATAACCGATAAATTTGTTTTTCTTTTTGTAGAGGGTCTTAAAAGTGAACCAGTGCTTGATATAAACGAATTAAAAAGTATGGGTTTAGGTGAAAAAATAAAGTTAGGTGAAACAATTCCAGTACTCTTAGAAAAAATTGAGGACAAAAATGGTGAGGTTTTAGTTTCAGCTAATAAAGCTCAAAAAATAAAAGGTTGGGATAAACTAGTTGAAGCTTACGAAAAAAATGAACCAATAATGGGTAAAATAACTTCTAAATGTAAAGGAGGATGTATAGTAGAGCATATAGATACTGGGTCGTTAATGTTTCTGCCTGGATCTCAAATTAGTGACAAACCTTTAAAAGATATTAGCCACTTAATGAACGAACCACAAAAATTTGCTTTGATCAAGTTAGACAAAATAAGAGGAAATGCCTGTGTTTCTAGAAGAGAAATAATTTCATCTTTCAAAAAAGAGGATAAAGCCAAAATAATAGAAAAATATAAAGTTGGAGACATTATCAAAGGTGCAGAAGTGAAAGGATATAGTTCCTTTGGATGCTTCTTTAATGTAAATGGAGAACTAGACGTTTTAGTTCATTTACAAGAGATATCTTATTCAAGAGTTAATCATCCTGATGAAGTTTTTAATATTGGTGAAAAACACGACCTAAAAGTTATATCTGTTGATAAAGAAAAGTTGCAAGTTGGTTGTAGTGTAAAACAGTTATCGCCTGATCCTTTTGAAAAAATTGATAATTACGAGTTAAATAAAACTTACAAATTTAAAGTAATTAAATTAATGGATTTTGGTGCATTTTGTGAACTTAAAGAATTACCAGGTCTTACTACTTTGCTTCACTCAAGTGAACTAAGTTGGCATAAAAAAAATGCGTCGGCCAAAAAAATGTTTAAGGTAAATGATGAAATAGATTGCATTATTACTGAAATAGACAAAGAAAAAAGAAGAGTTGCAATATCACACAGATTAACTTTAGAAAATCCTTTTAAAGTTTTTGAAAAAAAATTCCCAGTTGGTACTATTGTTGATGGTGAGGTAGTAAATAAAAATGAATATTCATTGTTTGTTAAAGTTGTAGGTACAGAAGTTGATACATTTTTGCATTGTAATGATTTAACTTATTCAAATAATGGTGAACAAGAATTAGTCAATTACAAAAAAGGGGACAAAATAAAGGTTAAAGTTTTAGAAATAAAGGTTTCTGAACAAAAAATAAGGGTAGGTTATAGACAAACCCAACCAGATCCATTTGACTGGTTTAAAGACAAAAAGGTGAAACAAGCTATAACTGTCAAAATTATTTCTACAGATGCTAAGGGATTGATCGTGAAGCCAGAGGGATGTAATATGGATTTTCTAATAAAAAAATCGAATATTGCTATAAATTCAGCAGATACTAGAACCTCTAGGTTCACTGGAGGTGAAAGAATAGATTGCGCAATTGCAGAATTAGACATTGAGAAAAGAAAAGTAACACTAAGTATCAAGCTTTTAGAGGAAATTGAAAAAAAAGAAGCTTTAGAAAAATATGGGGCCGAAGGTTCTGGAAAAAATTTACCTTTTTCATCATTGTCAGAAGATCTTAAAAAGAAAGAAAAAAAAAAGGATTAATAAGTTAAATTAAATTGGCTATTGTAAAATCAGAGCTTATAAGAGAACTAAAAAAGTCTTATCCTAATTTTTTAAATCGTGATTTAAGTAAAGTCATAGACATAATTCTCAAAGAAATTAAAGATACACTTCATAGGGGTGAGGGGGTAGAACTAAGAAACTTTGGAACTTTAAGGACAAGTGTTCAAAAAGCATCAATTAGACGAAATCCCAAAACCGGTGAGAAAATTAATGTTCCAAAAAAAAGAACAATAAAATGGAAAATGTCCAAAGATCTGTTTAAAAAGTTAAATAATGACAAAGAATAAAATTTTTGTAGCATGTGATACCACTAACATCTCAAAAGTTAAAAAAATTATTAGCAAAACTCAAAATTCAAAAATAAAAATAGGTTACAAATTTGGACTTGAGTTTCTTAACTCAAAAAGTGGCAGACCTTTTCTCTCAAAATTAAAGAATAAAATAAAATTTGTAGATTTAAAACTTCACGATATTCCAAATACTTGTGCGTCAACAGTTAAAGCGATAAAGGATCTAAAAATTAATTATTTAACTATACATATAAGCTCTGGCTTAGAAGCTTTAAAAGCAACCAAAAAAGTTTCAGGAAAAATAAAATTAATTGGAGTAACGATTCTTACATCATTAGACAATAAAGCATTAAAAGATATTGGATTTAATAAAGATGTAAAAAAATTAGTCCTTCATCAGGCAAAAATAGCAAATAAAGCAAAATTAGATGCTATGGTATGTAGCGCTCAAGAAGTAAAATTAGTTAAAAAAATATTTAAAAAAGAAATTATAACTCCTGGTATAAGATTAAATTCTAAATCAAATGATCAAAAAAGAGTTGTAACTCCTAAACAGGCTTATAAAAATGGTAGTGACTGGCTTGTAATGGGAAGACCTATAACCCAGGGGAATATAAAGAAAAATATTCAAAATTTAATCGATCACTTAGGTAAATGATCAAGGGTTTAAAAATTTGTGGGGTCTCGGATCCTGAAACTTTAAACTATATTTTAAATCATAATCATAAACCAACAATGATAGGTTTCATTACAAACTATGAGAAAAGTAAAAGGTTTGTTAAACTTGAAAAATTAAAAGATTTAATAAATAAAGATAAAAAACAGGTTAAGTTTGTTTCTGTGCTTGTAAAACCTGATGATGAGATACTGGAAAAAATAAAAGATTTTAATTTTGATTATTATCAACTTTATGATGTGAGTCCTGAAAGGACACAAGAAATTAAATCTAAATTCAAAAAAAAAATAATCACTGCTATTAATGTTTCAAATAAAGATGATGTAATTAAATATAAGGGTTATACGGAAATTTCAGATATAATTTTATTTGACTCGAAAGGTTACCATAAATCTGAAAGTTTTGATCATAGTTTACTAGATGATGTACCTAGTGATTTAAGTAAAATGATTGCAGGAAATATTCAAATAAATGATATACCTAACTTTAAGAATAAAGAATTTATTGTTGACCTCAGTGGGGCACTAGAAGACCAATATGGAAAAAAAGATATTAATAAAATAAATAAATTGTTAAATTTATTTAAGAAAATATGAAACTTAAAAAAAGAGTTCCAGTTATCGATCAAGGAAATTCACTTGGATTTTGGGGTGGTAAATTTGGAGGAAACTTTGTTCCTGAAACTTTAAAAAAACCAATAGAAGATTTAGAAATTTTATTTAATAAACTTAAAAAAAATAAAAACTTTATTAACGAGAGAGATAAGTACTTTAAAAATTGGGTTGGGTCTCCTACGAGATTTATAAAACTAGAAAATCTTTCAAATCACATTGGTGGTGCTCAAATTTGGTCCAAAGTTGTGTCGGATGCAAATGGAGGAGCCCATAAAATTTACAACGCTACTGTTCACTGTTTGCTTGCAAAACGATCTGGTAAAAAAATTATATGTGGAGATACAGGCGCTGGATATGCCGGGAAAATGTTGAGTATGGCTGCTAAAAAGTTTGGTTTAAAATGCAAAATATTTATGGGCGCAAAGGATATTGCTAGACAACAACCAAATGTAAAAGCAATAAAAAAAAATGGAGCTGAAGTCATACCCGTTTATTCAGGGAGTCAAACGCTTGTCGATGCTGTATCAGAATGTATGCGATTTTGGGTTGCTAATTGTGATACAACAGCAATGTGCGTTGGGAGTACAGTTGGACCAGCAGTTTTTGTTCGAATATGTGGATGGAGTACTAGTCAAATTTCAAGAGAGTTAAAAGTACAACTAATTGATGAGTTTGGATCAATTCCAAAAAAACTTAAATTATATAATTGTGTAGGAGGCGGAAGTTCAAGCTTTGGTTTTTGGAATGAATTTATGGATTATGATAAAAGACAAGTTGAATTTATCGGGGTAGAGGCTGGTGGACCTAAAAAAAGTAAAAAACATGCAGCGCCTTTAACCTATGGCTCAAAAATTGGTATACTTCATGGTGCAGCACAATATGTTAATCAAAACTCTGATGGACAGATAGAAGAGACAGAGTCGATTTCAGCAGGACTTGATTATCCAGGAATATCTCCACTTCATTGTTTTTTAAAGGATACCAAGAGAGCAAGGTATACTGCAGCTAGTGATGAAGAAGCCCTTAGTGCATATAAGCTTGTTACTAAATTTGAAAAATTAAAACCCTCCTTAGAGCCAAGCCATGCTTTTTTTGTTGCCCTCAAAGAAGCAAAAAAACTTAGCAAAGATACAGTGGTAGTAATTAATAGTTGTGGTGATGCTTACAAAGATCGTGGAATTTTAGAGAAAAGATTAGGCAAAAAATATGTTAAATCCAATTAGTGTTGCATTTAAAAAAGCAAAAGCAGAAAATAGACCAGCCTTATTAACCTACAGTGTTGCTGGTGATAGTTCAAAAAAACAATCTTTAGATATATTAAAATCTATATCCAAAAATGCAGATATTTTAGAAGTAGGTGTGCCTCACAATACTCCTGTTGCAGATGGTAGCCAAATTCAAACTAGCGCGTATAGAGCAATTAAAAAAGGTATTAAATTAAATGACATATTTAAAATTGTCAGAGATTTTAAAAAATTCGACAAGAGCAAGCCTATTATATTGATGGGTTACTATAATATGATTTTTCAATACGGAGATAACAATTTTTTAAACAAATGTAAAACCTCAGGAGTAAATGGATTAATAGTCGTTGATTTACCTTGGCCGGAAAATAAATATTTTGCAAAAAAATGTAAAAAAAAATCAATTTATTTTATTCAACTTTTATCACCTACAACAACAAGTAAAAGACTTAAAAAAATTATAAAAAACTCCCACCCAATGAATTATTTCATATCAATGTTAAGTACCACAGGTGGCAAATTGAAAGTGTCACCTAAAGAGATACTTAAAAACTACAACATGATTAAAAAGATTAATCCTAAAAAAGAGATTGTGATTGGTTTTGGAATTACAGAGAAAACAATTGGAAAACTTAAATCTGCTGATGGATTAGTAGTGGGAAGTGCTATTTGTAAAGAAATTACGAGAAGTTTAAATAGTAGACAAAATCCTGTCACAAATGTAGGTAAGTTAGTAAGAAAATTAAAAGATAAAATAAAATGAATTGGATTACCAAAATAATAAAAGCAGGTGAAAAAATCAAATCTGCCATTCATAAAAGGGCATCCAAAGAAGACATTGCTAATAGTGATTGGACATCTTGCTGCAAAGGTCCAATATTAAAAAAAGATTTAGAAGAAAATCTATGGGTTTGCCCTGATTGTAATAAACACCACAGAATAAAACCTAAACAAAGGTTTGATATTTTATTTGGAAAAGATAATTACGAAATATTTAAAACACCCATCCCAAAAGATGACCCTTTAAACTGGACAGACTCAAAATCATATAAGGATAGATTAAAATCTGCCAGAAAAAAAACAGGGATGGATTGTGGGATGATGGTCGTAAGTGGTGTAATCAATGATATTAAAATTACTGCAGTTGCATCTGATTTTGATTTTTTAGGTGCATCAATGGCAGCTGCAGAAGGAGAGGCTTTCTTATACGGTATTCAACATGCAATTGAGAATAAAACTCCTTTTTTATGTGTAAGCGCTGGAGGTGGAATGAGAATGATGGAAAGTTTAATTTCTTTATCTCAAATGACAAGAACCACACTGGCAATAAATGAATTAAAAAATAATAATCTTCCATATCTTGTTTGTATAACAGACCCAACTGCTGGTGGGATCACAGCTTCCTATGCAATGTTAGGTGATATTCATATAGCTGAGCCTGGAGCGCTAATTGCTTTTGCTGGAGCAAGAGTAATTCAAGGAACTGTTAAAGAAGAATTGCCAGAAGGTTTCCAAAAGAGTGAATACGTTGAAAAGACTGGCTTTGTTGATTCAATTGTTGAGAGAAAAGATTTAGCTGAAAAAATTGGAACTCTATTATCAATATTGTTAAAGAAGAATTCTGTTATAAGCACTGAACAAGATGAAACTACAGAAAATACTCAGTCGCTTTCTAAAATTGCATAAAAAAGAAATTGATCTAAGCTTAGATCGAATTATCCACCTTTGTGAAAAACTAGGCAATCCTCAGCATAAAATTAAGGCCATCAATATTGTTGGTACAAATGGTAAAAACTCTACCATTCAAGCTTGTTATTCGATTTTAAAGGAGGCAGCAATAAAGTGTAATGTTTACACCAGTCCTCATATTCAAAAAATAAATGAAAGATTTGTTTTTAACAATCAACAAATTGGAGATGATGAGCTAGCTTCTTTATTTGAGGAAGTTGAGAAAGCAAATGAGAATAATCCAATAACATTTTTTGAAATTTTAACTGCATGTTTTTTTCATAAAGCAGCTCAATATCCTGATAATATTAATCTCATTGAAGCAGGTTTGTTTCATAGATTTGATGCTACGAATATCTTAAAAAATAATCTTGCAAGTATTGTAACTTCTATATCAAAGGACCACTTAGACTGGCTTCCAGAAAATGAGAGAACAATCGATAAGATTGTTTTTGAAAAAACTTCAAAGCTTTTAAATTCAAATATTATTGTTGCAAAACAATACCCTATTTCAACATTAGAAAAGATTAAAAAAACTATTCACCAAAATAAATCTAATAAGTATTTTTTTAATGATGATTTTTCATTCTCAAATGGAGAAAATGAATTCTTTTATTATGAGGATAAATTTGGTGGATTAAAACTACCAAAACCAAATGTATTAGGCCAATTTCAGCATGAAAATATTTCAACAGCTATAGCAACCTTGCGAATTTTAGATCTGGGCATTGAAGATCGTCATATAAAAAAAGGTATTCAAAAAATCGATAATATCGCAAGACTTCAAAAAATTGAGTCAGGTAAATTAAAAGATTTAGTTAAAGATAATCTTTTTTTAATATCTGGAGATCATAATGAAGATGGGGCTAGAGTATTAAATGAATATCTAAAAAGCCTAGATTGTAAAAAACATGTCATTATTGGTATGATGGATAACAAAGAACACGAAAAATACATTAACTACTTTAAAGATATTGCCTCAATAACAACTGTAGATATTAAAAACCAGCCAAATGCAATTAGTGGAATTAAATTAAAAGAAAAATTTAAAAATATGCCAAACGTAAGTTATAAAAAAAGTATTGAAGATGCGATCAAAAGCATAAATCTTAATCAAGGAGATCTACTGCTGATAACTGGGTCTTTATATCTTTGTTCTGAAGTTTTGAATTTAAATTAAATATTTTTTTCTAAAAATTCTTTCATGTGACTTTCGGGTACACCACCAACTTTTCTATCTACTTCAACTCCTTTTTTATAAATAATTACAGTTGGCACCCCCCTTATTCCAGCGGCACTACCAGTATTTATTCCACCTTCCTCAATGTCAGCATAATAAAATCCTGCTTTATCTTTATACTCAACAGCTAATTTATCCATAATTGGTTTTAATGCTTTACATGGTCCACACCATGCTGCTGAAAATTGAATTACAGAAATATCCTCGTTTTTAATTTTGTTATCAAAATCTTCGTCTTTAAAATCTGTTAGCATTCAATCTTTCTATAATTTACTAATACAAAGTCAACTACGCAATTTCATATTTTTTTTCAATTGACATTATAAATTCGTTTATTTCATCTAACTTTTTTAATTCTTCCTCATCATCTCTATTGGAAGCTTGATCTCTTAAATAGTCAATTTCAGTATAAGCCATATTAACAGTTTGCCACTTTTCCTTATTTTTACTCAAAATTCTTCTAGCAATTTCACTTTTGATATTTTTGTAAAGATCAGGTGGTAAAATTTGTGGTGCTTCTTGATAAATAATTTTTTGGCCGAACCAGCTACATCTTTTATCTTGAAACTTATCTAATAATCTCAATTTGTCTTCCCAAGATGAGCTATGCCAAGTTTTAAATAATGCAGTATCTTTATTCGGAATAAATTTCTCATAAAGAGTTTCCTCAGGTAATAAATCTTCTTGGGTTTTAGTTTGTTCTTTTTCCTCTGCAGCTTCTCTATTTATAACTTGAATATTTTTACAAAAATTTTCATTTTCCCTAACAAGTTTAGCCCTTTTTTGAATTGTTGCTAAATCTAGTTCTGAATAAGGTTTTTGTTTAAGAGCAAATTGTTTATCTAAAATTACTGGAGCTTTATTAGTTTTTAAAACTCTTAAAGCCTTAGGGCTATATTTTTTTAATACGTCTCGTAATTGATTTACTGGTAGATTTAACAGTGGTTCTGGATCCCTTCTTAGGTCCCAAACATATCCCCAAGATGCATAAGACGGGTGAAAGCAATGATTAGGATTTAGCGTACCAGTAAGATACATCATATTTCGACCCTTCACATTTTCAAATATTGAGTAAATACCCTCATTTTTTAAAAATGTTTCAACGCTAGTCTTTGTTGATGTCTTTAAAAACGTATCCCAATTTTCTTTATGTTTGTCTTTTATAATTCTTAAAACCTTCAGTGAATTCTGTGCATCAACATAGGCTGTATGGCTAGCTGAAGTGTCAAAACCCTGCATTCTAGACAAAGATTCCAAGGCAAGACTTGGATTACCTGCTTCAGTTAGCTCTGTTTTTAGAGTCTCTGAGTTTAATGTTTGGGCTGCTCTAGCTATATGTAAACCATCATGTTCACTGTTGGGCGATGAGTGCGTGGCATAAGGATACCTATTACCCTTAAAGAAATTAAAATGAAACATTCTTCGATCAAAGTTAAGGTTTGACCAACCCATAAATACTGCGGGAGCACACTTTGTGAAAAAATTTTCAACAGCACCTAAAAAATCGTAATGTGAATAATTGCCTTTGGTAAGTAAATCAATGCTAGTTGAATTAACAAGTAGGGCCTTTGCGCTGGGCACCTCTCCTTCTGGCATTCTGCCTCTGATATTTAATTTTCCAATCTCTTTAAGATTTTTATCAACAACGACAGCTCCTACTTCAATTATTGATCCCCAAATAGTACTATTGGTTGTTTCAGTATCATAAATTACTATTTTATCCATTATTAAAACTACTCCAAACTGGTAAGTTCATTAAATTTTTTTAGTCTTCCAAGAAACAAATTTTGATAAGTTACTAGTTCAGGTCCTTGAATTTTAAACTCTTGAAACAAATTATCTACTGTGCAAACGAGAATAACGCAAGCATTGATATTTGAATTGTAAACAACATTATGAGCTAAGGAATAAGCAGCTGTTTGTAAAAACCAAGAATCTATATATTCAGCTTTTTTTGGTTTATTGGATTGCTTGAAATCAATAATAGTTTCTTTCCCCTCATAAACACCAACACAATCTGCTGTGCCTGCATATCTTTCGGGATAATGCATTGTACATTCCACACCATATATTTCTTCTAACCTATTTGTTAAACCTTTATCAATAATTTCTTTTGCCATTTTTTTATATTGTTCATTATCCTCAAAGAAACTTAAATTTTCTCTTCCTAAAAGAAAAGACTCTAAGTAGCTGTGCATCTGAGAGCCTCTACTACTGGCTGCTTTTGTAATAGCTTCAGCTTCTTTATGGCCAGTTCTTTCTCGCCAATTTGCTAATGCTGCTTTATCTTCCTCTGATTTTGTTGCATCAAGTATTGAAGTTACACTTGGTAATTTTGCTTCTCCTAAAACATATCTTCTTATTCCATCTTCGGTAGCTCTTAAACTTGAGGGATAGTTGTATTTTTTGTTCCAACGCATGTGATTTCTTATAGTCGGTAATATGTGAAAAAAGAAATTATTTTTTAAGCTGTTTATTTCTTTCAACAAATTTCTCAACGTTCTCTGTCAGTACAGCTTTTTCAACTTGCTCGGGATCTTTAATATTTTCTAAAGTTCTTGTGATTGATCTTGCATCAGTTCCAAACTTATCGACTACATTCATAGCCTCTTCTAGCTTTTTTCTTAAAACTATGACGTTGTCAAAGTGCTTTGCAAACCTTGTACTGATTGTTTTTAAGTGGTTATAAATTTCTGTTGCACCCTTTTGAACCTTAAGAGATTGAAATCCCATGTGTAAAGACTGTAAATAAGCTGAGAGGGTATTGGGGCCACAAATTACTATTTTATATTTTTTCATTAATTCTTGGGTTAATAATTCTTTTGTGCTTGGATCTTGGTATTCAGTTAATTCTTTATAAAGACTTTCGGTTGGTGCATACACTATTGCAAAATCAGTTGTTTTTGGTGGAACAATGTATTTTTCCATGACACTTTTTGCTTTGGCCTTAAATGCACTTGCTAATTTTGTTCTAGCATCTGCAACTGCTTTTTTATCATCTGCATCATATGCATCAGTGATGGTTTTAAATTTTTCTACTGGAAAATGAGAATCTACTGGAACCAAGACATCTCCTTGAAGCTTGATTGCAAATTCTACGTTTTCACTAGTGTCCTCTTTCATTTTGACATTTGTCATAAATTGAGATGCCGGTAACAAATCTTTGATTAAAGCATCCAAAGAATATTCAGCCAAAGTTCCATACTTTTTAACCCCTGCTAAAATTTTAGTAATCCCCTCTTGGCTTTGATTTAATAATTTAACTTGCTCATTAAAGTTACCAACCTTCTCATCCACTTTAGTTAAGGCCTCAGTCATATCCTTTGTAACTCCAGTTGATAAAGAATTAAATGAAGTAGACATTGAACTAAGCGATGTATTGATTGTAGAATTCAGGGTATCTTTTAACCTTACTATTTCAGCATTTAAATTGGCTAATTCCTCAGCTTCTTTATTCTCACTATCATCTTTAGGTTTTGACCTTAAATTTAAGTATAAAATACCTAAAGTTGCACCAAGTAGTATAACTAGAATTATTAATAGAATCGTATCCACACCTTTAAAGATATACGTGTTTTAATGGAAATCAACTTATTACTAGATTACTATGAGATACTAAGATTGGTTTTTATTTTTAAAAAATGATTAATAAATATGGATTTTTTTTTGGTTTTAAAAATATTGTTTGTTATTGGAGTGATGATTGCCCTATATGCGATAATTAGAAATTTAGATATAATAAAGATTATTTTAATTTACTTTAAAGATAAATTACTTGGAAAGTGATTTAATTAAATTGTTTAATCGCTTTTTCTTAACATTTTTTTTTGAAGTTAAAAGACAAGCTTCAGATTTTAAAATTTCGCCATCCTTTAAGATACGTAGATTATTTGCTTTTAAGGTCTCACCTGTAGATGTAATATCAGTAATCAATTCAGCAGATCCAGTAAAAGGATAAGCCTCGGTAGCTCCTAGACTTTTAACTAGCCTAAATTGTGTAACACCTTTTGAGAACAAAAAATCTTTTGTTAAATTTGGATATTTAGTTGCAACCCGAATTCTTTTTTTTTTAATATCTCTAAATTCAAAAGCAATTTCCTCAAGATCAGCAATAGTCTGAACATCAATCCAAGGATCTGGAATTGCTACCACTAAATTTGCTCTTCCAAAATTAAGTTTTTTGGCAACATTTATTTTATTTTGGACATTTATTCCGCTTTCTTTTAATAAATCAAAACCAGAAAAACCAATATCTAGAGAGCTATCCCCTAGTCTTTCAATAATTTCTCTAGCATGAAGATATAAAATTTTGATATATGGTTTATTTTTAATTGATCCAATTAAATCTCTTTCGCCTCTTTCAGACATAATTCTTAATTTTTTTTTCTTAAAGATTTTTAAAACATCTGCCCTAAGTCGACCTTTGCTTGGAATACCTATATTGATTAAATTATCCATTTTAATAAACTAAATTTAAAGCAGCACCAACTGCTGGAGTTTGTTTTTTTGAACCAAGGTTGGAAATCAATTTGTCATATCGGCCGCCATTGCAACAATTAATAATTTTTGATTTGGACTTAATATCTATTTTAAAAACCATACCTGTGTAATACTCAAGCTGTCTGCCAAAAGCAGCTGAAAAAGTCACATTTAATTTATTAATTTTATTTTTTGAGATTGGAAAATATTTCTGATCTACTAATAAATTAATTTTATATTTCTTGAAAAACTTATTTAATACCTTGGCAGCATTATTTATTGGACATTTAATTTTCAAAAACTCCTTAATAATTTTTGAAATATTTCTTCCTTTACTAGGTCTCCTTGGATCTTTAATCTTTTTATCAAATCTACTTAAAATTTCGTCAATTGTTCTATTTGCTATAATGGTTGATTGATCATTTTTTAACATTCTAAAATATCTTTTTTTATCGATCTCAACTATTGTTGGATCAACATCTGAATTGGTCTCTAATCTTTTGAGAAGATCATTAAAATAATCTTCTCTCCAAAAATGTCTTGAAAGTCTTAATTTCCATCTTTTTGGGATATCTAATTTAGATATAAGAAGATTAAATATTTCTACATTCCCAATTGTGATCTCACCTGATGAATAATTAAAATTTTTTAAACATTTTAATGAAGTATTTATTATTTCCTTATCATCATTTTTCTCATTTCGTGACCCTATTATTTCAAAACCAACTTGATTTCTTACAATGGAGTCCTTTTTGTTTTCAGATTTACGATATGCTTGACCATTATAAAATATCTTCTCCTTGCCCTTAAGATTATTTTCTAAGTATCTAAGACAAGATACAATTGTTAGATCTGGCCTTAAACAAAGTTCATTTCCTCCTTGGTCAGTAAATGAGAAAATAAATTTTCGAAAACTTTCACCAGATCTTTGTACGATATGGCTAGCCTCAATTACTGAGGGTAATTCAATATATTTAAAACCATTTGATTTAACAGTTTTTAGTATGCTGTCAGATAAATTTTTTGATTTCATTTACTAAATTTTCTTTTGAAAGGGTGGTTTGATTATCTTCTCCCTTAATACCTAGGAGGTTCTTAAGTGTAATTTTGTTATCTTTAAATTCATTTTCTCCACAAATAACTGCAATCGGGCACCCTCTTTTATTTGCATATGTCAATTGTTTCCCAAGATTTTTCTTACTATCTAAAAAAATTTCTGAATTAATATTATTTTTTCTCAAGATATCTAAAATTTCGTAATAATTTTTTAAATATTTTTCATCCATTACGCAAACAATGACTGGTTTTTGTTCATCTAATTGGACTTGATTTATTTGAGACATTGCAAACAAAAGTCTATCAACCCCAATGCTAACACCTGTTCCAGGTATATCGACACCTTTAAATCTTGAAATTAATTTATTATATTGCCCGCCAGAGCATACACTGCCAATATCAATTTCTTTACCTTTACTATTTGTTGTTTTAAAATTTAGATTTGTCTCAATACAAAAACCATCATAATACGCTAATCCTCTAACTATTGTTAAATTTGCTTTGACTAACTCAGAATAATTTCCAAAATCTAGCACCTCAAATAAATCTTCAAGCTCTTTAATCCCTTCTTGTGTAAGAGTATTTTTAAAATCTTGTTTGAGTTTTTTTAAATCTTTAATTTTTAAAAAGTTTAAAATTTTCGAAACTTGATCATCATTAAGATCAGCTCCTTTAGTTATCGCACCACTTTTATCTTTTCTCTCTTTTTTTAGTAGATCTTCAACTCCTTTTATTCCAAAATCTGGTTTGTCTAATTTATCAATAGCTCTCATCACCTTGATCTCTTTATTTGCAGAAATTTTCAGATCTTGAATTAAACCTTGAATAATCTTTCTATTACTTACATTAATTGTAAATTGATCTTTTTTTAAGCCGCATTCAATTAGAGTACTTGCAACCAGATTACATAATTCAGCATTTGCTTGTGCTGGATTTACGTTGCCTACAATATCGCAATCAGCTTGAGTAAATTCTCTGAAACGTGCATTACCAGACTTTTCATTTCTAAATACATTTTGAATGGCGTATCTTTTATAAATTGATGGAAGTTCCTGATTATTTTGGGCAACAAATCTTGCTAAAGGACTTGAAAGATCGTATCGAAGAGTAATATTCTTTTCACCATCATTAAAAGAAAAAACATCAGACATAGGATTCCTATCATCCTCTGCAAGAAAAGATCCTATATTTTCTGCAATTTCAAATGATGGGGTTTCTAAAGGATCAAAACCATATTTAATAAAATTATTCTCAATGACTTTTAATAGTCTTTTTTTGAGAATTAATGTTTTATTCCATCTATCTTCAAAACCTGAAGGTAATCCAGGAATTAATTTATTTTTTTCACTCATTTTTTGGTACCTTGAGTAGGTTACGCTCCTACGACTTCGGATCCACAAACCGACGTGATACTATTTCACCATCAAGGCATATCCTTTTTTTGTTTTATCTTATTTTATTGTTATTTAAAATTATAATATAAATGATTATTCGCTAGCTTTAGCCAGCATGGAAGTGAGCGTGCGCAATTCTACTAGTTCCTTTAAGAACTTTTCTTAAAGTACATTTTGATGTTAATTTGTTTATCTCAAATTTTTTCATTGAAAGCTTTTTAAGCAAAAAAAACGATAATGCAACCCCTAAAAGAAAAAGGACGTATATCCACTAGTAGATATATCGCCCTTTTTATAATTTTAGAAAATTAGTCTAATTTTTTTAAATTTACTGCTGAAGGGCCTTTGGGACCATCCTCGAGAGTAAATTCTATTTTATCACCCTCATTAAGATATCTCATGCCCGCTGCTTTAACTGCGCTTGCATGTACAAACGCATCTTTTTCTTTATCATCTCTTTCTATAAAGCCGTAACCTTTTTTGCCGTTAAACCACTTTACTTTTCCTTGTATTGTACTCATCTTATTTACTCGTCCTTTTGTTATTTATTATTATATGAGGTTAGGTTCTTTTAAATTAATTTCAAGATGTTTTGATGGTGCCTCGGGAAGGATTCGCACCTCCGACACAAGCCTTTTCAGGGCTCTGCTCTACTCCTGAGCTACCGAGGCAAAAGGTCAACCCCTAAAGATTATTCTGCCTTTTGTGAGGTCATATGGAGTCATTTCGACTGTCACATTATCACCTTGTAATACCCTAATTCTGTTTTTTCTTAATTTGCCTGCTGTATGTGCTGTTACAACATGACCATTTTCCAGCTGAACTCTAAACATGGCATTCGGAAGTAAATCAGTTACCTTGCCTTTAAATTCAAGTAAGTCTTGTTTTGACAAATTTATTTTCTCCTTATTCTTTTTTTTACAGATTGAGCATGTCCTGCTAACCCTTCGTAATTTGCAAGAGTTATAACTGATGGCCCAAGACTTTCAATACCCTTTTTTGATAAGTTTATGTAAGAAATTCTTTTATAAAATTCATTAACACTTATACCACTCGAATATTTAGCAGAACCATTAGTTGGCAATATATGATTTGATCCAATGTTATAATCTGTCATTGCCATAACAGCATATTTTCCTAAGCATATTGAGCCAGAATTTTTAATTTTTGGTATAAAAGATTTATAGTTTTTAACATTTAATTCCAAGTGTTCAGGTGCAATTTTATTTACGATATTAATTATTTTACTATCGTTTGCTACATACATTAAAATTCCATTTCTCTTTAAACTTTTTTTTGCCACAGACTCTCTTGGAATATTTTTTAATTGTTTTGAAACTTCCATCTGGACTTTACTAATTAGTTTTTTATCTTTTGAAATCAAAATACATTGTGCTTGAGGATCATGCTCTGCTTGACCGATTAAATCACTTGCAGCCCATTCAGGATTTGAGAATTTATCACAGACAATAGTTATTTCAGAAGGACCTGCAGTCATACCTTCAATACCAACATCCCCAAAAACTTCTTTTTTTGCCGCTGCTACATATGAATTCCCGGGTCCAACTATTTTATCAACTCTTTTAATTTTTTTAGTTCCATAGGAGACAGCTGCTATAGCAGATGGACCACCAATAGAGTAAATATCTTTAATTTTACATTTTCTTGCCGCGTATAAAACAGCCGGATTTTGGTTTCCTTTAAAACCTGGGTTTATCATTACAATTCTTTTAACTCCCGCAACAATTGCTGGTATAGCATTCATAAGTACACTTGATGGATAAGAAACAAGTGAACCTGGAACATAAATTGCAACAGAATCTAAAGGTAAATATTTATATTCAAGTTTATTTTTGAATTTATCTGTATACGAAATATTCCTAAATTTTTGTAAAGAATGAAATTTGTAAATTCGATTATAGGCTGTGTCGATTGCTTTCTTAACTTTAGGGTTTAAAGATTTTATTAACTTAGTAATTTTTTTGGCACTAGGAATGATTGTGGTATTTCGATTAAATTTCTTTTCATATTTAATCAATGCTTTATCACCATTCTTTTTTACGTCGTTAATAATATTAGTTACAGAGACTTTGTCAGATTTGATGCTTTTTCTCCTTTTAAAAAGTAAATAATCCAAATTTTTATCGAAATTTTTAGTTTTACTATTTAATATTTTCATAGTTATTTAATTTCGTTTTGATCCTCAAGCCGCGCTTCGATAGTTTCTGTTGTCAAAGCTATGTGGGCATTATTATTAAAAATAAGATTTATTTCATAATCATCATTATTTTTCAAATAATCAATTCCAATTAACTTTAAAACTAAATCTTTATTTGATTGATTGATATTTTTTGATCTTACTTTATCAACAAAATCAAATCGACAGATACTATTGATTTTCTTACCCTCTTGATCAGTTTCAATTTTAGTTCTTTCAATTGATAATAAAAAAACCTTATTAGATGCCAGATACTTTATATCTGTCACTTTAACTTTTGCACCAGAACTACAAGCAGAAATCATTTGTAGCCCCTCTTGATCATTTGCAATTATTTTTGCTAAATATTTACTCATTATTTCAATCTTTTAATTTTAACACCAATTTTTTGTAATTTATTTTCAATATTTTCATATCCTCTCTCCAAGTGATAGACTCTTCCAACAATACTTTTACCATTCGCCACTATTGCGGCTAATACTAAAGCAACACTGGCTCTTAAGTCACTAGACATTAATTCAGCACCAATAAATTTGGTATTGCCCTCAATCAATGCTTTATTGTTTTGAATATTTATTTTCGCGCCTAGTCTTTGCAACTCAGCAACATGCATAAATCTATTCTCAAAAATACTTTCAGTTATAGAACTTTTCCCAACGCTCTTGCACATTAATACCATTAATTGAGCTTGAAGATCTGTTGGAATACCTGGAAACTCTTTAGTTTTTATATTTTGAATAGGTTTGATTTTGTCAGGTCCTTTTATAAAAATTTTGTTATCCGAAGTTTTAATCTTTGCCCCAACTTTTTTTAATAGTTCTATTTCAGTATTAATTATTTTTGGGTCTAAATTTTTAATTTGTAGATTACCTTTAGCAAGCGTTGCCGCTACACAAAAAGTTCCCGCCTCTATTCTATCAGCCATAACTGTATGACTTGTTTGATTGAGAGAATTTACTCCTATGATGGTGCAGGTTCTTCCAGACCATTTTATATTTGCACCTGCTTGACTTAAGAATTTTGTTAAATCTTTAATTTCAGGTTCCACGGCACAATTTTTTAAAATTGTTTTGCCTCTTGCTAAACATGCAGCTATTATAGAATTTTCTGTAGCGCCTACACTAATTTTGGGGAAATTTATTTTTTTGCCTTTAAGGCTTCCATTTGATTTCGCTAAAATATAACCATCTCGTATTTTATATTCCATTCCCAACTTCTTTAATGCACTAAGATGATAATTTACAGGTCTCGCACCTATAAGACATCCACCAGGCAAAGATGTTTTAGATTTATGAAATTTAGAAATTAATGGACCTAACACCAATATTGAACCTCTCATTGTTTTTACAAGTGAATAACTTGCAAAAGTTTTCATATTCTTTTTATTAATAATTTTTGCAGTTTTTCTGTCTTTAGATAAAATTATTTTTGATCCAAGAGATTTTAATAAATTAAGCATAGTATCTATATCTCTTACTCTAGGTAAATTTTTAATGGTTACTGGTTTGTCAAATAATAAAGTTGCTGCAAGAATTGGTAGAGATGCATTTTTAGAACCTGAAATCGAGACTTTACCCTTGATTTTACAAGGACCATTGATCAGAAATTTATCCATAAATTACTTTTTTATTTTAGCAACCTGTATGGAGGTTTGTCCCTGATATTTACCGTTTTTTGATTTATATGTCGTTTCTGGCTGGGTATCTGATTTAAAAAATAAAAATTGAGCAATACCCTCGTTTGAATAAATCTTTGCTGGATTAGGAGTTGTGTTACTTAATTCGATAACAATATTACCTTCAAATTCATTTTCAATTGGTGTTACATTACAAATAATACCTGTTCTCGCATAAGTACTTTTTCCAACACAAATACAAAGAACATCTTTTGGAATTCTAAAATATTCAATGGTCTTTGCCAGAACAAATGAATTTGGTGGAATTATACAATATGGCCCCTTTCGCGCAATAAAGTTTTCATCAGAAAAGTTTTTTGGATCCACTAGCGAACTATTAACATTTGTAAATATTCTATACTCATCAGAAATTCTGACATCGTAACCCATGCTACTTAGTCCATATGATATTTTCCCTTCAGAGACTTGATGATCCAAAAATGGTTCGATCATCTTATGCTCTTTACACATTTTTTTTATCCAAGAGTCTGGCTGAATGGACATTATTTTGTTTTCTTTTTATTTTTTTTTTGAAAAATTTTTCTCTTTTTTAAATTTTTCCTAAGCGCAATGCTTAGGCGCTCATTTTTATTTTTAGTAATCATTCTTTATTTGGATTGGTAAGGAAATCCAAAGTTATTGGTTTAGATGCATCTAAAGCTTTATCCTTATTATCATCTTTTTTAGGGCCTTCTTTTGCTAATCTTTTTGCTTTTTTTTCAGCAAGTTTTTTCTCTCTTTTCGCTTGCTTTTCCATAAGCTTGGCACTTTTGGTTGATTTATAATCGTAATGAATACCCATAAAATTTCCTTGGTAAGATATAAATCATATTAATCAAAAAATTAAGGCAATAATTTGGAAAAAATGCTCTATTATCAATAAAAATAGAATTGATCCAAATGCTCCTATAGTTAAATGGCATAACGTGTCCATGGTAAGGATAAATTCCAAGTTCGATTCTTGGTGGGAGCACCACTAATTTTTATAAAAAGACTTTCTAAGAAAAATTGTAATCAAGACTAAACTAAAAAAAGCTAAAATTGGGATATATATTTCAGGTGAAAAAATTATATCTGTAATTTTAGGAGCTTGTGAATTTTGTTCTATTACTTTTTCCAAACCACTACCTATAGAAACAGCTAAAAAAATTTGAGGTATAATTCCTATTAATGATGCGAAAAAAAAATTTTTTACCCTAACATCAAAAATTGTAGGCAATATGCAACTAAGTTGCCAAGGTATTCCTCCAATAAATCTATATATTAAAAGATAATAAAATTCAGACTTCTTAAATTTTCTCTCTAGATTTTGATATCTATTTAAAAATTTATCTCTAATTAAATCTTTTAAAAAATAGTTTCCAAAAATATAAAGAAATGTTGCACCAATACTCATGCCTATGACCACAATTATAGTACCCAACCATTTGCCAAAAATAAATCCTCCTAATAGTGCAATTGGAGAACCAAAACCTAAAAATGGAAAAACCCATAATATTGTAAAAATTAAAAAAATTATGGATATTAAAAACAAATTAGAATTTTTTAATTTTAAAAAATACAATCTGTTTTCTTTAATGAAGTCATAAGAAGTTATTTCTTGGATACTAAATTTTGAAAAAAACAATAACACAAATATAGTAAGTAAAACTAAGTATGATAAACCTATTATTATTTTAGTTTTCTTAGCTTTTTCCATCATGGTTCATGGTATTTATAAATCTTCTATTTGCTATTTATATATTTAATTATTATAAAGGGCGAAATTTTATATAAATTAAACCACTTTTATGAAAAGAACATATCAACCATCTAGGAAAAAAAGAAGCCGAACCCATGGTTTTAGATCGAAAATGAAAACCAAGGGAGGTAGAAAACTTTTAAAACGAAGAAGAGCTAGGGGAAGAAAAAATTTAACAGTATCCTCTACTGTAAAAAGAAGAAGAAAATAAAGCCAGCTCAATGAAAAGCAAAATTGTTGCTCTTTCAAAGAATGAAGACTTTAAAACTTTGCTCAAAAAGAAAAAAGTATCAAACAGATATGTAACAATTTTTTTTGGTAATATAGATAAAAAAAATAATCAAAAACTTAATATTTCTTTTGTAACTAAGAAGAAGATAGGAAATGCTGTAAAGAGAAACAAAATAAAGAGGAGACTAAGGAATATTATGAATGATGCTATTAAAGAAATATCTCTAAAATATCACTATTCATATCTTGTTATTGCTAAGTCAACTATGCTAAATAATGAATTTAAAATTATAAAAGAAACCTTATTTCAGGATTTTAAAAAAATTAAATAATGAACATTTTTACAATTATATTTATAAAATTAATTCAGGGTTACAAATACCTAATAAGTCCATTACTTGGTAACTCTTGTAGGTACTTTCCATCTTGTTCCGATTATAGCATTGAAGCATTAAAAACTTATGGTTTTTTTAAGGGTGGATATTTAAGTTTAAAAAGAATTCTTTCATGCCACCCTTTTAAAGAAGGTGGAATTGATCCCATAAAAAAAGAAATAAAAGTTAAAAAATAATGGACTCTAAAAATACAATAGCGGCTATAGCTTTATCATCAGCTGTAATTGTTTTGTGGGCACTATTCTTTGTTCCAGAAAAATCAACAGTGGATCAAAACATTGTTGAAAAAGAAAAAATTGAACAAAGCGGTGATGCACCAAGTTTAGAGCAAAAGGAAACACAAATTACAATTTCACGGGATGATGCATTAAAAGAAAGTGACAGAATTCAATTTGAAAATGATAATATTATAGGTTCAATATCATTAAAAGGTGCATCAATTGATGATTTAACTTTCAAAAATTATAAAGTAACCCTCGATAATGAACAAAGAGTAACTTTATTAGGACCTCGAAATATTAAGGAGGGATATCTAATAGATAGTGGTTTTGTTACTTCTGATAAAAATATTGATGTTCCTAACTCAGATACAATTTGGTCAATAGAAGGAAATAAAAAACTCACAAATAGATCTCCAATAAAACTATCATGGTCCAACGAACAGGATCTAAAATTTGAAAAAATAATATCGTTAGATGATAAATATCTTTTTAGTATTAAACAGAAGATAATTAATGAGAGTAATAATAAATATGATTTTTACTCATATGGACAAATAATAAGAAATGAAATTCCTGAAATAATTGATTTTTTAATTCTTCATGAAGGACTCATTGCAACTTTGGATGATGAATTAATAGAGGAGGATTATGATGATATTCAGGAAAAGAAGTTTACTAAAATAGCTAATAAAGGGTGGTTAGGGATAAGTGATAAATATTGGATTACTTCCTTAATACCACCAAAAGATAAAGAGTTTAAAACAACATTCGACTATAAAAATAAATTTAGAGCAAATTTTATTTCTACAGATCCTTTGGCATTAAATGAAAAAAGTTCAATTGAAGAAGAATTACAAATTATCGTTGCTGCAAAAAGAGTGGATGTGATAGACGGATATGCTGAAAAACTCAACATAGATAAATTTGATTTAGTTATTGATTGGGGATTTTTATACTTCATAACCAAGCCTCTATTTTATGGAATTGATTATTTCTTTAAACTACTTGGAAACTATGGTTTAGCAATTATAGCTATCACTATTTGTATTCGTTTAGTTTTTTTCCCATTAGCTAACTTTTCATTTAAAAGCATGGCAAAAATGAAAGTTCTTCAACCAGAAATGGTTCGTCTAAAAGAGTTGCATAAAAATGATAAAATGAAACTTCAACAAGAAATGATGGCTCTTTACAAAAAAGAAAAGGTAAACCCAATGTCAGGTTGTTTGCCAATTCTTGTTCAAATACCTGTATTTTTTGCATTATATAAGGTTTTGTTTGTCACTATTGAAATGAGACAAATGCCATTCTATGGATGGATTCATGATTTAAGTGAGAGAGATCCTACAAGTATATTTAATATTTTTGGTTTGTTGCCTTACGACGTTCCAAGTTTCTTGGTTATTGGGGCTTGGCCGGTAGCAATGGGAGTTTCAATGTGGGTGCAACAAAAATTAAATCCCGCACCTACTGATCCAATGCAGGCTAAAATTTTTGCTTTCTTCCCGCTTTTCTTAACTGTAATACTCGCACCATTCCCAAGTGGGTTAGTTATTTACTGGACTGTTAATAATATTTTAACAATGGCTCAGCAAGTATTTATTATGAGAAGAACAACAGTCAAAACGACAACCTAAATTTTAATTTAAATAAATTAATGGACTTAAAAAAAATTCTTCCTGAAAACGGACCTCCAATAAATGAGGTAAATAAATATATAGAAAAATATAAAAATGACTTGATAGTCATTAAATATGGAGGAAATGTTTTAATTGATAGAAATATCTTTGATAATTTTATTACTGATTTAAGTATATTAAATAAATTAGGTCTTTCAGTTATTGTAGTTCATGGTGGAGGTCCAAGAATCAAGAGAGAGTTAGATAAATCCAATATTCAATCGAAATTTATAAGAGGGCTAAGAGTCACTGATGAAAAAATTATAAACATTGTTGAGTCAGTCTTAATAGATTTTAACAATGATATTGTTAGCTCTTTGGACAAAAAAAATACAGAGGCAGTTTCCATTCACACAAAAAAAGATAATATTATTGAAGTCGTACCAGAGGCAAAAGAACTGGGTTTTGTTGGCCTACCAAATAAGATCAATAACGATATTTTATTGAATATAATTCAACAAAATAAAATACCGATTATTTCACCATTAGGCTTAGATAAAAATAATCAAACACATAATATTAATGGTGATACTGCGGCAATGGCTGTAGCCAAATCTGTCAAATCAAGGAGATTACTATTGATGACAAATGTTGATGGTGTTTTAAATAAAGAAAAAAAACTTATAGATGAAATATCCTCATCTGAAATATTAGAGATGGTAAAAGACGAGACTATTACAGAAGGAATGATACCTAAAATAAGTGCTTGTCTAGATGCTGTTAATAATGGAGTTACAGCAGCAGGTATAATTAATGGTACGAAACAGCATTCTTGTTTATGGGAAATTTTCTCAGACAAGGGATCAGGTACATTAATAAGAAAATGAACTTAAAAGAAAAAAAATATCTGCTACTTGATCTTGATGGTGTTTGTTATGGAAAGCACAATAACTATTCTTTAGAGCGTGTATTTGGTCAAGTTTCAAAGAGGATGACTCAATTTATATCTGAAAAACTTAAAATTGATAAAGATAAAGCTAAAGAATTACAAACAAATTATTTCTATAAATATAATACATCATTAAGAGGATTAATGGTCCATAATGGAATATCACCAGATGAATTTTTATCTTACGTCCATGAAATTGATTTATCATTTATGAAAGAAGATAAAATTATGAGAAATGAGCTTAAACAATTAGATATGGAAAAATTTATCTTCACCAATGGTAGTGCTGAACATGCTGCTAATATTTTAACTCACTTGGGTGTGTATGATTTGTTTGGAAGAGATAAGGTTTTTGATATTAAAGACGCTGGTTATGTACCTAAACCAGAAGCAGAAACCTTCGACTTGATGGTAAAAAAATTTGGTATAAATCCAAAAGAGACTATTTACATTGAAGATATAGCTAAAAATTTAAGTATAGGTCACGAACGAGGTTGTACAACTGTTTGGTTAATTAATGATGAGCATTTTGGAAAAATGGATGCAGACAAAGATTTTATTTCACACAAAATTGAAAATCTGTCTTTATTTCTAAAAGAAATAAGGCTATTAAAAAGTAATTAATTATGTCTTTAGAAAAAATAATCAATGACGCTTGGGAAAACAAAGATCAGGTAAACCAAAATTCTGATCAAAATTTAAAAGATGCTATTAACCAAGTTATTGCTGATTTAGATAGTGGTAAATCAAGAGTTGCTGAGAAAATAAATGGAGAATGGGTAACTCATCAGCACCTTAAGAAAGCTATAATGTTAAGTTTTAGAATTTACCCAATGGAAAATTTAAATGGTCCTTATAGTAGTTGGTACGATAAATCACATTTATTGAAAGGTAAAACTGCAGGATGGACCAAAGCTGATCATGAAAAAGCAGGTTTTAGAATGGTTCCGAACTCACCAGTAAGAAAAGGTTCATTTGTCGGAAAAAACGCTGTTCTTATGCCATGTTATGTAAACATTGGAGCATATATTGACGAAGGAACGATGATAGATACTTTTGCAAGAGCTGGTAGTTGTTGTCAGATAGGTAAGAATTGCCATATTTCTGCAGGTTCGGGTGTTGGTGGAGTTCTAGAGCCCGCGCAAGCTTTACCAACAATCATAGAGGATAATGTATTTCTTGGAGCGATGTCAGAGGTAGTTGAAGGCGTAATTGTTGGAGAAGGTTCAGTTTTAAGTATGGGTATGTATATCGGTCAATCAACAAAAATAGTTGAAAGGAAAACTGGGAAAATTACTTATGGTAAAATACCACCTTATTCAGTTGTAGTTCCAGGAGCATTGCCTGATAAAAATAATTCTTCTGCACCCTCCTTGTATTGTGCAGTAATAATTAAACAAGTTGATGAAAAAACAAGATCTAAAACTTCTATTAACGACCTCTTAAGAGACTAAAAATGAAAACTTTTAATGAGTTAAAATTAGCTAAAGAGCTAATCAGATTTCCTTCCATCACCCCAGTTGATGCTGGAGTAATGAAATTTTTAGAAAAAAAATTAAAAAAATTAGGTTTCAAAACAAAAATATTGGAATTTAAAGAAAGAGGATTTCAGCCTGTGAAAAACTTGTATGCAAGATTAGGATCTAAGAAACCGAATTTTATGTTTGCAGGACATGTTGATATTGTCCCCCCAGGAAACATTAAGGATTGGACAGTAAATCCATTTAAGCCATCTATCAAAAAAGGCCATTTAATTGGGAGAGGTGCAAATGATATGAAAAGCTCTGTTGCAGCTTTTGTGTCTGCTGTAAGCACTTTTTTATCTAAAAATAAAAAATTCAATGGATCAATAAGCTTACTCATTACAGGTGACGAAGAAGGTGATGCAGTAAATGGCACCAAAAAAGTTGTAGATTATTTAAAAAAAAGGAAAGAGAAAATTAACTTTTGTCTTGTTGGTGAACCAACAAATCCAAATAAATTAGGTGAAATGATAAAGATTGGACGTAGGGGTAGTATAACTGGTAAATTAAATATTTTTGGTCAACAAGGCCATGTTGCATATCCTCATAGGGCTAATAATCCCTCAACTATAATTGTAAAAATTTTAAAAAAATTAAAAGATATTAAATTTGATAGAGGATCAAAAAACTTCCAACCAACAAACTTAGAGGTTACAAAAATAAATATAAATAATAACGCTGATAATGTTATCCCGGCTATGGCTGAGGCAACATTTAATATAAGGTTTAATAATAAACATTCGTCAAATTCTATTAAAAATAGACTTAATAAAATTTTTAAAAAAATAACCAAGAAAGATAAATCAAAATTTAAAATTGATTATAGAGTTTCAGGTGAGGCATTTCTAACAAAGCCAAATGAAACAACGCACATGATACAAAATATTATAAAAAAAGTGACCAAAATCAAACCAAAGCTATCTACTACAGGTGGAACCTCAGATTTGAGATTCATAAAAAAAATATCACCTGGATTAGAGTTTGGGCTTGTTGGAAAAACAATGCATAAAGTTGATGAAGCCGTATCTTTAAAAGATTTGAAAAATCTTAAGAAAATTTATGAAAACATTTTAATAAATTATTTTAAATGAAAACAGCGATCATAAATTCTGACTCCTATGAGAATCATAACACTGGCGATGGTCATCCTGAGCAGCCTAAAAGAGTAATTGCTATAAAAGAAAAGTTAAAAAAAAGAAAAGACCTAATCTGGGATAAGCCAGATAGTGTTCCTGATGATATATTGTCTATGACACATTCAAAAGACTATATAAATAATTTAAAAGATTCTTTTCCTCAAAAAGGCCTTAAGTATCTAGATGGCGATACTGTTGTATCGCCTGAAAGTAAAAAAGCAGTTTTTGATGCTGCAGGCTCAACAATAAGAGCAATAGATGGAATAGAGAGTAATCAATTTAAAAATGCATTCTGTTTGGCTAGACCACCTGGGCACCATGCTGAAAAAAATAAAGCTATGGGATTTTGTTGTATATCAAACGCAGGAATAGCAACAAACTATTTGGTGACAAAATATAAATACAAAAGAATTGCCTGTGTAGATTTTGACGTGCACTGGGGTAATGGAAATTATGATGTCATGCGTAATAATAAAAATTCATTATATATCTCTACGCATCAATATCCCTTTTATCCTGGGGGTGGAACAGATAAAGATAAAGGAGACTTTAATAATTCATTGAATATCCCTTTGCCCGCTGGGACGAACTCCGAAGAATACTTTAATGCATTTGATAGGGTGTTAGAAAGATTAGTTCAATATAAACCAGATTTTCTCATATTTTCAGCAGGTTTTGATGCACATAAAGATGATCCATTAGCTCAATTTCAACTTAGTTCAAAAGATTTTTATGAAATTACCAAAAGAACATTAGCGGCTACTAATAAGTTTACCGCAGGTAAAGTTGTTTCTATACTTGAAGGTGGATATGATTTAAATGCTTTAGCAGAAAGCGCTAACGAACATGTTAATGCATTGGTAGAATTCAATTGATAAATATCTAGCCCATCATAAATCGACTTCATGAAACTATACAAAATAAAAAAATCAAAAATTGATAATAAAGGTCGCGGACTTTATGCTACTCAAAATATCAAAGAAGGTACAAAAATTATTAATTACTTAGGAAAAATAATTACAAATAAAGAAGTTGAAGAGTCAGATAAATATGACAATAAAAAACCTATTTATCTATTTACTCTAAATAAAAAATATACCTTAGATGGTGATTTCTCATTTAATATTGCTGGATTGGTAAATCATAGTTGTGATGCGAATGCACGTTATGATGGTAAGGGTTTAAAAATTTGGATAACAGCTGATAGAGATATTATAAAGGGCGAAGAGATAACTTGTGATTATGGTTTTAGTTTTGATAAAGAAGATTACAAGCAATTTCCTTGTAAATGTAAATCAAAAAATTGTTGTGGTTTTATAATTCGTGAAGAAAGTAGATGGCGAATACACCGTAAATTTGCAATGAGTAATAAAGAAAAATTAATAAATAACTCTCGTTAAATAGAGACCTTGAGGTGGTGCAGGTGGAGCACATAATTCTCTTTTTTTTGACTGCATTACATTTACAAATCTTTTTAATGTCCATTTTTCTTCACCAACATATTTTAAACAACCAACCATAGACCGAACTTGTTGATGTAAGAAAGATTGAGATCTGAATTCTATTTCAATCTTATTTTTTGTAGATCTAATTTTTACAGATTTCATAGTCTTTATTGGACTTTTAGCCCTACAACTCGATTTTCTAAAAGTACTGAAATCTTTAGTGCCAATCAATTTTCTTGCAGCATCTTTCATCAATTTTAAATCAAGATCTTTTATAATATGCCAGCCTCTATTTTTATCTAAAACTGGTCCACTAAACCGATTAATAATCACATAATTATAAACTCTCATTTTAGCTGAAAATCTAGCATGAAAATTATTACCTCTTTTTGTAATTTTAAGTATTGCTATTCCATCTTTATTTAAAAAATGATTGATTGATTTTAAAAACCTATCAATTTTGATAATCTTATTTTTACAATCAAAATGTGCTGACTGTTCTTTGGCATGTACACCAACATCTAATCTTCCAGCCCCATGTATTATGATTTTTTCTTTTAAAAGTTTTGAAATTTTCTCTTGTAATAACCCTTGGACAGTTTTTCCTTTTTTTTGAATTTGCCACCCCCTAAAATTAGTGCCCTCATATTCAATTAATATTTGATACCTAAACATTTGATAACTTTGAGCCCTTTTTAATTTGAGAGCCCAACATGAATTCGCTAATTTTTTGCGGTCTTTTTCCTTGTCTTTGAATTTCGAGAATCTTAATAGATTGGTTTTTATTACATGCTACTTCCAGCTGATTTGAAATTATTTCTCCAACTTGACCTATGCCATTACCAATTTCGGCTTTCAAAATTTTATATCTTTCACCATTAAAACTAAAAGAAGCACCTGGGGAGGGAAATAATCCATTTATTTTTCCAATTATTTTAGAGGCATCCTCGTCCCAATCAATCCGTGACTCCTCCTTATCAATTTTTTTTGCATAAGTAGCTTTTGAATGATCCTGATCAATAAACTTCGCTTTATCTTCAAGTATATCATCCACATTATCTAAAATTTTTTCAGCAGCTAAAGCGGATAGTTTTTCTGAAATTTCTTCAGCATTTTGGTTTTGATCTATTTTGATTTTATAAATATTACTAACTGGTCCGCTATCCAATTCTTTTTTGATCTTCATAATACTTATGCCCGTTTCAGGATCTAAATTCATAATTGATCTCTGGATTGGCGCTGCACCTCGCCAACTAGGAAGAATTGAGGCGTGAATATTCACAAAACCTTTTTTAGTTAAGTTTAAAAAATTTTCAGGAATTATTTGTCCATATGCACACACTATTGCAAGATCAGCATTTAATTCTTTTAAAAATTCATACTCTTCTTGATTATCTTTAAGTGTCTTAGGTGTTCTATAATCTATATTTAAAGTTTCAGAGATACCCTGAATTGGACTTTTGTTAATTTTTTGTCCTCTATTAGATTTTTGCGGTGGTTGAGTAAAAACCACAGAAATATTATAACCATTTTGATATAGAGATTTTAAGATAGGAACACAAAATATTGGTGTACCCATAAAGATAATCTTATTTGCCATCTTTAAACTACTATTCTGTCTGGATTTTTTTTAATTTTTGAAATTTTTTTTATGATAAAATCTTTCTTTAATTTTGATAAATGGTCAATAATTAATTTTCCATCTAAATGATTTATTTCATGTTGAATACAAGTGGATAAAAGCCCATCACATTTAAGATTTTTCTTCTCCCCCTTTTCGTCAACATATTCCACCTCACAAATTTTTGGTCTCTCAATTTCAATAAAAGTTTCAGGTATTGATAGACAGCCCTCCTCGTACACCGATGTCTTTTCGCTTAAGTTTTTTATTACAGGATTGATTAATGCAATTGGTTGATTTTCTTCATCCTTATTCGAAACGTCAACAACTAAAACTCTTTTTAGTATACCTACTTGAACTGCAGCAAGACCAATTCCCTTGGAGTGGTACATTGTTTCAAATAAGTCTTCAATTAATTTTTTTTCATTAATTCCAACTTTTTCAATTGGATCAGATATTTTTTTTAATATTTCATCTGGAACGGTAACAATTTCTTTAAGCATAATAAATAATTAAACTAATTTTTAAACTTTTAAAGGAAGAACTTTAAGCAATATCTTGTTTCTCATCCAATCAATATTAAGCTTATTGAGAGCTGTTATTATAAAATAAATTGTATCTTCATCTATTCTGTCAATTTCATCTTGTCCAATCACTTCAGCAATTCTCAAAAGT
>CACDUM010000003.1:0-103387 GCA_902555965.1 uncultured Pelagibacteraceae bacterium | reverse complement strand
TGGATCATCTTTGTCCCAGTATCTGCTTTTTGATGATTATTTGTAATTGCTATTGAATAAAATTCTCCAATTGAGTTATCACCCTTTAAAATACAACTAGGGTATTTCCAAGTTATAGCTGAACCTGTCTCTACCTGTGTCCAAGAAATCTTTGAATTTTTTCCCTTACATAGTCCTCTTTTAGTTACAAAATTATAAATTCCCCCTTTTCCATTTTCATCTCCCGGGTACCAGTTTTGAACAGTTGAATATTTAATCTCTGCATCATCAAGAGCTATTAGTTCAACGTTAGCAGCGTGTAATTGATTTTCATCTCTCATCGGCGCAGTACAGCCCTCTAAATAACTCACGTAACTTCCTTTATCAGCAATAATTAAAGTTCTTTCAAATTGACCAGTTTCTGATGCGTTGATTCTGAAATAGGTCGAGAGCTCCATTGGACACTTTACACCTTCAGGAATATAAACAAATGACCCATCGGTAAAAACTGCAGAGTTTAGTGTCGCAAAAAAATGATCTGTTGTTGGAATTACTGTTCCTAAATATTTTTTAACTAAATCAGGATGTTTTTGTATTGCTTCAGACATTGAACAAAAAATGATTCCATGTTTTGTTAATTCACCTTTAAATGTTGTGGCTACTGAAACAGAATCAAATACCGCATCTACAGCTATTCCATTTAATCTTGCTTGCTCTTGAAGTGGAATTCCTAATTTATTATAGGTTTCTAAAAGTTTAGGATCTAATTCATCTAAGCTCTTAGGTTTATCCTTCATACTTTTCGGAGCCGAATAATAATATAAATCTTGATAATCAATTTTAGGATACTTAGGTTTTTGCCAGTCAGGTTCTTTTAGAAGCTTAAATCTCTCAAATGCTTTTAATCTAAAATCCAACATCCATTTAGGTTCTTTTTTAATATTTGAAATAAACTTAATTACATTTTCATTTAGACCTTTTGGTGCTTTAATATTTTCAATATCGGTTGTAAAACCGTATTTATAATCTTTTAAATTTTCTATATCTTTTTCTCTAGTATCCATTTTATAATCTTCTTTCAAAGTTTTCTTTTACTAAATCGTCTAAACTTTTTTTATCAAAAAAATTATTGATATGAGTTTCAAGTTCATCCCAAAGATTGTGAGTTAAACATTTTGTAGATTTACCATTGCATCCTTTTTTTGACTCTTTTTTACATTGCACAGTTTTTACTTTTTCATCTACTGCATCAAAAATATTTGTTAATCTTATTTCTTTAGCTTTCTTATTTAAAATATATCCACCTTGCGTTCCTCTAACGCTTTGAACAATTTCTTTTTTTCTCAATTTTGAAAAAATTTGTTCTAAATAATCTAACGAAATGCCTTGTCTTAAAGATATATCCCTTAGAGAAACTGGATTAATTCCATCAAATCTAGCGAGATCAACTAAAGCCATTACCGCATATCTACCTTTGGAAGTAAGTCTCATAATTCCTTATTTTTACAGGGATATATATAAACCCGACTAAAATAGTCAAGTATCATAAGTAAAAAAAAGCTAACATTTTGTCACGCAGTTGTGATAAACCTAATTTTTTTTTGAGAATAATAATCAATAACAATTATGGAAAATAAAATATTAGAAATATTTATTCCAGGACCCGCAGGTAGACTTGAAGCCAAATATTATAAGAGTAAAAAAAATACTTCACCAATAGCTTTAGTTTTACAACCACACCCTCAGTATGGAGGAACAATGAATAATAAAGTTGTTGTGGAAACTTTTCATACTTTTATGGAAAATGATTTTTCAGTTTGCAGAGTAAATTTTAGAGGTGTAGGAAAGAGTGATGGAGAATTTGACAATGGCCAAGGTGAATTAGCAGATGCTGCAGCTGCTCTTGATTGGTTAGAGAGAGAAAATTTTGATAATTCTCAGTGTTGGGTTTCAGGTTTTTCCTTTGGGTCATTGATTGCTATGCAACTTTTAATGAGGAGACCAGAGATAAATAGATTTGTCGCTATCTCTCCCCAGCCAAATGTTTATGATTTTTCATTTTTGTCTCCGTGTCCAACTTCTGGGATAATGATCTATGGAAAAAAAGACGAATTGGTTCCTGTTGAACATATCAATGAACTAAATAAAAGATTAAGTGCACAAAAAGGTATTAAAGTTGAATTTCAATCAATCTCAGAAGCAAATCATTTTTTTTCAAAAAATGAGAACGCACTTTCAAAATCTCTTGATAAATACATAAAAAAAGAAACAGCTTTGTATTAAAAATTTTCAACTAGAACCCCACCAGTTACCGATTTTTGACATCCAGTCGTATTTGGAAATGAAATTGGCATACCTTTTAATGATCTTATAGCTAAAAAAGCAAAAGCTTGAGACTCAATAAAGTCTCCATCTAATTCATATTGATCAATTGAATCAAGATCTATATCATCAAAATTACTTTTTATACTATCTAAGAGATATTTATTTTTTCTTCCTCCCCCACATACTAACCATTTATTTTTTTGAGAATTATTCTTATTGTGAATAAAACTCATTCCATTAGAAATTAATTTAGCGGTAAAATCAGTAATGGTTGCAGCACCATCCTCTAATGAAAGTCCTTTTGCAAAAAAAATATCAAAATTTTTAATATCTAAAGATTTTTCAAAATTAGATTGTTCAGTAAAATTGTCCAAAGCTTGATTTAAAATTAGATTATCTGTTTTTCCAGATCTTGCTACTAAACCTTCTTTGTCATACCCTTTTTTTGAATTTTTTCTCATCCATTCGTCTATCAAACAATTGCCAGGTCCGATATCACAGGCAAAAATTTTTTCTTCTAAACCCAAATTATTATATTCTGTTGTAGAGGTAACATTAGAAATACCTCCAATATTAAGAATATTCATTGGAAAACCTAAATTAAATTTTTTATTTAATTCATTAGCTAGAGCATTATGAAAGATTGGCGCTAGTGGAGCGCCCTGCCCTCCATTTTCTAAATCATTTTGTCTAAAATTATAAATAACTTTCTTTTTCGTTAATTGCGATAGTAGTAATCCGTCACCCATTTGTTTTGTAATTTTTTTTTCAGGAGCATGAAAAATTGTTTGACCATGGAAACCAATTAAATCAACATCAGATTTTGATAGTTCAAGGCTCTTACTAACAGCCTTAAAATGAAATAAAGTTATTTCTCTTTCTAAATCTTTGATTTCAACTTGATATTTGGTTAAATCATCTGGACTTAAGATATTATCCCTAATTTTAAGTATTTTTTGAGTTAATTCTTCATCATATTGAAAGTATTTATCAAATAATATTGAAAATTCTTGATTACCATCTGACCTAATTATGGATACATCTACTCCATCTGTTGAGGTACCGCTCATCAGACCCATAGCTGTGTAAATTTTATCCATTCTTATTTTTTTTTATTAAATAATGTATATTGTGGAACTATAGACTTATGGATAAATTTTTAAAAGAATTTAAAGATAGAGGCTACTTCTATCAATGCACAAATGAAAATGAATTATCCAAATTAATAAATAAAGAAAAAATTAAAGGTTACATAGGTTTTGATTGTACTGCTGAAAGTCTTCATGTTGGAAGCTTACTTCAAATCATGTGTCTTAGACTTCTTCAAAAATATGGGCACAGACCGATTGTCCTATTAGGTGGAGGGACTACCAGAATTGGAGATCCCTCGGGTAAAGACAAAACAAGAAGAATTTTAACTGAAAAAGAAATAGATAAAAATACAAAAAATATTGAAAAAATATTAAAAAAATTTTTAAAAAATAACGATCCAAAAACAAAACCTATTTTTGTAAATAATTATTCCTGGCTTGAAAATTTAAATTATATTTCATTTTTAAGGGAAATAGGAAAACATTTTACAATTAATAAAATGCTTACTTTCGAAAGTGTTAAAACTAGATTGGATAGAGAACAATCTTTAAGTTATATGGAATTTAATTATATGATTTTGCAAGCTTATGATTTTTTAGAGCTAAATAAAAAAGAGAATTGTTCATTACAAATAGGAGGTTCTGATCAATGGGGAAACATTATCAATGGAACAGAGCTTATAAAAAGGTATTCTGGTAAACAAGCTTATGGTTTAACTACCCCTCTCATTACATTATCCTCAGGAGCAAAAATGGGAAAAACTGAGTCAGGTGCTATTTGGTTAGATGAAAAATTATTATCATCATATGACTATTGGCAATTTTGGAGAAATATCGATGACAGAGATGTAATAAAATTTTTAAAAATGTTCACAGATTTAGGTATTGAAGAAATTGATAAAATGAAGGATGAAGACATTAATAAACTAAAAATTAAGTTAGCTAACGAGACAACTACTATGCTTCATGGTTTAAAAGCTGCTAAAAGTTCGGAGCAAGCGGCAAAAGAAGCTTTCTCAGGAACTTCACTTGGTTCAAATTTACCTTCAATTAAAATTAAGAAAACTGATATTGAAAATAAAATAAGTATTATAGATCTCGTAATCTTATCTAAACTAGAAAATTCAAAGAGTGAAATCAGACGTCTTATTAAAGGAAATGCAATTAAACTGAATGATGAAATTATATCTCAAGAAAATCTGATTATTTCTTATGAATTATTCAGACAAAATTATTTAAAACTTTCTGTAGGAAAAAAAAGACATTTAAAAATTGAGTTAAGTTAATTCTTTTTAATTTTTTCTAATGTTCTTGTAATAAATCTGGGTGTTAAAGTTTTGACAGGATTTACTGAAGTTTTTAAATTTTTTGGAGGGCCTTTGATTTTAAAACTTACTCCAAATACTCCCTCACCAGTTTTTTTTCCGACTAGTATTTCACCTAGCACAGGTAATGAACCAATAAAATTATTAATTGTTGTTGCTGGTACCAATGTGCCCTTTAAACTAATTAATTTGTTTTTTTCAACATAGCCCTCCATTAAAATAGATATTGCAGGACCAATCGCATAAATTTCTTCTATGGTCATTAAATCACCCTCATTTTTAAAATTCATTTCAAATTCCGTAAAACGTATACCTTCTCCAGATAAAATATCAGCAATACCCTGTAAGGATGCTAACGTGAGAATCTTTGTTAATATAGGTAGCTCTTTTAATTTAAAATCATAAATTTTTATTTGTGAAACGGATTTTTTTGATTTTTTTGAACTGAAGAAATCGAGTGATCCTTCATCAAAACCTTTTATAAATTTATATCTTTTTACAATAGGTTTTGCCTCATCAACAAACAAGGTGGTAATTTTATTATTATTATCTTTATTTATTGTGAGTTTTAGTTTTTTATTTTTTGAAAAGCTTCCAATTAAGTCAGCTTTATATATTTCCTTATTTTTGATTAAAATATCTCCTTTGAAATTTGATAAATAATACTCGCTATCTAAAAAAATTTTTTTTATATCAATTTTCAAATTACTATTAATATCTACAATTTTAGTATCTTTATCGTCATCTGATAACAAATCCTCAATTAAATTATCAGCATTAAAACTAGACCCAGTTAGAAAATATCTTTTTTTATTCCTTTTTAATCTGATTGAGTTTTTTTGTTTATCATTATCAAGATAATCTAAATTTAATTCATCTAATCTAGAAATTTGAAATTTTTCATTAAAGACTAGATCTTTTATCTTAATATAGTTTTCATCTTCATTAAGATTAAAAGTTTTAATTACAAGTTTATTATTTCTATTTTTAGATCCTTTAAAATTTAAAATAACCTCGTTTTTGTCCTTTTTTTTGTAATTCAAATAATCGACTTTAAAAGGATTGTCTTTTATTTTTAGGGTTATTTCAAAATTTTCAGTTTTATTATTATTTGAAAAAAAATACTCTATATCATCATTTTCATTTTGATAATTTAAATTTCCATTTCCCTCTATAGTAAAATTATTGTTTTCATATTGTAATTTTATTTTTTGATCTAAGAGGGAAATTGTTTTTTTTTGTTTAGGAAAAAATTTTTTTAATTTCAAATTATTAGGTATTATTAATTCATGAGCTAGTATTTCTGAGTTAATTTTGAAATTTTCAAATTTAAATCCTTTTTGTATTTCAAATGAAAAATTATTATTAGAAGTTAACGATATTTTTTCTATTTCAAAATTTGGTAAAAATGGTTTGACTAATAAATCTATATTTCTTTTATATAAATCAGACTTTTTATGCGCAAAGGTACCATCTACAATAAAATCATCATTCTTTTTTTTAATTGATACTTTTTCTGAAGAAATTCCTATTTTATCAAATTTAAAATTAAGATCTTTAACTAAAAAATTATTTCTACTATAATCAAAAATAAAGTCTAATTTTTGTAAATTGTATTTTTTTAATACATTTAATTCAACATCCTTTACAAATCCATTGATCTGATAATTGCTTTTAATATTTCCGTTTGAATCAAATTCTAACTTTATATCAGCAATCAAATATCCTTTTTTAATGGCTTTTTCCATTATGAATAGTTCAGGAGTATTTTGAATTGATCTTAAAAAAGAAATTAAGTTTTTTAACTCAAGAGATTTTGATGAAATCTCTAAATTTTCAATTGAAAACTTATCTTCTATTAAGGACTTTAACGAGAGTTGTGTTTTAATATTTTCAATTTCTATTTTTTTACTTTGATTAATTAAATTTGTACCAATTGTTTTAGCTTGAAGTTTAAATTGAAATGGATCTAAAATTAATTTTATTTCTTTTAATTCAACTTGTAAATTCTTATCAAATTTTTGAATTTTTTCTGTTATTTGACTATTAAATTTATCAGTCTCAATTCCAAAAATACTTAGGTACGTTAAAGTAATAAATATTAAAAATAATATAGTTATAAAAAGTTTAAAAAATATTTTCATTATGTTTGATACAGCGATTGTTCTAAAAATTCATCAATTTCCCCATCTAAAATCTTATCTGGATTAGAGCTTTCAAAGTTCGATCTATTATCTTTTACTAATCTATATGGTTGTAAAACATAAGATCTTATTTGATGTCCCCAACCAATTTCAGATTTTGATAACTCGGCATTTTCATTTTCTTTTTCTTTTTTTTTTATCTCAAAATCATAGATTCTTGCTCTAAGCATGTTCATGCATGTCTCTTTATTTTTATGTTGAGATCTTTCATTTTGACATTGAACTACAATTTTAGACGGTAAATGAGTAATTCTAACTGCACTATCAGTTGTATTAACATGTTGACCACCAGCGCCACTAGATCTGTAAGTGTCTATTCTCAAATCTTTATCTTGGATTTCAATGTTAATATTTTCATCCACTACTGGATAAACCCAGATACTAGCAAAACTGGTATGACGTCTTGCACCTGAGTCAAATGGCGAAATTCTTACTAATCTGTGAATCCCAGACTCTTTTTTTAACCAACCAAATACATAATCACCTTCAATTTTAATTATTGAGGATTTTATACCTGCCTCATCACCCTTATGTTCACTTATTAATGTTGATTTATAATTTTTATTATCAGACCATTTTAAATACATTCTTCTCAACATATCTGCCCAATCTTGGCTCTCAGTACCTCCAGCACCAGCATGAATTTCTATGTAACAATCAAAAGAGTCAGACTCATTTGATAAAAAACAATTAATTTCATTTTTTTTCGCTAATTTTCTTAAATTCTTGATACTTTCTAAAACCTCATTTTGTATGCTGGTATTATTTTCCTCTAAAGCTAGTTCATACAAATCTCCTAAGTCCTTTAGTTGATTTAAAGAACTTTTGTAAGAACCAACCAAATCCTCATACAATTTTTTTTCTTTAAGTATCTTTTTTGAGTTAGATTTATCCTGCCAAAAATTAGGATCAAGAATTTTTTTATTGTGACTTTGTAATTTTAACTCTATCTTATTTTTATCAAAGATACTCCTTAACTCTTTGATTTATTTTTTCTATCTCTTTTTTATAATCTGTATATTTATGATCCATTAATAAAACTTTAATATATTATTCGTATCTAATCTATTATTATTTGAATATAACACTTTGCCATCAATAACGTTCTTGCTTTTATATGCTTCTAAAATTGTATCTTTAGATGAAAATTTTGCTTTTTGGCCTGTCGACGGGTCAACTACCATCATTGTAATTCCATCAGCAACTTTAAATGGTCGAGCGTCAGATTTTCTAATAGCTGATTCGATAAATTCCTTAAAAATTGGTAATGCTGTTTTTGAACCAGTTTCAAATTTTCCTAGGGGTTGAGGATTATCCATACCCACATAAACTCCAATAACATAATTTGAGGTGAACCCAATAAACCATGCATCGGTATTTTTATTAGTTGTTCCTGTTTTGCCAGCAAGATTCAAATTTAAATCTCTTAGTTTTTTTCCTGTTCCTCTTTTTACAACACCCTCTAGCAAAGAAGTAATTTGGTAGGCTGTCTGAGGAGAAAATACTTGTTTAAAATTATTTACTACATTAGGAAAATCTTTACCAGTATATGAAAGTTTATCGCAATTTAAGCATGATCTATTTTCATTATTTAAAATTGTGTTTCCCTCACTATCCTGAACACGATCAATCAAAATTGGTGAAACTAATTTTCCTCCATTTACAAAAGCTGAATATGCAGATGTGAGTTTTAACAAAGTTGTTTCGGCAGAACCCAGAGAAATAGATAAAAGCTCATCAGGATTTTCATAAATGCCTAGATTTCTAGAAAATTCGGCAACTTTATCTACACCTAGACTCTGTGCAATTCTTACTGTCATTAAATTTCGTGACTTTTCCAAACCAATTCTCAAAGTTGATGGCCCATAAAATTTTTTTCCATAATTTTCTGGCTTCCACATTTTTAAATCAGTTCCTTGATCTAAAACTAACGGTGCATCTAAAACTAATGAAGAAGGAGTGTAATCATTTTCAAGAGCTAAAGCGTAAACAAATGGTTTAAATGCTGAACCGGGTTGCCGCAAAGCTTGTGAAGCCCTATTAAACTCACTATTTTTAAAACTAAATCCACCGCTGAGAGCAACGACTCTACCTGTGAAAGGATCCATCACAACTATACCGCCATTTATTTTTGGTAATTGTTTAAGACTAAACTTGTTATCTCTTATATTCTTAACATAGATTATATCTCCCACTCTAAAAAGATCGTCTAATTCTTTTTTAGTCCAGGAAATATTATTGTAATCTATAATTCCTTTGATTTTATCTTTTGTTTCTATTTCTAAAGAAAATTTAGAAATCTTTTTTATTATTGCAATTTTCCAATCAATTGAATTCTCTAGATCGTATTTATCTAAACCAACAGACCAATTTTTAGAATATGATTTATTTAACAATGGACCACGCCAACCTTTGCGTTGATCATATTTGATTAATCCGTTTCTTAAAGAGTTTGTTGCGATTTTTTGTAATTCTAGATTTATTGGTGTATTTATATTAAAGCCTTGATTATAAACTTTTTCATATGATAGAATTTCAATGATATTTTTTCTTACATCTTCAATATAATATTGAGCATCTTCTAAATAAACTCTTTTAGTTTTTTTTAATTGAATATTTTTTTTCCTGAAATTTTGATAATTTTTCTCCGTTATAAAATTATTGTCTAATAAATTTTTTAAAACTAAATCTCTTCTAAATTTTGCTAATTCAATATTTCTATATGGATTGTATTTGCTTGGCGCCTTAGGTAATGCAGCTAATAAAGCAGCTTCTTCATAATTCAGTTCTTTTATTGATTTGTCAAAATACTCAAGACTTGCAGCAGCTACTCCATAAGCCCCACTGCCGAGATAAATTTGATTTAAATATAACTCAAGTATTCTTTCTTTCGATAATGCTCTTTCAATCCTAAATGCTAAAATGGCTTCTTTAATTTTCCGGTTTAAACTGACTTCATTAGTTAAAAGAAAGTTTTTTGCTACTTGTTGAGTAATTGTTGAGGCACCTTCTAGTCTTTTTGATGTAAGAACATTTTTAATATTATTTACAATTGCTCTTAAAACACCTTTAGCATCAACTCCTGGATGAGAAAAAAAATTTTTATCTTCGGCAGATAAGAAAGCATTAATAACATTTTTAGGAATTGAACCATAAGGAACAAATATTCTCTTCTCTTTTGAAAAATCTGCAACTAAATCACCATTCCCAGAATAAACCTTGCTTGAGACAGGAGGTTTGTAATTTTTTAAAAATTTGTAATCAGGTATATTGTTAGAAAAATTCCATAAAATAGCTAAAACAATTATTGATAAAATTAATGAAAAACTAATAAAACCAATAAATAAATTCTTTAAAATTTTGCTCATTTTGTTTCCATTATATAAGGGAATTTGTTAAAGATAAGGCATAAGAATACAAACAAAATTTTAATAATTTATGAATCAATCAAAAAAAATGTTATGGAAAAAAATTTATATATCGATGCTTCGCATCCAAACGAGATTAGAATTGTACTCAAATCAGGCGAAAAAATTGAAGATTATGAGTATGAAGGCATAAAAAATAATCTAATTAAAAATAATATCTATTTAGGTAAAGTAAGTCGTATAGAACCATCTTTGCAAGCTGCGTTTGTTGATTTCGGGAGGGAACGTCATGGCTTTTTATCCTTCAACGATATTCAATCTGATTATTATCAAATTCCACAAAGTGATTTAGAAAAAATAAAACAAGAGGAGGAAAGAGTTCGAGAGGAACTATCAAAAAAGGTTGAAGCTAAAGAAGAAGAAAATTTAGCTGAAGGTAAATTAGAAATTGAGGATCCCCTGGAAAAAAAAGATCCAATAGAAAAAAAAGATCCAGAGGATAAGGAAAATTTAGAAAATGAAAAAGAAAAAAAATATGAAAGTAAATTTAGATTCAAAAGATACAAAATCCAAGAGGTAATAAAGCCCAATCAAGTAATTTTAGTTCAGGTTATAAAAGATGAGCGTGGTCAAAAAGGTGCTGCTTTAAGTACTTTTATTTCTATTGCAGGCAAATATATAGTTCTAATGCCTAACACACCTAAAGGTGGAGGAATTTCTAGAAAAATTTTTAATCCTGCAGATCGGAAAAAAATAAGAAATATTTTAAATGAAATTGAAATCCCGAAAGAAATGGGGCTAATAGTAAGAACCGCCGGAAGTAACAAAACTAAAAATGAAATTAATCATGATTTAGATACACTTATTAATAATTGGAATCAAATTAAGGAAAATGCCTTAAGCTCTATAGCACCTTCATTAATTCATCAAGAAAGTGAAATAATTAAAAGAACTTTAAGAGATATGTATGATGAAAACACAAAAAATATAATTATTGAAGGTAATGAAGGTTATAAAAAGGCTCAAAATTTTATGAAAATGATGATGCCTTCTCATGTAAAGAAGATAAAAAAATATAGAGGAAAAAAACCTTTATTTATCGAAGAGGGTATTGAACAAAAATTAAATCAAATATTTGATAGTGAAATAAAATTGAACTCAGGTGGTTATTTGGTAATTAATCCTACTGAAGCCTTGGTTTCCATTGATATTAACTCTGGAAGTTCAATAAAACAAAAAAATGTGGAGAGCACTGCTCTAGATACAAATCTAGAAGCAGCAGATGAAATAGCAAGACAAATAAAGATTAGAGATTTGTCAGGACTTATCATAATTGATTTTATTGACATGCTTAGTTACAGTAATAGAAGATTAGTAGAAAGAAGACTAAAAGAAAAGTGTAGATCTGATCGAGCCAGAATTCAAATTGGAAGAATATCAAATTTTGGTCTTTTAGAAATGTCTCGACAGAGATTAAGAGAAAGTGCAGTTAAATGGAATATAAAACTAACAGATGAATCTTTTGCGCTCAAAATTCTTAAATTAGTTGAATTAAAAGCAGTTTTAAATAAAGCTAAATTTGTAGATTTAAAGGTTTGTAAAAAAATTTCTGATTTTTTGAAAGAAAATTTTATTGAAGATCTTACTTACTTTGAAAAAAAGAATAAAATGAAGATTGATATAATATCTGATAATAGTTTAATAATTCCTGAATATATTATTGATATCAAAAATAAATCTAAAAAAACTATTGAGTTAATTGAACACTATGAAAAATTAAAAAATCTTGAAGAACAAAAAGTTAATAACGTCATTGAATTAAAAGATAAAAAGAAATTTAAAAAGAAAACTTTTAGAAAAAAAAAATTTTATAAGAAAGCTAAATAATTCCTGACTTTGGAGAAGATGGATTTCCGTATAATGTTTTTTTTATTCTACCTGACAAGTATGATTGACGACCAGCAATAACTGCATTCTTAAATGCTAAAGCCATTTGAAATGGTTTTTTCGCTTTTGCAATCGCAGTGTTTACTAAAACCCCATCGCAACCTAATTCCATAGCCACAGCCGCATCTGAGGCTTGTCCTAGCCCAGCATCAATTATTAATGGTAATTTTGTTTGCTTCCTTATTATCTTAATATTAATCTCGTTAATTATACCTAAACCTGACCCTATTGGTGCAGCTAAAGGCATAATTGCGCAGGCTCCAGAATTTTCTAATCTTTTTGCCATTAAAGGATCATCATTGCAATAGACCATCACTTTAAAACCCTCTTTAGTTAATATCTCCGTAGATTTAAGTGTTTCAATCATTTCTGGAAATAAGTTTTTTTTATCACCTAAAACTTCAAGTTTTACTAATTTCCATCCACCAATCTCTCTTGCTAATCTTAAAGTTCTTAATGCTTCTTTTGAATTAAAACAACCGGCGGTATTTGGAAGGTAAGTAATTTTTTTAGGATCTATATAGTCCATCAATAGTGGTTTTTTTTTATTGGTAATATTTACCCTTCGAACAGCAACTGTTACTATTTCAGCTCCAGATAATTTGATTGCTTTGGCACACTCATGCATACTTTTATACTTACCAGTTCCAACAATAAGTCTAGAACTAAAATTTTTCTTAGAAATAATAAGTTTATCTTTTTTCAATTTTAACCACCTCCAATAAAATGAACAATTTCTATTTTATCATTATTTTTAAGGTTGATGTTTTTAATTTTTTTTTTATCCACTATTTCTTGATTTAATTCAATAGCAACTTTCGCTAATGGAATTTTGTTTTTTTGAACAATATTGAATAATGTTGATTTATTATTGATAGTTTTTAATTTTCCATTTAATTTTATTTTTATTTTTTTTTTCATCGTATATAAATGCTGAATGAATAATAAAATAATTATTGTTAATGGTCCAAATATTAATCTATTAGGTGAAAGAGAACAATCACAATATGGATCGATTACTTTTAACAAACTAAAAGAAGAATGCTTAGCGAAATCAAAAAAATTAGGACTTTCCACTGAATTTGCACAATCGAATGTAGAGGGCGAATTAGTTAACATAATACAAAATGCTAGAGAAAAATTTGATGGGATGATAATTAATGCTGCTGCATTTACTCACACTTCAATTGCAATTAGAGATGCTTTAGAAATTTTTAAAAAACCTATAATAGAAGTACATATTTCAAATATCTATAAACGTGAAGAATTTAGAAAAAAATCTTTAATAAGTGACGTAGTTACTGGTGGAATATTTGGCCTAAATGCTGATGGTTATATTTTAGCCATAATTTCAATGCAAAAGCTGATCCAAAATGAAAATAGATAAAAAAATAATAAAAGAGTTAAGTGATTATTTGGATGAATTTAATCTTACTGAACTGGAGTACACTGAAAAAGATACTAAAATAAAAGTCTCAAAAAATAATATTTCAATCAATAATCAAACAAATCAAACATTATCTAAAGAAATAAGCTCAAATAAAAATTCAGAAAGTCAAAATAATATACCTGGAATTGAAGTTACATCACCAATAATTGGTACTGCCTACCATGCACCTGAACCTGGAGCTAAAAAATTCGTAGAGGTTGGAAAAAAAATAAAAAAAGGTGACACTGTTATGATTGTAGAGGCTATGAAAACTATGAATCACGTACCTTCAAGTTCTGATGGAATAGTAAAAAAAATACTTGTAGCTGATGGTCAACCTGTGGAGTTTGGCCAAACCCTTATCGTTTTAGAATAATGTTTAAAAAAATTTTGATTGCAAATCGTGGAGAAATTGCAGTTAGAATTATAAGAGCCTGTAAAGAATGGGGAATTTCCACAGTTGCTGTTCATTCTGATGTGGATAGAGAAAGTATGCATGTTAAATTAGCAGATGAAAGTGTTTGCATAGGTTCTCATCAACCGGCTAATAGTTATTTGAATATTCCTGCACTTTTATCAGCTATAGATTTGACTAATGCTGAAGCAGTTCATCCTGGTTATGGTTTTTTATCTGAAAATGCAAACTTCGCAAAGATACTTGAAGAAAATAAAATCAAATTTATCGGTGCATCAGCAAAACATATTGAAATGATGGGAGATAAAATTCAAGCAAAAAAAATTGCAAAAGAAAATGGACTACCTGTTATAGAAGGATCTGAGGGTGGTGTTAAAGATGTAGCTGCAGCAAAAGAGTTGTGTAAAAAAATTGGTTTTCCGGTCTTAATAAAAGCCTCTGGAGGTGGAGGAGGTAAAGGTATGAAAATTGTTCAAAAAGAGGAAGATTTTGAGACAATGTTTTCTACAGCAAAATCAGAGGCAAAAAAATATTTTGGCAATGACGAAGTTTATATTGAGAAATTTTTTCAAAATCCAAGGCATATAGAAGTTCAAATTTTAGCTGGAAAAAATGCAACGATCCATTTACATGAAAGAGATTGCTCTGTTCAAAGAAGACATCAAAAACTAATTGAGGAAACTCCAAGCCCAGTTTTAAACGACGAAATAAGAAAAGATTTATTTGATAAAACTGTAAATATGGTCAGAAAAATTGGTTATCAAGGAGCTGGCACTGTCGAATTTATTTATGAAGATGGAAAATTTTACTTTTTAGAAATGAATACGAGAGTTCAAGTTGAACATCCTGTTACTGAAATGGTTACAGGAATAGACATAATTAAAGAACAAATATGGATTGCTTTTACTGGTGAAACAGCTCTTAAACAATCAGATATAAATCCAAGGGGCCATGCTATTGAATGTAGAATAAATGCTGAAGATCCAGAAAAAAATTTTCAGCCATCTCCAGGTACAATCGGAATGTGTCATCAACCATCTGGTTTTAGGACAAGAGTAGATGGAGCAATATTTCAAGGTTATAAAGTAACTCCATATTACGATAGTATGATATGTAAACTAATTTGTCATGGAAGAAATAGAGGAGAGGCTATTCAAAGAATGAATAGATCACTTGATGAATTTGTAATTGAAGGTATTACAACAACAATTCCTTTGCACAAAAAACTTTTAAGCCATAAAAAATTTATAGAGTCTGATTTTAATGTAAGTTGGCTTGATAATGAAAAGATAGTTTAATAACAGCTTACTAACCAAATATCATATACAGGGTGATCAAATGGAGTTATAGACGGGCTTGATGAAAACATCCAACCATTAAAAACAAACACATCATCTTTGTCATTATTTGTTAGGTCACTGACTTGAATATAAGCTGTAATTTCAGGATTATCATCGAATTCTGAATTTTTACACTTCATACTTTTAATTAAAAGATCTTTATGTTTTTTTGCTTCTCCGTTTTTAAGTTTAATTAAAATATTTTTTGAGGAAATTTTATCTAAAATTTTTATATTAGTGAAGCTACCTTCTTGATTTTGCTCAGAGTATGCAAAAAAGGGTATGATTAAAAAAAGAAATGTAAATAAACTAAATTTAGTCTTTCCAAGACCTATATTTTTTTTGAATAGCATTTTTGTTTTTATTTGGATAATAAGCTGAGTCTGTGCCAGTTAAATTCTCTTGATGAGGTTTTTGCCAATCATATTTTTTTAATTCATGATTATTTTCTATTTTGTTATGAGTAAAATGTATCCATGAATACCACTCAACTGGTATTTTTGATGCGTCAATTTCAGCAGCATAAATCACCCACCTTTTTCCATTTTTAGATTCGTAATATTTATTTCCTAAATGATCTGTACCCACTAATTTACCAAATAAAATTGTTTTTATTCTGGTTCCAAAAGTATCTCGATTCCACCAGGTGAAAATTTTTTTAAAAAGTGTCAACATAATAAAATTATTTTTTTCAATTTAAAATTGTATAAATTAAATTAGACTAAAATTTGTTTTTGTATATAAATTAATTGAATCATTATTCAAATAAAATTTAAAATAATAATTGAGGTTAAATGGCAAAATATTTAGTTGAAACATATTACACTTGTACTTTTAAAGTAAATCATTATTTAGACGACATTAATGAAACTGAGCTTAAAAATTTAGAAAAACGTGACGATGGTAAATTTGAAGTCCTGGACGTAAAACTTGACAATAGAAAAACAAAAAGCTTAGATCCAAATAATAAAAAAATTGTTGAAAATAAGAAAATTGATGTAGTTGCCACAAATAACAAACCACCATCGAAAAATTTAGAGAACATAATCAAGTCCAATAATAATAATTCAGAAAAATCAGGGAAAAGATTTAGTATGCCAGACAGAAGAAAAGGCTACATACAAAAAGCAACTATTGGTGATCATAAAGTATATTTACACACTGGTGAATACGAAGATGGAAAAATTGGAGAAATTTTTATTGATACAAGCAAAGAGGGGGAATTAGTTAAAGCTCTAATGAACAATTTTGCTATAGCAGTGTCCTTAGGTCTACAATATGGAGTTCCACTTGATGAATTTATAAGTGCTTTTGTTGGTACGAAATTTGAACCTTCTGGTAAAGTTCATGGAAATGATAGAATTTTGACTGCAACATCTATTTTAGACTATATTTTCAGAGAATTAGCTATTTCTTATCAAAATAGAGAAGATTTAGCTCATACACCTTCAATTGGTAATTCAGAAATTTCAAATATTGATGAGCAAAACTCAGATGATCAAAATCAGCTTTTGAAAATAGTAAAAGATATTACTAGTAAAGGTTTTGTGAGAAATAATTATAAAAAAAATTTAGTGGATTTGTCAGATGTAAAGATAAATCTAAAAGGTAAAAAATAATCTATTTTTTTATTTTAAGAGCCAGATTAAGCTCCTTTAATTGTTTTTCATCTATTGATGAAGGAGCATTCATCATTAAATCTTGAGCGTTTTGATTCATGGGAAACATAGTTACTTCCCGAATATTTTTTTCGTTTGCCAAGAGCATTATTATTCTATCAATTCCAGGAGCAATTCCCCCATGCGGTGGTGCACCATAGCTTAAAGCATTAATCATTCCACTAAATTTTTCATCAACTTGATCTTTATCATAACCGGCAATAGCAAATAATTTATACATAAGTTCAGGAATATGATTTCTTATAGCACCAGATGAAAGTTCAATCCCATTACATACTATATCGTACTGATAGGCTAACATATCCAAAGGTTTTTCAAAATTAAGTTTCTTAATATCTCCTTGCGGCATCGAAAAAGGATTATGACTAAATTCAATTTTATTTGTTTGATCGTTTTTTTCAAACATTGGATAATCAACTACCCAACAAAATGCAAAAACATTATCATTTATTAAATTTAAGTCTTTTGCAATTTTATCTCTAGCCAAACTAGTTATTCGCTCTAAATCCTTTTTTTTACTACAAGCCATAAATATACTATCTCCAACTTTTGCGCCTGTTTTTTTCATAATTTCCTCTAAAGACTCTTTTGAAAAAAATTTACCCACTGGCCCTTTTGCAGAAATCCCATTTTCAATAGTGAAATAAGCTAGGCCAGAAGCTCCCTCATCTTTGGCCCATCTATCAATATTATCAAAGAAGCTTCTTGGTTTGTCTTTGGTATTCTGAGTAACAATACATCTTACATTTGAGCCAGACTTCACAAGTTTTTTAAAGATATCAAAAGAAACATCCTCTCTTGTAAAAGTTTCTGTTATGTCTTCAATTATCAATGGATTTCTAAGATCAGGTTTATCACTTCCATACTTTAAAAGAGCATCTCTATAGGTAATTCTTGGAAATTTTTCTGTTATAATTTTTTTTTTTGAGAATTTTTTAAAGGTGTTAACTAATAATTGTTCAACGACTTTGAAAACATCCTCTTGCTCAACAAAAGACATCTCTAAATCTAACTGATAAAACTCTCCTGGACTTCGATCAGCACGAGCATCTTCATCTCTAAAACATGGGGCAATTTGAAAATATTTATCAAAACCTGAAACCATTATGAGTTGTTTAAATTGTTGTGGTGCCTGCGGCAAAGCATAAAACTTACCTGGATTCAATCTACTTGGCACAAGGAAATCTCTAGCTCCCTCAGGACTAGATGAAGTTAATATTGGTGTTTGAAACTCTAAAAAACCAAATTTATTCATTTCATTTCTGATAAACGAAATAACTTTTGATCTCAAAATAATATTTTCATGAATTTTTTTTCTTCTTAAATCTAAATATCTATATTTTAATCTTATTTCTTCAGAATATTCTTGATCACTAAAAACAGGCATCGGCAATTCTTTGCACTTACCCAAAACAACAAAATTTTCGATAGTGACTTCAATCTCTCCTGTTTCTATCTCTTTATTGATTGTATCAGTTGATCTATCGACTACTTTACCCTCTACATTAATAACTGTTTCAAGTTGTAATTTTTCTAATTCTTTAAAGTTTTTATTTTCTTTATCTACTATACACTGTGTGATGCCATAGTTATCACGTAAATCTAAAAATAAGAGATTTCCATGATCACGTTTCTTATTAATCCAACCTGAAAGTAAAATATTACTCCCGACATTTTTTTTTCTAAGTTGGTTACAATTGTGACTTCTATATTTATTCAATTATTCTCCCAACACCTCTTTAATTGTACTTAAATTTATAGATCTTTTTTTTTTTAAACTTACTTCGTCGATTTTATATATAAAATCAACTATTTTTCCATATGATCTATCAATTCTTTTAATAATATAGTCAATTAATTTTTTATCTATTGATATTTGACGATCAGATAAATTTTTTAAAATTAGGGCGAATAAAAGTTCATCATCAGGTTTACCAATATTTTGAAGTAAAAAATTTTTTGATCTTGATCTTAAATCATTCAACTTAAAATCAATACTTACAATGGAACTTTCAGAGGTAACTATTAAATATTTATTATCTTGTTCAACTATATTACACAGAGTAAAAAATAAATTTTCATTTATCTTTTCAGACACATTTTCTAAAATAATATTTTGGAAGATTTTTATTTTTTTAAAATCATTATCACATAATAAATTAGCTTCAATTTTAGTTCCTTTATATTTTTTCAAAAAAATATTAATTAAATGTGTCTTTCCAGAAAATTTTTCACCACTAATATTGAGAAAATTTTTTTCCCATTTAGGCCATTTGTTTAATAAATCAAATATTTGTTTATTACTTTTTGATACATAAAAATCATCTTCTTTAAAATTGCCATCATAATTAAATTTGATAATTTCTTGATCTATATCTTTCATTGTAAAATCCATGTCTTATTCTGAGTACTAAAAACAAAATCTTTATCTTTCATTAATTTTAAAAATATATTTGGGGTACCATTAAAAATAATTTGATAATAGATATGATTTTTATCAAATTTTAAAACAAAATAATCATATACTAAATTTATTTCATTTAATATTCTTTCAAAATTTGAAATTTTCAAATTATCATCAGAGTCTAATTTGACAAATATTGGCAGTTTAATTGAGGTATTAATTCTATTGAAAATTTTCCAGTGATCTTCGTAAATTATTTTTAATTTATATATTAAATTTTTAATATCGTCTTCATCATCAAAATTTATATCAGAAAATGAGAGATTTTTTAAAACTACTTTCTCCTCAATTGTTATCCTTGATAAAATTCTTACATTATTATCGTTTTTAAAAACTAATGTTACAATTGAGTCGTCTAAATTATATTTCCTAGTAATCTCCTCAAAATTATATTTTTCAATTGTCTCATAATTTTTTTTTATGAGATTTAAATCCTCTAGATCTTCTGTTGGCAAGAGATACTCGAGAAGATGTGACTTTTCATTATACTTATTCCAATTATTAAATAAGTTATTTTCTGAAAAAGCTATTAAATTGTCATTTTTTTCCTCTATCATAATCGGGAACAATAAGAATTTTTTTCTATTTGGAACTGATGGAAACACATTTCTATTTTCCAAGTAATTGAAAATTTTTTTTTTATTAAAAGCGACACCTAAATTTACATAATAAGTCTCATCAACAAACTTTTCCTCTTTTACAGAAAAAGACTCAATCATTCCTTTTATCTCAGCTAATTTTATTCCTTTAATTATTTCTTGATCAGAAGAAACAGTAATTGTTGATATTAATCTAGAAAAAGCTTTAATAAAACCGTCATCTATAACCTTATTTTTATCAAAATTTATTTCAAACGGCTTTGAAATTTCAATATTATTTACATCAAAAGATTTTGCCTCAACTTTATCTGTGGAAAAAAAAAATATATTTAAAGATAGAAATGCAAAAAAAATATATAAAAAATATGAAAAATTTTTTAATCTAATTATCATACTTTATAATAATGAATAAAAATCTATTAACATACAAAAAAAGTGGAGTTGATATTAAAGCTGCAGATAAATTTATAAAGTTCATATCTTCAATTTCATCAAAAAAAAAGGGCAAAAAAAAGTTTAATAATATAGGTGGCTTTGGTTCTGTAACAAACATTCCCAACAATTTAAAAAATCCAAAAATTGTAGCATGCACTGATGGGGTTGGCACTAAAATAGAAATAGCAAACCTTTTAAAAAAATTTGATACAATTGGTATCGATTTAGTTGCGATGAGTGTAAATGATTTGATAGTTCAAGGTGCGACTCCCTTTTTTTTCTTAGATTATATTTCGATAAATAAAATTAATTTATCAAAACTAAAATCAATTATTAAAGGAATTGTTAAAGGGTGTAATATATCTGGTTGTGATTTAGTCGGTGGTGAAACAGCTGAAATGCCCGGGACATATGAAAAAAATAAATTTGATATTGCTGGTTTTGCAGTTGGATTAGTTGAACAAAAAAAAATTTTAAACAAAAATAATGTCAAAAAAAATAATCTCATTTTAGCAATTCCATCCAGTGGCTTACATTCAAATGGTTACTCATTAGTTAGAAATATTATTAAAAAAAAAAATATAAAAATTAATAAAGATATCTTTTTAAAAAAAGAGTTACTAAAACCAACAAAGATTTATGTTAAAGAAATTTTAGGTCTCATTAACAAAAAACTAATAAATAGTTGTGCTAATATTACCGGTGGAGGTTTACCAGATAATATCAAAAGAGTTATCCCAAATAATCTTTGTGCAGAAATTGATTTAGAAAAGATAAAACCTCTTAAAATCTTTAAATGGTTAAAAAAAAATGATGTAAACGACTTCGAAATGTTGAAAACTTTTAACTGTGGCGTTGGTTTTTGTCTAATTATAAATCCAAAAAATTTAAAAAAAATTAATAAATATTTTTCTAAAGATTATAAACCTTATGTGATTGGTAAAATATCAAAAAATTCAAAAAAAATAAAATTGAATGGTAAAATTAATTGGTCCTAAAAAAATAAGAACTGCAGTTTTTATTTCCGGCGCAGGAAGTAATTTAAAAAATCTAATTAAATTTTCTTTTAAAAAAATTTCTCCAATTGAAGTAAATTTAATTGTTTCAAATAATGTAAAAGCAAAGGGACTTAAGTTTGCAGAAATGTATAAGATTAAAAAAAAAGTTTATAAGTATGATAAAAAAAAAATCTCAGAAAAAAAAATATTAAAAGACCTAAAGTCAAATGAGATTAAACTAATATGTCTCGCGGGGTTTATGAAAATTTTATCTAAAGATTTTATAAGAAAGTTTAAAGGGAAAATTTTGAACATACATCCTTCTTTATTACCAAAATACAAAGGACTAAACACACACCATAGAGCAATTCAAAACAAAGAAAAATACTCAGGGTGTACAGTGCATTTAGTAAACTCAAAACTTGACTCGGGAAAAATAATTCTTCAAAAAAAAGTTAAATTATCAAAAAAAGAAACACCCTCATCGCTTCAAAAGAAAATATTAAAACATGAACATATTTTATATCCAAGAGCTATAAGTAAGATATTTGCTAGTCTTTAAAGAAAAAATCAATTTCAATTTTTGCATTTTCAACGCTATCAGAACCATGCACTGAATTTTTATCTATTGAGATTCCATATTTTTTCCTGATTGTTCCTTCCTCTGCGTCTTTAGGATTAGTTGCTCCCATTAATTTTCTATTATCAGCTACAGCATTCACTTTCTCGAGTATCATTGCAATAATTGGGCCAGATGAAAGATATGAGCATAAATCATTATAAAATGGTTTTGTCTCATGAACTTTGTAAAATCTTTCAGCTTCTGATTTTTCTATTTGGATTTTTTTTTCTTTAGATATTTTAAAATCGTTTTTTAAAAACATTTGTTTAATTTCATTATCTAGGTTTCTCTCTACTGCATCTGGTTTAATAATTGATAAAGTTTGTTCAGTGTTACTCATAATGATCTTCAATTAATTGATTTAATAATCTAACTCCAAATCCAGTTGCACCCTCAGAGTTTAAAGCACCTCCATATTTTGAAAATGCCATACCTGCAATATCTAAATGTGCCCAAGGAGTTTTATTAAGGATGAATCTCTGTAGAAATTGTGCTGCAGTAGTTGAGCCAGCTCCTCCAACATAATTAATATTTTGCATATCAGCATTTTTAGAATTTATTAATTTATCGTAATTTTTATCAAGTGGCATTCTCCATACCCTTTCACCAACTTTCTGACCTGCATCAAACAATTGTTTAGACAACTTATCATTATTTGAAAAAAGTCCTGCAAATTCTGAACCTAAAGAAACTATAATTGCTCCTGTTAAAGTTGCTAAATCAACTATAAATTCAGGCTTATATTTTTTTTCTGTATATGTAAGTGCATCAGCTAAAACTAATCTTCCCTCAGCATCTGTATTTAAAACTTCGATTGTCTTACCGCTGTAAGATTTAACTATATCACCAGGTCTTTGAGCATTGCCGCCAGGCATATTTTCAACAAGACCCACAACTCCAATTGCATTTATTTTTGCTTTCCTTAATGCAAGATTTTTCATCAAACCTACAACAACAGCTGAACCAGCCATATCATAAGTCATATCTTCCATGAATTTTGCAGGCTTAAGAGAAATTCCACCAGTATCAAAACAAACTCCTTTTCCAACAAATGCTAAAGGTTTCTTTTTTGATCTTGAACCTTTCCATTCTAAAGTAACAAGATAAGACCCTCTTATACTACCTTGTCCTACACCAAGAATTGCATTCATACCAAGCTTTTTTAATTTCTTTTTATCAAATACGTTTACTTTAAGACCAAATTTTCTAAGCTGTAATAATCTTTTTGCATATTCATCTGGATGAAGAATATTTCCTGGTTCAGAAACGAGATCTTTTGTTAAATTTGTACCTTCAATTATAGATCTATATTTCTTATTTCTATTAAATTGAAAAGTTTTGTTTTTGTTTAAGACCTCTATGTCGAATTTTTTTTCTTTACTTTTAGATTTATACTTATTGAATTCGTATGATTTTAATTGAAGGCCTTGTGCAAATTGATCAAAAAAGAATTTATTTTTAGGAAAAGTGTTTCTTATATTTTGTTCATAAAAAGTTGTTTTTAAATATAAATTTGATTTTAAATACACATAAAATTCAGCACCAATTTTTTCAATATCAAATGGAGTTTGACTATCTTTAATTTTTATCAAAATAACTTTTTGCGAAGCATTTATATCTAATGATAAAAAATTCTTATCACCTAATTCATTTGAGCTAAGTGACTGATTTATAAAACTAGAAAATTTAGATATTGGAAGTTTGCTGAGTTCGCTTATTTTAAAATTTTTATTAGTAAAAAAAACATGATTTTTTACTGATTTTAAGTTTATATTATTTTTAACACTTATTTTTATTGACATTTTTTATATATATGTACCTTGAGTTGTATTTAAATTGTAAACTAACAGTTGAAAATATATAAATAGATTTTGATAAATTTCAATGAAAAAAATATTATTTAGAAAATTCCTATTTGATTGTTTAGTTTTTTTTCTAATAACCCTTTTCTCTACAGGAATAATTATTTGGGTATTTCAAGCTGTAAACTTCTTAGATATTATTATTGAAGATGGTAGAAATTATTTAGTTTATCTCAATTTTTCCATATTAAACTTTCCTAAAGTTATAAGTAAATTGGTTCCATTCGTATTATTTTTTAGTTTTTTATTCATAATTGGCAAATATGAGTTAAACAACGAGTTAATAATATTTTGGAATTTTGGTATCAATAAAATTGAACTTATAAATTTTTTTATAAAATTCTCATTTTTAATTATGTTCTTTCAAATATTTTTAACCTCTTTGATTGTTCCAAAAAGCCAAGATCTTGCAAGATCATTTTTAAGAACTTCATCAATTAACTATTTAGAAAATTTTATAAAACCTAAAACATTTAATGACGGAGTCAAAGGTTTAACAATATATAGTAATTCCAAGGATGAGTTTGGAAATTTAAAAGAGATTTATCTTAAAAAAGGAACTGGGGATAATTTTCAAATTACTTTTGCAAAAGAAGGAAGGTTTAAAAAAATAGGAGATAATCAATTTTTAGAATTAAATTTCGGAGAAACCATAAGTGTTATTAATAATAAGATAACTAATTTTAAATTTAAGAAAACAGATTTTAATTTAAGTAATTTTGATGATAATACAACCACATATAAAAAGACGCAAGAAGTTGCAACTTTGGACCTTATTAGATGTTATCATAATTTAATGAATTTCGAGTTTCTGAAAATTGATAAAAACTTCCAAGTCGAGAATTGTAGAGTGGATAATGTTAATAATATTATAAAGGAATTGTATAAACGAATTATTATTCCACTGTATATTCCTGTATTAATACTTATTTCATTTATGCTAATATTTAAATCAAAAGAAAATACAAATTATCCAAAATATAGGTTTTTGATTTTTTTAATTGGTTTTAGCACAATAATTCTCTCTGAAATGACAATAAGATTTATTAATGCTGATCTTACAAAAAATATTAAATTTTTTATAATTCCAATTATTTTAATTATAACACTTTATTATAACTATTTAATTAAATTCAAAAATCTTAAAACACTAAAATGAATACATATACTAGATTTCTAATAAAGACTTATTTGTTATCATTACTCAATGTTACTTTTATTTTTTTTTGCTTAATCTATGTTCTCAACCTTCTGACGGAATTAGAATTTTTTAAACAGACGGATGTAAACTCTTACTTTCCACTTTATTTATCGCTTATAAATACTCCAATTTTAGTTTTTGAAATGTTCCCATTTATTTTTTTAATCTCAACACAATTTTTTTTTAATACTCTCTTTATAGATAATGAAATAAATATTTTTAAATACTCTGGCCTTAAAAATTCAAAGATTTTTTCTATTATAGCAGTGACAACTTTTTTTGTGGGAATATTAATAATTTCTATTTTTTATAATTTATCATCTAACCTTAAAAATTTATATCTTGGATTGAAATCAAATTATACTGAGGATAAAAAATACTTAGCAGTAATAACTAATAATGGTCTCTGGATTAAAGATATATATAATGAAAATATAATTATGATAAATGCAAGCTCATTCAATAACAATGAACTTCAAAATGCTTATATTTCAGAATTCGACAAAAATTTTAAGATCAAAAGAAATATTAAAAGCCAAAAAATTAATATTGAAAACAAAGAGTGGCAAATAGAAAATGCTGAAATATATGTTCAAAATAATAGAGAAATAGTAGAAAAATTAAAATTTAAAACTAATTTTGATTATGAAATTATACAAAATTTATTTTCAAATATGTCGTCCCTTTCTTTTTTAGAATTAGTTGAAATGAGAAAAAACTACAAAAAACTCAATTATTCTCTGACTGAAATAGATCTTCAACTTTTAAAGTTAATTTCATTTCCTATTTATTTCATTTTAATGTTTATTTTTTCGGCGATAATTATGATGAACACAAAAACTTTTAAAAGTAAGAGTCTTAAAATTATTATAGGGCTTTTTTTATCAGTTATAATTTATTATATAAATAATTTCTTTTATGTTTTAGGGACCTCCGAAAAAATAAATGTTATAAGCTCTGTTGTAATTCCTTTATCAATTCTTACTATTATAAATTTTTTATTTATGAGAAATATTAATGTTAAATAAAATAGTTATTATATTCGTAATATTTTTTAATTTAGTTATTTTAAAAGCAAATGGTGATGATCAAATTAATTTTGATGTGACCGAAATAGAGATTTTGGACAAAGGTAATAAGATAATAGGAAAGAATAGAGGCACAATAACTACCAATAATGGTATAATTATTGATGCTGATAATTTTGAGTTTAATAAAATTACCAATATTTTGAAGGCTCAAGGTAATGTAAAAATTAAAGATCAAACAAATGACTTAAATTTTTTTGCTCAAAATATTTTATATAACAAAAGTGAAGAAAAAATTGAGATTAAGGGTAAGTCAGAAGCTTTCATTGACTCTATTTATGAGTTCACAACAGAAAATGCTACAATACTTGTAGACGAAAAGATTATTAGTTCTGAGATTGGAGCGACAATCTTAGATACCATAAATGAAAACCGATACGAAATTGGGAAATTTAGTTATTCTTTGAACAAAAAGGTTTTAAAGGGTGAGGGAATTTTTATTAATACAAAATTTAACCAACCATTTAGTGACAAATATTATTTTAAGAGTGCTGTTTTAAATCTTAAAAATCAAAATTATATCGCACAAGATATAAAAATTAACTTTAAAAAAGATATATTTGGAAATAAAAATAACGATCCTAGGTTCAAAGGACTATCTTCATTTTTTGAGGATGGAATTACAACAATTAATAAAGGTATTTTTACAAGTTGTAAAAAGAATGACAAATGTCCTCCATGGGCTATACAAGCTGATAAAATCACATACGATAAGAATAAAAAACAAATAAAATATAAAAATGCACTTGTGAAAGTTTATGACATACCTGTTTTTTATTTCCCAAATTTTTTTCACCCAGGACCAACTGTAAAAAGACAATCAGGTTTCTTGGCACCATTTATTAATAATTCAAGTATTTTAGGATCATCATTACAAATACCATATTTTTATGCACCTTCGATTGACAAAGATTTTACTTTTAAACCAACTTTATTTGATAAAAATATTTTAATGTTTCAAAATGAATATCGACAACAAAATAAAAATTCATTTTTTATTACAGATTTTAATATTGTAGATGGGTACAAATCTAAAAAATCAAATGAAAAAAATACTCTGACTCATTTATTTTCCAAATATCAAATGGATTTAGAGTTTGAAAATTTCATTGAAAGCTCACTTAATATTTCAATTGAAAAAGTAAATAACGACACATATCTCAAGGTCTTTGATTCGAATATTACAAATACAAAACTAAAACCGGATAATTTCGAAACATTAACTTCTGCGATAGATTTAAAATTTGAAAATGAAGAGTTTGTTTTAAATACCGGTTTTACTGCCTATGAAAATCTCTCAAAACAGAATAGTGATAGATATCAATATGTCTTACCCTACTATGACTTTTCAAAAACTCTTTTTGAAAATAATAACTTTGCATCTTTTAATTTTTTCTCACAAGGAGATAATATTTTAAAAGACACAAATAATCTTAGATCAAGAATGATAAATAATTTAAATATTCGAAGCCGTGATTATTTTTCAGAAATAGGCATAAAAAATAATCTTAATTATTATTTAAAAAACATAGTTTCCGCAGGAAAAGATAATACTGAGTATGATTCAAGCCCAGAAATAAAATTTATGAATATTTTTGAGGCTGTATCGAGTTTTCCACTCATAAATGAGGATGAAAGTTTTACAAATTATCTAAATCCAAAAATATCTTTTAGAATTAATCCTTCAAGCATGAAAAATTATAAAAATGAAAATAGAAGGATCAATAATAATAACATTTTCAATATTGATAGACTGGGCTTAATTGATACTCTCGAGACGGGACAAAATTTAACATTAGGATTTGATTATAAAAAAGAAAAAATTAATAACATTAATAAATATTTTGAATTTAAACTTGCCACTGTATTGAGGACAAAAATAAATGAAAATATACCATCTAACAGCACTCTTAATAAAAGACATTCAAATTATTTTGGAGAAATAACAAATAATTTCAATGACAACATTAATGTAAATTATCAATTTTCCGTTAATAACAATCTAGACCAAATTCAATATAATTCGTTTGGTACAACTATAAGAAAAAATAATTTTGTAACTACTTTCAATTACATTGAAGAAAACGGATCGATAGGAAGTTCTAATATTCTTGAAAATTTGACTACTTATAATTTCGACGATAAAAATTTTATAACATTTCAAACAAGAAAAAATAGAGAAATTAACTTAACAGAATACTACGATTTGATTTACGAATATAAAAATGATTGTTTGACAGCCAGTATAAAATACAACAAAACTTATTATGAGGACAGAGATTTACAACCAACTGAAGATTTTATGTTGAGTATTAAATTAATACCTCTCACTGCTGTAGAACAAAAATTTGTTAATTAGCATAATGTATTTCAAAAAAAAAATTATAGTAAGTGCTACAATCTTATTAATAATATTTTTGAATATGAAACATTCTTATGGATTAGAAAATAAAATACTATTCAAAATTGAGAATGAGATAATTACTACAATAGATATATTTGAAGAAATTAAATTTTTAAAAAAATTTAATCAAGAAACTAATAATTTAAGTGAAACAGAATTATTCGAAATATCTAAAAATTCTATCTTAAGAGATAAGATCAAGAAAATAGAGATTATGAATTTTGTTAAAGAACTAAAGGTTGAAGAAAAATATTTAACTCAATTTATCAGAAATAAATACACCCAAAAAGGATTTGATTCCATAGAAAATTTTGAAAAATATTTAAGAGAAAACGAGTTAAATATTAAATTAATAAAAGAAAAATTTACAATTGAAATAATTTGGAATGATTTAATTTATCAAAAATTTAATAAAAAAATTGTAATTGATAAAGAGAAAATCAAAAATGAGATTTTACAAAATCCTCAAAAAGAGAACCAAAGAGAACTATTACTTTCAGAAATAGTTTTTAATAGTAATAATAAAACAGATTTTAAAAATAAATATGAAAAAATTCTTTTTGATATAGAAAAGATTGGATTTAAGAAAACAGCGTTGATTCACAGCGATTCCAGCACTGCATCTAATGGCGGTCTAATAGGATGGGTTAACGAGGATAATTTGAGCCAAGCAATTAAAAAAGTTATTTCTAAATTGCAATCTGGTCAATTTACAAAACCAATCAGAACATCATCAGGTTTTATCATTATAAAGATAGAGGAAGAAAAAAAGTATACATCTAAATTGAATTTAGATGACAAAATTAATGAAGTTATAAGATTTAAAACAAACGATCAGCTGAATCAATTTTCCAATATGTACTTTAACAAATTAAAAAAAAATTTTATCATATATGATTTATAAGCCAATAATCATAGTCGCCGGAGAACCAAATAGTATTTTTTTTGAAATTTTTTTCAAATCACTTAAATATAAGAAATTTAAAAGTCCAATTATTCTAATTGCTTCAAAAAATTTAATTAATCTTCAGATGAAAAAATTAAAAGTAAAAAGACAGATAAGATTAATCGATTTTCCCAAATTAAAAAAGAGTCGATTAGACAATAAAAAAATAAACTTAATCAATGTGAATTTTAATCAAAAAAAAGCATTCGATAAAATCTCAAATAAATCTAATAATTACATAAAAAAATCATTTGATATTGCACTCAAAATTTTAAATGAGAAGATAACTTATAAATTTATAAATGGTCCTATTTCTAAAAAATTTTTTTTAAAAAAAAAATATTTAGGTATCACAGAATATTTAGCTTCTAAAACAGAAACTAAAAATTTTGCAATGTTGATTTATAATAAAAAATTATCTGTATGTCCTTTAACCACTCATTTACCTATAAAAAAAGTTTCAAAAAAAATTAACAAAACTATGATAAAAGAAAAAATTAAATTAATTGATATTTTCTATAAAAAACACTTTAAAAAGAGAGCTAAGATAGCAATTACAGGTTTGAATCCTCATTGTGAAAGTGTTGATATTTTTAATGAAGATGAAAAAATTATTAAACCTGCAGTAAAAGCTCTTAACAAATCAAATTATCAAATATCTGGACCATTTGCAGCTGATACAATTTTTTTAAAAAAAAACAGAAAACAATATAATGTAATTATTGGGATGTATCACGATCAAGTTTTAACACCTATTAAAACTTTATTTGAATATGATGCAATTAATATTACCCTAGGGCTTCCGTTTTTGAGAATTTCTCCTGATCATGGTCCAAACGAAAAAATGATGGGAAAGAATAAATCTAATTTTTTAAGTTTAGTTTCAGCACTTACTTTTTTAGATTTTAAAAAGTGATCAAACCAAAAAAAAGCCTGGGTCAAAATTTTTTGATAAATCAAAATATTTTGAAAAAAATTGTTTCCTTAATCAAATTAAAGGATAAATCTATACTTGAAATTGGCCCAGGAACAGGAAATCTAACTTCTTATATTCTTAAAAATAATCCAAAAAAACTTATAGTAGTTGAAAAAGATAAATTCTTAGTAAATCATTTAAAGAAAAAATTTGAGAGTAAATTAATAATAATAAATGATGATATTCTTAATATTAATGAAAAAAAATTACATGATGAAAGATTAATTGTTTTTGGAAATTTACCCTATAATATTTCAACTGAGATATTAGCAAAATGGATTATAAATCTTGATAACAAAAATTTTTGGTTTGACTCTCTAATACTAATGTTTCAAAAGGAAGTAGCAGATAGAATTTTGTCCAAACTTAATTCATCAAATTATGGAAGATTAACAATTTTAGCTAATTGGAAATTAGATGTTGAAAAAATCTGTGATATCAAACCTGGTAGTTTTTTCCCAAAACCTAAAGTTGATAGTTCTTTGTTATTTTTCAAACCAAAAAAAAATTTTTATCATTTCAAAAACTCAAAAAATTTGGAAAAAATAACAAGAATTTTTTTTAATCAAAGAAGAAAAAAAATAAAAACACCTTTTAATATATTATTTAAAGGGAATGTTGATATCTTAAATAACTTAAATATAGATCTTAATTTAAGACCTCATAATTTGAGTGAAGATATTTATTATAAATTGACTAAAGAGTATGAAAAATTATGATGTCAGTTTTTCTATATGGTTTCTAATAAAATCCTCATCATAATCTTTTGAACCATCTTTCATTACAGCCTTTATTAAGTTATGAATCTTTTTATAACATTCCTCTAAATTATTATTAATCACAACATAATCATAATTAATCCAATGTAATACATCGTGTTCAAATTGTTTCATTCTTTCATCAGCTATTAATTTATCTTTCATGTCTCTATTTGATAGTCTCTCAAACAACACCTCTTTACTTGGGGGTAAAATAAAAAAAGTAATTAACTTATAATCTAATTTTTTATTCTTAATTTGATCAGCACCCTGCCAATCAATATCAAAAAGTACATTTTTTCCATTATCTAAATTATTTATGACTGGTGTTCTTGTAGTGCCATAAAAATTATCAAAGACTTTTGCGTATTCTAAAAATTCTTGATTTTTAATCAATCTCTTAAACTCGTTCTCATCTACAAAGAAATAATCCTTGTTAGGAATTTCATTAGGTCTTGGCTTTCTTGTCGTGTGTGAAATAGAAATTTCAAAATTATCTAGTTTAGATAATAAATTTACTAAAGTAGTTTTTCCTGCTCCAGACGGAGAGGATAAGATTATCATCACCCCATCATTGTCTATGGGCATTTAAAATTTAATTTGCTTTTCCTTCGATAAATTTTACAGCATCACCGACTGTTAAAATTTTTTCAGCTTCGCTATCAGAGATTTCCGAGCCAAACTCTTCCTCGAAAGCCATGACTAATTCAACTGTATCTAAACTATCAGCTCCTAAGTCGTCTATAAAACTTGACTCCTCCGTTACTTTAGCCTCATCAATACCAAGGTGATCGGCAACAATTTTCTTCACTTTACTTGAAACATCTTCTGACATATTGATCCTTTGTTATTTAGATTCTTAATAGTTTAAAAACTTAGTTTGTCAAGCCATATACATGCCCCCATTAACATGAATTGTTTCACCATTAATATAATTTGATTGATCTGAGGCTAAAAAAAGAACTGCATTAGCAATATCTTCGGGCTCTCCTAATCTTGCTGAGGGTATTTTGGATACAATTAATTCTTTTAATTTTTCATCCAACTTATCTGTCATAGCAGTTTTTATAAAACCTGGTGAAATACAATTAATATTTATATTCTTTTTGGCATACTCAATTGCCAAACTTTTTGACATCGCAACTATACCCGCTTTTGATGCCGTATAGTTTGTTTGGCCTAAATTGCCAGTATGACCAACAACAGAAGTGATATTAATAATTTTTCCTGATTTACTTTTGAGCATTTTTTTTATTGCAAACTTACTTAAGAGAAAAGTAGATGTTAAATTTACATCAATTACTTTTTTCCACTCATCCAAGCTCATTCGAATTGCTAAATTATCTTGGGTCAATCCTGCATTATTAACAATACAATCTAGTTTACCCCCGAGTTGTGTAGTGGCATTTTCAATAAATTCTTCAATTTTTTCACTTTGAGAAATGTCAAAAGTTAAAATCTTAACATTTTTAACATTTGACTTTAATTCCTCTAATTTTTGAGTTTTTGTTCCTGTAGCTAATATATTTGCTTCAAACTCACTTAATTTTTTTACTATCGAATTACCTATACCTCCTGATGCACCGGTGATGACGATATTCTTATTTTTTAAGTTTATCATAATTCTAAATCTTTTATATCACTCTCCTTATTAATTGTATTGGTTTTTACATTCCTATCTATCCTTTTTATTAAACCTGATAACACCTTTCCGGGTCCAATTTCTATAAAGTGATTCACACCACTATTAATCATATGAACCACACTCTCTCTCCATCTAACTCTATTCTCTATTTGATCAATTAACAACATTTTAAGCTCTTCTTTATTAAAAATTTCTTTTGCTGTCACATTTGAAATCAATTTATTTTTAGACTCTTGAAAATTTAATTTTTGAATTTCATTTCTCATAATTTCTGTAGCATTATTCATAAGCTTACAATGAAAAGGAGCACTAACTGGTAGTTTGATATTTTTTATATTTTTTGATTTTAAAACTTTAACTAATTTTTCAATATCACTATTTCTTCCACTTAAAACAATTTGACCGTCAGAATTATCATTTGCAATTTGAGCTATAAAATCATTATTGTTCTCATTCAATAGATCCTCTATAATCTCAACTTTTGAACCTAAAACAGCCAACATACCACCCTCTCCTTTAGGTACGGCATTTTGCATAGCTTCGCCCCTTGTTTTTAAAAGTTTAATAGTATCTGAAAAACTAAGATAATTAGCAGCACATAATGCAGAGTATTCTCCCAACGAATGACCAGCAAAATATTTTGCATTATTAAGATCAATATTGAATTCTTTTTTCATTACCTGAAAAATTGAGTAGCTTATAAGAAATATTGCTGGCTGAGTATTAACAGTAAGATCTAATTCATCTTTAGGTCCCTCTAAAATTATTTTTGATAGACCAATACCTAATGACTCGTCTGCTTGCTTAAATAAATCTCTTACTAAACTATAGTTTTCAAAAAAATCTTTTCCCATTCCAATTGTTTGAGATCCTTGTCCTGGGAATACTAATGAAAACATCTAAAAAGACCTATATTTTATATTGTTTTTGCTATTGTAATTAAAGATTTATAATAGTATATCCTCATTTTTTAATAAAGAAATTTGATGAATTTATACGAGCATACTATAATTGCAAGACAAGACACTTCACCAAGTGAAATAAAACAATTAACGGAAAAATATTTGAGCATTATTGAAAAAAATGATGGTGAAATAGTAAAAACCGAAAATTGGGGTTTGTTAAATTTATCATACTTAATAAAAAAAAATAAAAAAGGAAGCTACATTCACTTTAAATTTAAAGGTAAAGGAAATGTAGTAAGTGAACTTGAAAAAAATGAGGCGATTGATAAAAAATTGCTAAGATATTTAACTGTCAGAGTAAAAAAATTTGATCTTGAAACAAATTTTTTTTCAAAAAAAGATGAAATAAATAAAAAAGAGGATTCTAGTAATTAGTTATGCCTAAAAGACAAAGTGGAAATAAAAAAAACAAACAGAGTAATTTTGCAAAGTTAAGTATTTTCCAACCAAATAAGTATAAATTTAAAAAAAATTGTCCATTGTCTGTTAAAGGTGCCCCTAAAATAGATTATAAAAACATTAAATTATTAAAAAGATATGTATCGGAAAATGGCAAAATTCTTCCGTCAAGGATAACTAACGTTAGTCAAAAAAAACAAAGAGAACTATCTCTGTCAATAAAAAGAGCGAGAAACTTGGCTTTATTGTAAATGAAAGTAATACTATTAGAGAATATTAAAAGAATTGGGTCTATAGGAGAAATTATAGATGTAAAAAGAGGTTTTGCTAGAAACTTTTTAATTGCGAATAAGAAAGCATTATACGCTTCGAAAGAAAATATAAATCAAGTTGAAAAAATAAAGTCACAGTTGTCTAAAAAAGATAATGAAAGAAAAAAAGAGGCAAAAAGAATAGCGGAACAAATTAATAAAAAAGATTTTATCGTAAAAAAACTTTCGACTGAAAATAAAGAATTATATGGTTCCGTCAAGCCTACAGAAATTTCTAGAATTATTAAAGAAACAGAAAAATTAGACATAACACCATCAATGATTCAACCAATTAAAGAAATTAAATCTCTTGGAAAATTTAAGGTAAAAATATCTTTACATTCTGAGATTGATGCAGATATACATATTGTAGTTGAGTCAGCTGAGATAATTCAATAATTATACAATTTTTTCCCCAGTTTATATTTAAAATTTATTTTGAATAAAATTAACATAAGATGAGATGTGGAAAATAATCTAACTATTGTTAAAGATAAATTTGAAGAGTTACCAAATAATATTGAGGCTGAGCAAGCAGTAATTGGATCTATACTTGTTTCAAATGAAATTTTTGATGAAATTAATATTATTATAAACAATGGTAACTTTTATGATCCAATGCATCAAAAAATTTTTGGAGCAATAGAAAGCTTAATCTATAAAGGATTGTTAGCTAATCCTATTACTTTAAAGAATTATTTTGAAGGTGAAAAAGACGAATTAAATGTCCCAGAATATTTAGTAAAAATTACAAAATTTTCAACTTCTGTAAGACAAGCAATCGAATATTCAAAAATTATCTATGACATGTTTGTACGAAGAGAACTTATAAAGATTTCTGAACAAACGATTGACGATGCGAAGTTAGGTAATCTTAATACAAGTGGACAACAAATAATTGAAAATTCAGAAAAAGAATTATTTAAATTAGCTGAAAAAGGATCTTTTAGTTCTTCCTTTATAAAATTTGATAAGGCATTAAAAGATACAATCGATATGGCTTCAGCTGCTTATAAAAATGATGAGGGCATAGTTGGAGTCCCTACTGGACTAAGAGATTTAGATGACAGATTAGGAGGATTACACAAATCTGATTTGATTATTATTGCAGGAAGACCTGGCATGGGAAAAACAGCACTTGCTACCAACATCGCTTTTAATGCAGCTCAAAAATTACAAGAAAGTGGTAAGAAATCGTCCATTGCTTTTTTTTCACTAGAGATGTCATCTGAACAATTATCTACAAGAATTTTAGCTGAACAATCTAGAATTAAGTCAAACGATATCAGAAGAGGTAAAATTTCCAATGAACAATTTGATAAATTTATAGAAACTTCAAAAAACATATCTGAACTTCCACTTTATATTGACGAAACACCAGCAATAACAATTGCAGCCATGAGTAATAGAGCAAGACGAATAAAAAGAACCCATGGTCTTGATATGATTATTGTCGATTATATTCAGTTAATGAGAGGAACTTTGAATTATAAAGATGGAAGAGTTCAAGAAGTTTCAGAAATTACTCAAGGTTTAAAAGCAATCGCTAAAGAATTATCAATACCCGTAGTTGCTCTCTCACAATTATCAAGACAAGTTGAGCAAAGAGATAATAAAAAACCCCAATTATCAGATTTGAGAGAATCTGGTTCCATAGAGCAAGACGCAGATGTAGTAATGTTTGTATATAGAGAATCTTATTATTTAGAAAATAAAGAACCAAAACCAGCAACTGTAGAGCATGCTGAATGGCAAGCAAAGATGAATGAAGTATCTAATCTAGCAGAATTGATTATTGGTAAACAAAGACATGGTCCAACTGGAAATGTATTTCTAGAGTTTGAGGCAATGTTTACTAAATTTAAAGATACTCAAATTAACTAAATTCCAATATAAAAGGGTAAGATGATTGCCCAATTTTATCAAAATACAATTCTAAAAAATCCAAAGTTAATATTGATGTTTTTGGTTATAGCCTTATTTACTTTTGGCTATTATTCCAAAGATTTTAAATTAGACGCCTCATCAGAAACATTGCTAATTGAAGGAGATCCAGACCTTGAATATCTAAAAGAAATTACAACTAGGTACGGTTCAAAAGAATTTTTAATACTAACTTATACACCAAACGAAGGAATGATCTCTGATGTTTCTATAAATAATCTTCTCAGTTTAAAATACAAAATTCAAAGTTTAAACTGGGTCCATAGTGTCATTACCCTTTTAGATATTCCTTTATTAAATAATTCAGATGCACCTTTGCAAGAGAGATTAGAAAATTTTAAGACTTTAAAAGATGAGGATATAGATAAAGAAAGAGGATTTAACGAAATTTTAAGTAGCCCCGTATTCAGAAATTTTGTTATTAGTGAGGATGGTAAAACCTCTGGAATCATAGTTAATATTAAAAATAAAAAACCATTAGAAAATATTTCTAATAAAACGAAAGAAGAAATTGAAGCTCATAAAGACTTAATAAAGAAACAAAATCATCAAAATATTCTTGAAATTAGGGATGTCATTAAAAGTTACAATAATATTGGAAAAATAAATTTAGGTGGGATTCCTATGATTGCTGACGATATGATGACATTTATTAAAAGTGATATAGTAGTTTTTGGATTAGGTGTTTTACTATTTATTATAGCAACATTATGGTTTGTTTTTAGAAAACTAATTTGGATTATTGTCCCAATAAGTAGTTGTTTTTTTTCAGTAATAATCATGACAGGCTTGCTTGGGTTATTAGGGTGGAAAGTTACAGTTATTTCCTCAAACTTCATTGCATTAATGTTAATTTTAACAATGGCGATGAATATTCACATGAGTACAAGATTTTTACAAATTAAAGAAATTCATCCAAACAAAAAAGTTGTAGAGCTGATTACTTTAACAACTAATAAAATGTTTTGGCCAATTTTATATACTGCTTTAACAACTATTATTGCTTTTTTGTCCTTAATCTTCAGTGAAATAAAACCAATTATTGATTTTGGATGGATGATGACACTAGGTTTAATTACGTCATTTATTATTACATTCACACTACTTCCATCTCTTATAAATTTTATGCCAAGAGATAAGATCTTTTTAAAAGAACAAGAAGAGTCAAAAATTACCTCTTTCTTAGCTCAAGTTTCTTTGAATAATCATAAAACTATTTTTACTTTTACTATTATGATAATTGTTCTTAGTTTAATCGGTATAAGCAAACTAGAAGTCGAAAATAGTTTCATAAATTATTTTAGTAAAAAAACAGAAATTTATAAAGGTATGAAACTTATAGATGAAAAATTAGGTGGAACAACTCCGTTAGAAGTAATTTTGAAGTTTCCAAAGAAAGAAATTAAGGAAACTGATGACGAAGATGATTTTGAAGATTGGGGTGATGATGAAAATGAAAATGATGAAAAATATTGGTTCACTAAAGACAAAATAGATAAAATTTCATCTGTTCATAATTATCTAGATGATTTGCCTCAAGTTGGAAAAGTTTTATCCTTTTCATCAATAATCGATGTAGCAACGATGCTCAATAACAATAAGCCTTTGGGAACATTAGAAATGGGTGTCCTTTATTCAAAAATACCTGAGAGTATCAAGACCGAAATCATTGACCCATATATTTCTATAAAAGATAACGAAGCAAGAATTAATCTAAGGATTATTGATTCCCAGGAAAATTTAAGGAGAAACGATCTCATAAAAAAGATTAATTATGACTTGAAAAATGAATTGGGTTTAAAAGAAAGTGAATTCAAACTAGGTGGGGTATTAATTCTATTTAATAATTTACTCCAAAGTCTTTTTAAATCTCAAATACTAACATTGGGTTTGGTGATGATAGGAATATTTGGAATGTTCGTAATTCTTTTCAAAAATATTAAACTTTCTCTAATAGGTGTAGTTCCAAATTTTATAGCAGCTTTTTTTATATTAGGAATAATAGGTTTAATTGGTATTCCACTGGATATGATGACAATCACAATAGCCGCAATTACAATTGGAATAGCTGTTGATAATAGTATTCATTATATTTATAGGTTTAAGGAAGAATTTAGTGTCTCGAAAGATTATAATAAGACTCTTATTTTGTGTCACTCTACGGTGGGTAAAGCAATTTTAAATACATCTATAACTATAGTTTTTGGATTTTCTATATTGGTTTTATCAAAATTTATACCAACAATTTATTTTGGTATTTTTACTGGATTAGCGATGTTATTAGCCATGGTCTCAGTTTTAACGTTGCTTCCTTCTTTAATATTATTGATTAAACCATTTAATAAATAACTAAATGCAAGATATTGTTGTAGATTTATATAAAACTACAAACGTTATAGATATCGTATATTTAGTAATTACAATTTTTACATTAATTGGATGTTACAAAAGAGGTTTTGTTTTAAGCATTCTTTCAATGGCTAAATGGTTGCTAGCCTACATAATTACATTGATAATATTCCCTAAGGCAAAACCTTATTTGAAAGGCATAATTGATAACGAGTATGTTTTAGATATAGTTTTAGGCGTCACAATATTTGTAATTGTTCTATTTTTAATTTTAATGATTAACAGAGGGATCAGAAAAGCTGTCCGATTCACTGGCCTTGGAAGTTTAGATACAATGTTTGGATTCTTTTTTGGATTTATCAAGGCTTATATTATCTCTGTCTGTATCTTCTCAGGTGTGCACATTGTGTATAATCATGATAAATGGCCTGTAAATTCAAGTAAATCATTAATCTTTCCATATTTAGAAAAAGGTAGTAATTATTTATTAGAAAAATTTCCTGATGAAAAAACATATCAAAAATCTAAAGAAAAAATTGAAAATATTTGATCCTAAACTTAAAGAAGAGTGTGGTATATTTGGAATTAGTAATACTAAAGATGCTTCTGCACTAACTGCTTTAGGACTTCATGCACTTCAACATAGAGGTCAAGAAGGATGTGGTATCGTTACCTTTGATGGTAAACAATATTTTTCTGAGAAAAGATTTGGTTTAGTAGGTGATAATTTTAATAAAGAGAAAATATTAAAAAAGCTCCAAGGGAATTATGCTATTGGTCATAATAGATATAGCACAACAGGTGAAAATACTCTTAGAAACATTCAGCCTTTCTTTGCTGATACCAATGCTGGAGGAATTGGTGTAGCTCATAATGGAAATTTAACTAATTCTATTTCTTTAAGAAAAAAATTAGTTGATGAGGGTGCGATTTTCTACACAACATCCGACACAGAAACAATAGTTCAATTAATTGCAAAGTCAAAACGAGCTAAAACTATAGATAAAATTGTTGATGCAATTTTTCAAATACAAGGTGGATATGCTTTAGTAATGTTAACTCAAACTTCATTAGTAGGTGTTAGAGATCCTTTTGGTATCAGGCCTTTAGTAATTGGAAAATTAAAGAATAGTTATGTCCTAGCATCTGAAACATGTGCTTTAGATATAATCGGTGCAAAATTCATACGAGAAGTTGAAAATGGTGAAATTGTCTTGATAGAAAATAATGAACTGAAAAGTATAAAACCATTCCCACCAAGAAAAGTTAGGCCTTGTGTTTTTGAATATATTTATTTTGCAAGACCAGATAGCATGCTTGACAAAAAAACTGCGTATGAACATAGAAAAAATCTTGGCTCTGAGCTTGCAAAAGAAAATGATATAGACGCTGATATTGTTGTACCAGTACCAGACTCTGGAAATGCAGCCGCTTTAGGATTTGCACAATTCCTGAACATAAAATTTGAGCTTGGTTTAGTAAGAAATCATTATGTTGGAAGAACTTTCATTGAACCAAGTCAAAAAATTAGAAGTTTAGGTGTTAAATTGAAATTGAATGCTAATCAATCAACTATTCAAGGCAAAAAAATAATTTTAGTTGATGACTCACTGGTAAGAGGCACAACATCTCATAAAATAGTTAAAATGCTATATGACGCTGGCGCAAAAGAGGTTCATGTTAGGATTGCCTGTCCAGAAATCAAATTTCCTGATTTTTATGGAGTTGATACTCCAACTAAAAAAGAATTGCTTGCTGCTAATAAAAGTAACTCGGAAATCTGTGAGTATATAGGCGCAAAATCGTTAAAATTTTTGTCAGTAAATGGAATGTATCGTGCAATTGGTTTTGATGGAAGAAATGAAAGTTATCCTCAATTAACTGATCATTATTTTACGGGAGAGTATCCAGTTAAACCGATCGATGAACTTGGTGATAATAAAATCACGCAATTGTCATTGTTAAATACTGCATCTAACAATTAAATGAAAAAAGTAAGTTTTACTGAAATGAAAAATGGTACTAAAGAAGATTACCTTTTTTTAGATAAGCATGAAAAAGATTTTGCCAGTAAAACTGCTGATAGAATATTAAAATTTATGTCTGGACTAACTGAAACTCTAGAGGGTTATAAGGTATCAAGACTTGAGCACTCGCTTCAAAGCGCTACGAGAGCTCATAGAAATGGAGAAAGTGAAGAAATGGTTGTAGCTTGTCTGTTGCACGACATTGGTGATGAATTAGCACCAATGAATCATTCTGAGTACGCTGCTTCAATTTTAAAACCCTATGTATCAGAAAAAACTCATTGGATAGTTGAAAAACATGGAGAATTTCAAATGTATTATTACGCACATCATTTAGGTGGGGATAAGAATAGAAGAGATAAATATAAAGATCATAAATATTTTCAAGATACAGTCGATTTTTGTGAAAAATATGATCAAAATTCTTTTGATCCTAAATATGAGTCTTTACCATTAGATTTTTTCAAACCAATTGTAAAAAAAATTTTTTCTAGAAAACCATACTCTTCTCTAAAGAATAATTAAAAATAGAATTTATATCTATGATTACAAAAAAAGAGCAAATAATTGAATATTTCAAGTCTGGGATTAAAAACAAAAAAGAATTTAAAATTGGTATCGAGCACGAGAAATTTTTATTTAATAGCCGAAATAATAAGAGAATTGATTATCAAAAAATAAAGCAGATGTTCTCAGCTTTACTTGAGTTTGGATGGAATCCTGTATTAGAAAACGACAATATTATTGCTTTAAATAAGGGTGGTAAAAATATTACTCTTGAGCCAGGGAATCAAATTGAATTATCTGGTGATAAACTTTCTAATATTCATGAAGCATGTGCAGAGTCTTATGATTACTTATTTGAACTAAAACAGGTCACAAAAAAACTTAATATTAAAATTGTAAGTGCAGGTTTTGATCCAATATCAAAATTAGATGAGATCCCCAATAATCCTAAGAAAAGATACAAACTAATGACAAATGATATGCCTTTAGGGGGAGAATTAAGTCTTGATATGATGTATCGAACCTGTGGAACACAATTAAACTTAGATTACTATTCAGAAGAAGACTTTAAAAAAAAATTTAAGATAGTTAATTCTCTGGTACCTATTTCAATTGCTTTATTTGCTAATTCATCAATAGTTGAGAAGAAAAAAAGTAATTATTTATCGTACCGATCGAAAGTATGGCAAAATACTTCTCGAGGTGGTTTGCCTAAATTATTTTTAGAAAACTTTGATTTCGAAAAATATGCAGATTTTGTGATTAATTTTCCAGTTCTGTTTATACAACAAAAAGAAAAATATTTTTCAGGTAGAGGATACAATTTTAGTGATTTCATGTCAGGAAATATTAAAGAAATAAATAATCGTTTGCCTGATGAGAATGATTTATCAACTCATTTAAGTACAATTTTTACGGAGAATAGACTTAAAAAATATATTGAATTAAGATCGATGGATACTTGTGGTTGGGATTGTTTATGCGCAGGCCCAGCATTTAATGTTGGAATGTTATATGGAAATTTAGATGAAGTTAATGAATTAATTTCTAGTTGGGATAAAGATAAAATTATTAATGCATATTTAGAAGCGCCACAAAAAGGTTTTAATACCCAACTTATGGGTAAAGACCTGCTTTATTGGTCTTCAGTGTTATTAGATTTATCTAAAAAGGGATTAGAGAAGAGAGATATAGTCAATAAAAGTGGAAAAAATGAGACCATATTCTTAGATCATCTACAAAAAGTGATTGATAATAAAACTACAAATGCACATCATATGATTATTAAATTTTCTAAAGATGAAGATTTAACTGAATTATATGATAAATAAAATTATTGCTATCCAGGGTAATCATCCTTCTAAACTTAACCCTAGAACAGATACCAGTATTTTTTTAGCTCATGAAATACAAAAGAAAAACTATAAAATTTTCTATTATGATCCAAAAGATTTATCTATTATTAATTTTAAGGTAATTGCTAGAGGATTTTTCGTCAAATTTGATTATAGAAAAAAAAAATTTTTTAAAATTTTAAAAAAACAAAAACTAGAGCTAATTAAGTGTAAATATTTACTTATTCGCCAAGATCCACCATTCAATTTAGAATATATTTGTTCAACTCTTATATTAGATAAAATAAAAAAAAAAGTTAAAGTTATTAATGATCCAGCAGCAATAAGAAATGTATCTGAAAAACTTTTTTCCACAAAATATCAAAAATTTATGCCAGATACTATTTTTTCACAAAATATTGATGAAATTAGAAGGTTTTTTAAAAAACATAAAAAAGTGATTGTTAAACCTATTAATAGCTATAGTGGAAACAATATATGTTTATTGACTAAGTTTAATCAAAAATTTTTTCAAAAATTTATTAAAAAACACAATCATATTATGTGTCAAAAATATTTACCTAAGATTAAAGAGGGAGATAAGAGAGTTTTTTTGATAAATGGTAAAGTTTGTGGCGCAATATCAAGAATTCCTAAAAAAGGCTCATTTTTAAGCAATTTAAGTAAAGGTGCAAAACCAATAAATATAAAACTAACTACTAAAGAAATGAAAATATCAAAATTGATAGGCAAAGATTTAAAAAAAGATAAAATTTTCTTTGCTGGAATTGACTTTATAGATGAGCAACTCAATGGTGATATAAATGTAACATCACCTACCGGGTTAAAAACTTTCTACGATCTTTCAAAAATAAATTTGGCATCAACTTTCTGGAGAGAATTAAAAGCGTGAAAAATCTTACAGATCAACAAAAGGGATCGTTATTAGCCTTTGTTGCGGTAATGTTTATTACACCAGACTCACTATTTATAAGACTTTCAAATGTAGATACTTGGGGTTTAGTTTTTTATAGGGGAATTATCCCTTTTATGACAGTTTTGATAGGTATGTTAATCATTTATAAGTTAAATTTCTTTAAAATTCTTTTCACTTGTGGTTATCATGGAATATTTTATGTAATTACGTTTAGTGTAACCAATATAACTTTTGTTGTCTCTATTCAAAATACAAATGTCGCGAATACCTTAGTTATGATAGCGACTGCTCCAATGTTATCAGCTATTCTTGGAGCAATATTTTTAAAAGAACCACCTGATAAAAAAACTTGGATTTCTATAATAATTACTTTTTTAGCAATTATATATATTTTTTATGACTCTTTGAAGATAGGTAATTTTTATGGGGATGTTTTGGGATTTGTCACCGCAATTGGTTTAGCGGTTGGAGCAGTTATAATCAGATCTGCTAAAACTAAAAATTTAGTTCCAGCTGCGGTAGTTGGTAAATTATTTGTAGCAACTTTTGCATTACTTTTCATCGAAAGTTTTGCATTGGTTGGTAAAGATCTACTGATTGTTCCGTTGATGTGTATTTTATGTGTAGCTATACCTTTTGTGTTAGTAACTATTGCACCAAGATTTATACCTGCTGCAGAAGTTAATCTTTTTTTTCTGCTAGAGACTATTATTGGTCCAATTTGGGTTTGGTTAATAATTAAGGAACAGCCTAGTTTAGAAACACTTCAGGGTGGTCTAATTATAATCACCACCATCGCAATTCACTCATACTTAAAACTCAAAAATTCTTAAGCTTGTCACAATTAAGACTTGATTTAATAATACATCGCGAATAATTACCACAACTTTTATGAATAAAGTTTTAAAAAACTCCTGGGCATTATTTTTAGGAATGGGCTTCATCATGATGGCTTATGGATTCCAAGGATCTCTTCTAGGTGTGAGGGCTGTTCAGGAAGAATTTAGCCTTACTTCAACTGGATTTATGATGTCTGGTTATTTTGTAGGATATTTTATTGGTGCAGCAACTATTCCAAATATAATTTCGAGAGTTGGTCACATAAGAGTTTTTGCGGCTTTTGCGTCTTTAGCTTCATTAGTTGTTTTAATTCACTCAGTAATAATTCATCCATTTGTATGGTTTTTATTAAGAATACTTACAGGTGTTAGCATGGTCTGTATTTATACAGTTGCAGAAAGTTGGTTAAATGACAGATCAAGTAATAAAAATCGAGGCAGCGTGCTTTCTATTTATATGGTCATACTTTATGGAACTATGGGTATCGGTATGTTTTTACTTAACTTTAGTAGTCCTAAAAACTTTCAACCATTTATATTAGTTTCAGTAATTACTTCTGCTGCTTTAATACCTATTTTGCTAACTAAGAAAAAACCACCAAATTTTAAAAAGATACAAGCCATGAATATGAGAGAATTATACGAAGCTTCACCTTTTGGTATGGTAAGCTCTCTTTTTTATGGAACAATACAATCGGCTTTATTCACATTGCTAGCAGTTTATGCTACCTCCATGAACTTCACCATTTTAGAAATATCAATTGTAACTTTCTTGTTAGCAATTTCAGGTGCAGTAGCCCAATTTCCAGTTGGTAAAATTTCAGATATTTACGATAGAAGAAGAGTAATTGTGTTTTCAACATTCGGAGCGGCAATATTCGCAATAATTGCAATATTTGTTTCAAGGCAAATGTATTTACCAGGTGGTCTTGCAACTAGCAAAACATGGTTTTATTTTTTCTTTATTCTTTTTTCATTTTGTAGTTTGCCAATGTTTTCTTTAATCCTGGCACACACAAATGATTATATCTCAAAAGAAAAATTTGTTGCAGCTGGTGCGGGACTGCAATTTGCTTTTGGATTAGGAGCAATGAGTGGGCCATTTCTTTGTTCAATATTTATGGATTTGGTTGGACCAAATGGTTTCTTTGTCTTTTTATTCATTTTTCATTCTCTAATTGGATTTTTTGGAATATATAGAATGAAAGTAAGAAAAACTGTTGAAAATCCTGACTCTCAGTTCGTTGCCATGCCTCAGACTATTACTCCTGCAGGTATTGAGCTTAATCCTACTACTGAACACATAGAAGAACCATACTCTGAAAAAGTCAAAGAAATTTTAGAAAGAAAAGGTGTAAAATATAAAAAAGACGAGAACGAAGATAAAAAAGAAGAAGTGACATACTAAATATATCCCTTTCAGGTTGTAACTCATTTTAGTCAGACTACATAGATTTTTTTAAGAATCTTATTGAATAATTTTCATTTATCTAGTGAAATAATTAAAAATTAAAAAAATGCCATTAAAAAAAAAGAAAACAAAAATTAAAAAAAAGACTAACGGACTTGCTAAAATAGCATCTTTGACAACAAGTTCGCTAAGTAGTGCATTATCCAATTATAAGAAAAAAAAAGAACAAGAAAAAATCAAAGCTATTAAATTACAAAAACTTGAGGAAAGAAATTCTTATCAAAAAGAAAAAAAAGAATTGAAACTTTGGGAGGACAGGCTCAATAAGGAGAGTAGTAAAATTCGCTCAAATGAAGAAGAGCTGAGAATAAGAGAAAAACAAATTAGATCTAAAGAAGATCAACAAAAAATTGAAAGTGAAAGACTAACGAAAAAAGACGAGGAGTTGATACTCGTTGCAAAGGAATTAAGAGAAAAGGAAAAACAATTAAAGATTAGAGAAGAAGAGCAAAATAGAAAAGATATTGATTTAAAAGTAAGAGAAGATGAGCAAAAAAATAAAGAATTAAAAGAGCAAAGACGTAAAAATAGAGAATTAAAAATATTGAAAGAAGAGGAAGATAGACAAAAAGAAGCTGAGTTTATTAAAATAAGAGAGTGGGAAGAAAAATTTGATAGAGAACAAAAGCAAAAAGAACAAGATGAAATTAGACGTGAACAAAGACTTATTCAAAAAGAAATCGAAAAAAGAGCGAGATTTGAGGAAATTGATAAAAATCTCAAAAGTTCATCAAGTGGATTAGAGAATTTTAATATAGATAAATCTAAAGAAAATTAATCTTTTTGTTATTGTTTTGGAAAATAATCTTTAATTTTCCCTTCTCTATAAACGTCAGCAGTACAACAATGAAGTCCACCTCCAAAAGCATAAGCATCTCTTAAATCTACTGGAATTACCTCCATACCTAACTTGTCTAATTGTTCTGCCTGATATTTTTCACTTTTTTCAACACAAACTGTTTTAGGGTCTAACACTAAAACATTCATTGAAAGCCAAACAGATGAATAACAAAGTGGTGGTGGTTCATTATGGGCTGGTTGAGCGGCATCAATTATTTCCCATCCATTATTTTCAAATAATTTTCTTTGATCTTTAGGTAATTTTCTTTGAGGATTATTTATAATCAAACCTTCTTTTATAGGAGTAAAGGTTGCATCTATATGTATTGGATATGGGTCACCCGGAAAGTTTACTGCATGAATTCTATGATCTTTAAAATGTCTTTTTAACCAATCAATACCTTTTAAATTTGTGGTGAAACCGTGTTGTACAATTAAGTCTTTTCCAAATCGGAGTATGTCTGCTGCATCAAACAAAGGTTCTTCCTCAGTTGTTACAAAAAATTTATCTTCAGTCCATTTTAATCTTTTTTCTATTCCTATTTTGTCAGATAAATAATCTTCTCTGTAATCTGCATCCGTTAATCTTGGTTTAGGAGCCGACTCATGTCTCATGTTTGGGTCTAAATTATAATATTCTTTTAAAAGAGGTCGATAGCAAAGATATTCAAACCATCTGCATCTATAACTCATAGTAGCTTCTAAAATTTCATTACCCACAGTCAATAAAACATCTCTTGGGGGCATACAACCAAACATAGTTTCAACTTTCCAGTCAGGGGTTGAAATATTTTGATTAAAATCAATTGGTGTTGGTCTATCTACTTTAATACCACGCTTAGATAATATTTCTGAAAAATCATTTAACAATTGATTAGCTTTATCTATTGTATCTTTTGTTCTTGGACCAAATTTACCTTTCATATCAGAGTCTTCAGGAACTTTTGCTTCAAGCGCAGGCTCTGCTGCAGGAATACATGTACCATCAGCCCTACCAACAATTACATGTTTTAATGGATCCCACTCATTCCAACTATTTACAATGACTTTATTTCTATCCATTAAATTTAATTTAGAGCGATGTATCTCTTATTCCACCTCATGATAAGACTATAATAAATAAGTGAAACAAACAGAAAGAAACCACCTACTATTGTGTTAGTAGATGGAATTTCATTAATACCAAACAATGGTAACCATACCCAAAAAATTCCTCCAATAACCTCTGTGAGAGACAATAATGTCAGCTCTGCTGCTTGGATTGCTTTAGATCCTATCGAATATAAAATAAGACCCAAACACACTAATACCCCATGTAAAGAAAACATTGCACTATTATAACTAGTTGCAAAAAAGGTTTGTTTATTAACCAAAATCATAATTGTAGCAGTTATAAAACAAAATAAACCGGCTACAGCGACTGTTGTAAATTTCGGCGTTTCTTTCCTCCATCTTAAGGTGACAGAAAAAATTGAAAATCCTATTGATGACGTAAGTCCAAAAACAAAGCCTATTAAAGAATTTTTTTCAGTATTACCAACAGCCATGATTATAATACCCACAGTTGCAATAAGCATTGATATCCAGACATTTAGAGAAATTTTTTCCTTTAAAAATAAAAAGGCTAATAATGCAGTAAAAAAAGGCATCGCAGCTAAACATAATAAAGTAATTGCTGCAGTAGTGTTCGTTATCGAATAAATAAATGAAATCATTGCAATACCAAGACCCATGCCACCAACAATTCCTGATTTACCTACTTTTTTGTAATTTTTATAAAAATTTATTCCCTCTTCGAAATATAAATATAAATTTAAAATAATAAAAATAGTTAAACCTCTACCAAAAATATATTGCCAAGGGACCATATGAGGATCATTCATATATCTCACTACCAATGGACCAAACGACCAAAGTATCCCTGCAAATAAAACGACCGGTACAGCTATTTTTTCATTTCTTAGTTCAACCATAATCGACTATTTAGATCTAATTGATTAGTACTACAACATAAATTAAATTGTTATACAAAGTATTAGCACTAATATAATAAATTAATATGAATTTGGATATTCTTAAAATAGCCTCTGATACCAACAATAACAAAAGTATCAAAAATTATACACACCACTCAAAATTGAAAAATTCAATGTGTGGTGATGAGATGCAAATAGATTTAGTTATCAAAAAAAATAAAATTATTGATTTTGGTTATCAAGGTAAGTCCTGTGTTTATTGTCAAGCCTCAGCAAGCTTACTTTCAAAAATTTCAATGAATGAAAATAAATCTAAAATTAATGAATTGTGCGACGATGCAAGACATTATTTTGAAGGGAACGTTGAAAATATTGAAAAAAAATGGAAATCACTTAATAAAATATTTAATGATAAAAATCTATCTCGTAAAGAATGTATTTTATTACCTTTTAAAACTTTAAAAAAGATAGTATCAAAATAATCTCATGGGTAATTTAAAACAATCTTTTATTGCAGGATTATTTTCAATTATCACTATAGGTATTTTAACTTTATTGACTTATAAAACTGAATTTGGGATTTTTCTTATTGCATCTTTTGGATCGTCAATGGTTCTGTTGTATGGATATCCCGAAAGCCCCTTTGCCCAGCCCAAAAATGTTTTTTTTGGGCATCTAGTAACTGCAACAGTGGGAATGTTTTTTTTATATTTAATTCCTTTACCATTATTTATAATTATACCATTAGCAGTTGGTTTTGGAGTGGGTCTAATGATATTGCTAAATGTAACCCATCCGCCCGCAGGCGGAAATCCAATTATAGTTATCATGGGTAGTGTCTCACTAGACTATTTGTTAAGCCCAATAATTTCAGGATCAATAATTATTCTGGTTTTTGCCATCATAATTAATAAATTTATACTTAAAAAGAGTTATCCTAAAACAAAATAATTTGTTTGCTAGCGACATTAAAATAATGTTAGATGTCTCAAAATAAATTAATGATTGAAAGTAACGCAGGAGAATAAATGAAAATATTATGTGTATTATATGATGATCCAAAAGGAGGAATGCCTAAATCATACCCACTTAAAGATCTTCCTAAACTAGAAAAATATCCAGATGGAATGACCTTACCTTCACCAAAAGGAAGAGACTTTAATCCAGGAGAATTGTTAGGATGTGTTTCAGGAGAATTAGGATTAAGAAAATTTTTAGAAAGTAACGGACATGAGTTGGTAGTTACTAATAGTAAAGATGGAGATGGATGTGAGGCTGATAAGCATATCGTTGACGCTGATATAGTAATTTCACAACCTTTTTTTCCGTATTACTTGACCAAAGAAAGAATTGCTAAAGCTAAAAACTTAAAAATGGCTATTACAGCCGGAATTGGCTCTGATCACGTTGATTTACAAGCAGCTATGGATAACAAAATTGATGTAGTTGAAGTAACTTTTTGTAATTCAAGATCTGTTGCTGAACACATCGTGATGATGATTGTATCAATGGTGAGAGACTATCACAACCAACATAGAATTGTTAATGAAGGTGGATGGAACATAGCAGATGCTGTGCAAAGATCTTATGATGTTGAAGGTATGCACATTGGAACTGTTGCTGCTGGCCGTATCGGTTTAGATGCATTAAGAAAAATGAAACCATTTGATGTACACTTACATTATTTTGATAGACATAAATTACCAGATAGTGTTGAAAAAGAATTGAACTTAACATTTCATGAGTCGGTTGAGTCTATGGTTAAAGTTTGTGATGTCGTGACTATAAATTGCCCTCTCCATCCTGAGACTGAGAACTTATTTGATGATGCAATGATAAGTAAAATGAAAAAAGGTGCTTATATTGTAAACACTGCAAGAGGTAAAATTTGTAATCGAGATGCAATCGCAAAAGCATTGAAGAGTGGTCAATTAAGTGGTTACGCTGGAGACGTTTGGTTTCCACAGCCAGCTCCAAATGATCATGTATGGAGAACAATGCCTAACCATGGAATGACACCTCATACTTCTGGAACATCTTTGTCAGCTCAAACAAGATATGCTGATGGTGTAAGAGAAATCTTAGAATGTTTCTTTGAAGGAAAAGAAATTAGAGATCAATATCTTATCGTCAAAGATGGACAATTAGCTGGAATGGGTGCTCACTCATATAGTAAAGGATCTGCCACAGGTGGTTCTGAAGAAGCAGCTAAATATAAGAAAAAATAAATCATTCTTTTAATTATTAAAGGTAAGCTACTTAAAGTAGCTACCTTTAATAATCTAGACTCAATTCCCAATTTTTGTATAAATTTTTAGTCATGAGATTTTTATTATTTATATTTTTAAACTTAATAATTACTAATTCAGTATTAGCATCTGAAAAAAGCAAAGCATATTTTGCCGGTGGTTGTTTCTGGTGTATGGAAGAGTCTTTTGAAAAATTAACAGGCGTTGAGAAAGTGATATCAGGATACTCTGGAGGAAAAACTGAAAATCCAACCTATGAAGAAGTTACTTATGGAAATACAGGTCACCTTGAAGTTGTAGAAGTAATTTATGATGCAAGTTTAATATCTTACGAAGAATTACTTAAAAATTTTTGGCTCAATATAGATCCATTTGATCCCTATGGTCAGTTTTGTGACAAAGGTTATAGCTACAGATCTGCAGCTTTTTATTCAAATCAAAAGGAAAAAGATTTAATTGAAAAAGATTTTAAAAGACTAGAGAAAAAATTTAATAAAAAAGTTGTAACTTATATAAGAGAATTTGAAAAATTTTATATAGCTGAGGATCGTCATCAGGATTATTATCAAGTATATTTTTTGAATTATTTAAAATATAAAAAAGCTTGTAGAAGAGAAGAGATTTTAAATAGAATTTGGAAAATGTAGTAATTATGAAAAATAATATCAATTGGAATTTTGATAACACATATTCCAAATTGCCTGAGCCTTTTAGAGAAAAGATAAACCCAGTAAAAGTTAAAAATCCTAAACTGATTTTATTAAATGAGTCTTTGGCCAAGGATTTAAATTTAGACTTTTCTAAAATAAGTCAGTCTGAGTTATCGGCCATATTTACAGGAAACGAATTGCCGAAAAATAGTAATTCAATAGCACAAGCTTATGCGGGTCATCAATTTGGCCATTTTACAATGCTTGGTGATGGTAGAGCAGTTTTGATTGGAGAACATGTATCTAAAAATAATCATAGATACGATATTCAATTTAAAGGCTCGGGAAAAACTGCTTTTTCAAGAAATGGAGATGGAAGAGCTGCGTTAGGGCCTATGCTTAGAGAATATTTAATAAGTGAAGCAATGTATGCGTTAAATATTCCAACAACACGAAGTTTAGCAGTTGCAAAAACTGGAGAAAATGTAATTAGAGAGACACCATTAGAAGGTGCTATACTCACTAGAGTAGCATCAAGCCATATTAGAGTAGGAACTTTTCAGTATATTGCAGCAAGGAATAAAAAAGATGAGTTAGAGACTTTATTTGAATATGTCATCAAAAGACATTACCCAGAAATTGAAAATTCAAAAAATAAAGCCTTAGATCTTTTAAAAGTTGTTTTGGGTAAACAGATTGATTTAGTAGTCAATTGGATGAGGGTTGGATTTATTCATGGTGTAATGAATACGGATAACATGAGTATAGCTGGTGAGACCATCGACTACGGACCCTGTGCTTTCATGGATATTTATGATCCAAAAACTGTATTTAGTTCAATTGATAAATTAGGTAGATATGCTTATTGCAATCAGCCGGTTATAACTAAATGGAATCTTTCAAGATTTGCTGAGTGCTTGATACCTTTGATTGATAAAGACCAAGACACAGCTGTAAAATTAGCAACTGAAATAATTGACACTTTTGAAAAAACATATGAAGAAAAGTGGTTAAATATGATGAGAGCTAAGCTAGGCTTAATTGGTTCGGATAAAAAAGATAAGTACCTAATTTTAGACTTACTCACTTGGATGCATCAAAATAAAGTTGATTACACAAATACATTTTGCCACTTGATGAACTTTAAAACTCAAAAAGATAATATTTATGAAGGTGCTGATTTTAGCAACTGGAAAAAAAGGTGGCAGGAAAGATCATCAAGTCATGATAATTCAAAGGAAAAGCATAAAAAATTGATGAGAAGTACAAACCCTCTTTTAATTCCAAGAAATCATATAGTTGAAAATACTCTTAGAGATGCAGATCAAGGAAATTTGGAACCTTTGCTTAACTTTTTAAAAATCTTAAATAGCCCCTATACTGATCAAAAAGATATCAGTGAATACCAAATATTATCCAGTTCAAGTGAAAATTATCAAACTTTTTGTGGAACTTAATTAAAGAACATATGGCTCATGTCTAGCCTGTTTGCCTAAAACTCTCTCTACAGCCATATTTGAAATATCAATTGATTGATAAGCACCCGTCGTAATCAATTCTGTTAATGCTCTACCAATTCCAGGAGCTTGCATTAATCCTCTTCCTGTGAACCCTGTTGCTAAGTAAACATTTTCAAATTTTGGATGTTTTCCAACAACTGCATTGTTATCAAGTCGATTGCAATCATAATATCCAGCCCAGCCACCGGTTAATTTTAATTCTTCCATAGCCGGTATTCTATGAGCTAATGCTGGCCAAACCAATTCTTCAAAATCATCCCATGCAGGTTCAAGATCTTTGGCATCAAAGACTGATTTTGGTGAACCAGCTAAGTATTCTTTACCTTCCGGTCTCCAATAAACTCCTGTTGTTAGATCTCCGGTTAATGGCATTTCAGGAATATGTTTTGGGCACTTTACTCTAAAAACTGTATGTTTTTGAGGTTCAACAGGGATATCTTCTAAAAGCTCTTTAGTCCAACATCCAGCTGCTGAAATAATTGTCTTAGCATTAATTTCTGAGAGAGATTTAACTTCACCCTTAACAAATTCTGCACCAAGATCAATCGCTTTACTTTTTAAAGCACTATGAAACATGAAGGGGTCAATCCATCCTTCGCTTTGATTGTCTGTAAAAGTTGCCGTTTCAATTCCTTCACCATTAATATACGGAAAAAACTTATTTAATTCAGAGCCTTTGATATTTTTTGTTCCCGCATCACAAGCTTTATGATTTTCCAGCGCTTTGTATTGTTCATCTGCATGCTCAGGTCCAAACATTAATAAATAACCATTGGTCACCATACTAGCAGTGGGTTTTGGATTTTTTTCAGTTTTTAATAAATCTGGAATTTGAAAAATAAATTCTCTGGCAAATTTTCCTAATAAAATATTTTCTTTTTGGAAAAATTGTCTTCTAAAGCCACCTAATGACAAAGGGAAAGAAGCAGTTTTATAAGTTGGGTCTTTTTCGATGACTTTAACTTTTCTGCCCTCTTTTGATAAAAAATAAGCAGTTGCGGCTCCAATTATTCCACCCCCAACTATTACAACATCATCCATTAATTTAATATTAGTAAGTTAATATTCAGAAATAATGCATAGCAACACCAAAGTAAATAGGGAATCATTAAATAATAACTCACAAAATTGACACGCTTATATCTTATTATCAAAGTAATTATTAAACCAATTAGGATTACCAAAACAATCAAAGCAAAAAAAATTTGGTGTAATCCAAAAAAAACAATACTCCAAGTTGTATTAAATATAATGTGAATAAAATAAATATAAATCGTGTTCATGTCTCTATTTTTACTATGCCAAAAAAACCAAATAGCAAATGTCATCATTAAGTAAAGCGTTGTCCAAACAGGTGCAAAAACCCAGTCAGGTGGGTTAAAATCTGATTTGACTAATTGAGAATACCAAGGTTCTTTTAAATTAATTGTGACTAAACTACCAATAAATGAGGCTGAAAATGTGATAATAAAAAAAAGTATGAATGATAAAAATTTATTTTTTAACATTTAAGTATTATACATCTTTAGATAATGAATAAAAAAACAATTTGGATTACTGGTGGAAGTACCGGAATCGGTAAAGCTCTTGCAATAAAATTTGCTAATGAGGGGTGGAATGTTGCTATTTCAGCCAGACGTGAGAATCTTCTTAATGAGATTTCAGTCAATCATGAAAATATAAGTCCATTTCCATTAGATGTGACTGATAAATCAAAATGCAGAGAGGTTTTTGAAAAAATTAAAAATAAATTTGAAAATATAGATATTTGTTTTTTTTCCACTGGCACATGGAATCCAAAAAAAGAAAAGGATATTGATGTTGAACAAATTGAGGAAGTGTTCAAAATTAATTTTTTTGGGACATTGAATACCATCAAAGCAGTCGAAGAATATTTTAAAAACAAGAAAAGTGGGACAATTACTATTGTTTCATCAATAGCTGGTTATAGAGGTTTACCAAATTCAACCGGATACGGACCTTCAAAATCTGCTCTTAATAATTTAGCAGAAAGTCTATATTTTGATTTTGGTCGATCAAATGTGAGAGTATGTTTGGTATCTCCAGGTTTTATCAAAACTCCAATGACAGATAAAAATGATTTTAAAATGCCTTTTTTAAAGACTACTGAATATGCGGCTGAAAAAATATATGATGGCTTAGTAAATAAAAAGACTTTTGAAATTCATTTTCCAAAATCATTAACTATTGTACTGAAAATCTTAAGTTTTCTCCCAAGTAAGATTTATTTTGGTTTAGTTGGAAAATTAACTAAATATCAAAAGAAAGATTAATCTTTTACAAACACCACTGTCAATTCAGCAACTTTAATTCCAAATTTAGTCATTGTAGCTCTATTAATTGCTACTCGATCATCCTGTTTAAAAATCCAATCATCAAAAGTAATCTTAATTTCTTTCCCTTTTACTGGAACTAATAAAACATACTCAAATTTAAATGCGGGACCATATGAATATCCCTTGGCTTTACCAACTACGTCTCCAGCAGTTCCCTCATAATTGTTGTCGTCTATTTTAGTAATTTGCCATTGCCTAGTTTGTACTTCACCGTCATCCCAATTAAATTTTTCATCAAGAATTAATTGCTTGCCATCCCACTTGCCATCTAAGTCTGCTGAAAATTGTCTAGTAACTTTTCCGGATCTATTCTGAAGAACTCCCCAAGCTTTAACATTGCCTGACAAGTAATTTTCTATGATTAATCTTGGTTCTTTACCTTTAAAATCTTCTGGTTTCATATCACTATTATTTGAGCAGTTTGTAATTAAGAATAAAGAGATTATCAATAAAATTGATCTTAAGTTTATTATTTTGCTCACAAGACCCCGTTATTTATTTATTTTGAATTGAAAATTGTATCAGATCAATATTTTTCGATTTAAATCCAGCCTCACAATAAGATAGGTAAAACTCCCACATTCTTTTAAAAGTTAAATCAAAACCTTGTTTTTTAATGAGATCCCATTTTCTATTAAATTCATTTTTCCAAATAGCTAATGTATTCGCATAATGATCAGCATATGAGTCGTAAGACTTTATTGTTAAACCATTGTCTGAAACATATTTGTTTAAGCTATTTTTACTTGGCAAAAATCCTCCTGGAAAAATATATTTTTGAATAAAATCTTGTTTCGTTTTATATCTATCAAATAAACTATCATCTATTGTAATTGCTTGAATGGCAGCCCTACCATCTGTAGAAAGGTTTTTCTTAATAGTTTTAAAATAACCTTCCAAATAATTTTGCCCTACTGCCTCAATCATTTCTATGGACGCTATTGAATTATATTTATTCTTTAAATCTCTATAATCTTTTATTTCGATATTTACTTTTTCATTTAAACCACAATTATGAATTCTTTTTTTTGCATATTCAAATTGTTTTTTTGAAATAGTAATACAATCTAATTTTACATCATATTTTTTTCCTAAATATTCTGCAAAACCACCCCAGCCACATCCGATTTCTAAAACCCTGTCGCCATGGTTTGGTTTTATTAAATCTATCATTTTTTGATATTTGTTATTTTGTGCATCAGAGAGATCTTTAGTGGTCTCACTAAAAATTCCGCTTGAGTAAGTTAAGGTTTCATCAAGCCATAAAGAAAAAAAATCATTTCCTAAGTCATAATGTTTTGCAATATTTTCCTTACTTCTATTTTTTGTATTTTTTATAAAGATCCCTTTTAAAAAATTTATAATTGGAAAATCGAGTAAACCTGAAAACTTGTATATGATTTTGATATTTCGAGCTGTTATTTCAATGAGATTGGATAAATTATCAGTTTCAAATTCTCCTCTCATGTAAGACTCAGCAAAACCAATGCTGCCACCCTTTATAAGATTAAAAGAAAAATTTGGTTTTTTAATTTTCAGTTTAGCTTTTAAATTATCTTGAAGATTTCCAAATTTAAAAACTTCTCCTTGATAATTTGTAATTTCTAGATATCCAAAATTTATTCCGGCTAATATGTTAAAAACCAGTTTGTCTGAAAGTCTATTTAAGGACATTAATTTTCAAAAGATATGTTGTTTCTTATTTTCAATTTTTTTTGGATAAACTTTATTCCTTTGGTCCATAATTTAAACGCTTCAAAATGTATCGCTGCAATAATTTTAAACGTCATTAGGGGATGTTTTAAATAAGATTTAATTAACTCTGAAGTTGTAAAATCTTTTCTTTTCCCATCTTGAGAGGCATATAATATTTTTTCGTTTAATTGATATTGATCTATGATTACTGAGATCTTATCTGCAGGTTTTAAAATTCTAAAAAAATAACTACAATTCATTTCAATGAATGGTGAAACATGAAATTTTTTCTCGCAATTGTGTTGCAATAAATCGTCATTTTTTACTTTAAAAACATAAGTGTGTTGCTCACCAAAAGTATTTTTGACTTCATATAATATGGATATCAAATCATTGTTATTATTGTACACATAAAAAACACTTAATGGATTAAAAACATATCCAAAGATTCTTGGGTAACATAAAAGTTTAATTCTAATATTTTCACTACTAATATTATTTTGTTTAAGATTTTTTTTAACCCAATCGGTTAAGAGTGATCCATCTCTATCTCCATGATCTTTATCAAAAAAACTAATTAAATTAAATTTATTGTATGAAAAAAAATTAATCGTTTTATCTAATTTTTCTAATTCAGAAAGATCAATTAAAAGTGAAAATACCCTGTACTTAAAAAAATGTATCTTTGGTTTAAATCTTTTGTGAATTACAGCGCCATTATATATACAACTAGTCATTAAGGGTTTTAAGCATTTCAATAGATGATTTTATTCCATCTTCATGAAAACCGTAACCAAAATAACTACCACAATAAAGAATATTTCTTTTATTTTGTAAATTTGTAAGCTGATTTTGAAAATTAAGTGCAGATTGATCAAAATATGGATGTGTAAATCTTACTTTTTTTAAAATCTTCTTCTCATCAATTTTAAAATAAGGATTTAAGGTAAGAAAAATATTTTCATCACATTTAAGGTTTTGTAATAAATTTAACCAATATGTAATTGAGTTTTTTTCTATTTCATCTTTTTTCATTGCTGAATTCCATGAACACCAAGCTTTTTTATTTTTCGGCATAGCTTGTTCATCGGTATGAATATAAGCAATATTTTCCTTATACTTATAATTTGAAAGCACATTCTTTTCTTGGTTGGTTGGATTCTCAATTATTGATAAAGCTTCATCTGCATGTGTTGCTAAAACAACTTTGTCGTATCCAAAATATTCACTTTCTCCACCATAATATAAATCTATACCAGTTGTTTTTGTTTTAATTTTTTTAATTGGATAATTTTTGAAATGTTCACCGCTGATTTTTGAAATAATGTTTTGAACATAAGCTCTACTTCGATTTGATACAGTATACCACTGAGGTCTATTTTTTAATTTAAATAAACCATGATTTTGGAAAAACTTTAAGAAAAATCTTAACGGCATTTGACTGGCAGCACTTGGTGGCATTGACCATATGGCTGAGACCATCGGTATCAAATGAAAGTTGATAAACTCTTTTGAAAGATTTTCCTTTCTCAAATAATCACCAAGTGTAGTCTCTTGATCAATTTTTTTTATATTATCACATTTTTTGTAAAACTTTATTATATCAAAAAACATTTTGAGGAATCTTAGATTAAACAGATTGGTCTTATTTGAAAAAATTCCATTTAATCCTCGACCACAATATTCGAATGAAGATTTTTCAACTGATACAGAAAAAGACATATCGCTTTTTTCAATTGCAATATTATTCTCTTCGAAAAAATTTATTAAATTTGGGTAAGTTGCGTAATTAAATACAATAAAACCTATATCAACTGGAACTTTTTTTGTACCAAACGATAAATCAATAGTATGAGAGTGACCACCGAAACGATCTTCCTTCTCGAAAAGATCTACATGATGTTTTTTTGATAAGTAATATGCAGCGCTTAATCCCGATATGCCTGAGCCGACAACAGCAATCTTCATTAATTGTTAAGCTGCATCTTCTTTAAATTCATCTATGCTTGGACAAGTACAGAATATATTCTTGTCACCATAAACATTATCTACTCTTGCAACTGGAGGCCAAAATTTATTAGCTCTTAAAAATTTTGCTGGATAAGCAGCTTCTGCTCTTGAATATTTATGCGTCCAATCATCAGAAGCTAGTTCGCTGTCCGTGTGAGGAGCATTTTTTATTGGATTGTCTATTTTATCAAATTCACCTGATTTAATTTTTTCAATTTCTTCTTTAATCTTAATTAAAGTATCACAAAATCTATCGAGTTCTGACAAACCCTCACTTTCAGTTGGCTCTATCATCATTGTACCAGCTACTGGCCATGACATAGTTGGTGCATGAAACCCGTAATCTATTAATCTTTTTGCAATATCTTCTTCAGTTACTCCTGTCTCTGATTTAATATTTCTAATATCAATAATACATTCATGAGCAACATTTCCATTTGATCCTTTATACAAAATTGGAAAGTGATCTTTTAGTCTATGAGCAATATAATTTGCATTTAGAATTGCTACTTCAGTAGCAAGCTTTAACCCTGCTGAACCCATCATTTTAATGTACATCCAAGAGATTGATAGAATACTTGAACTACCCCAAGGAGCTGCCGAGACTGCTCCAATGCCAGATGTTGGTCCACAATCTTTAATAACTGGATGATTAGGTAGATAAACTTGTAAATGTCTTTTACAAGCAATTGGTCCCATACCTGGTCCTCCCCCGCCATGTGGAATACAAAATGTTTTATGTAAATTAATGTGACAGACATCTGGACCAAAATTTCCAGGCTTTGCAACTCCAACTAAAGCGTTTAAATTTGCTCCATCCATGTACACTTGCCCACCATGTTTGTGAACTAACTCGCAGATATCAGTTATTTTTTCTTCAAATACTCCATGGGTAGATGGATAAGTTACCATTAGTGCCCCAAGATTTTCCGAATGTTGTTCAGCTTTTTTCTTTAAATCATCAAAATCAACATTTCCCTCTTTATCACAATTAACAACTACCACCTTCATTCCAACCATTTGTGCACTTGCTGGGTTAGTACCATGTGCTGAACTTGGAATTAAACATATATTACGATTAGCCTCACCTCTATCTAAATGATACTTTCTAATAACCATTAAGCCCGCATACTCACCTTGAGCACCTGCATTAGGTTGCAAAGAAACACCTGAAAAACCAGTTATTGAACGCAACCAATTTTTAAGATCAGTGAATAAATCTCTAAAACCTTCCATTTGTTCAATTGGGACAAACGGATGAGGTTCTGCAAATTCTTTCCATGATATTGGGATCATTTCGGCAGCAGCATTTAATTTCATTGTACAAGAACCAAGTGCAATCATAGTTCTATTCAATGCTATATCTTTATCTTCTAATCTTTTTAAATATCTTAGCATTTCAGTTTCGGAATGATATAAGTTAAAAACTGGATGTTCTAAATATTTTGAAGTTCTTAATAAATTTTTTGGAAGATTAGGTAAACTTACTGATGGATCTTCTTTTTTTATTGATTCTGCTGCATTAAAAATTTTTAATAATTGATTTACTCTATATACATTTTTTCTCTCATCAAATGAAACAGCAAGCATTTCAGAATTTACTTTTCGAATATTAACTCTCTGATTCAGAGCATTCTTATAAATTTGATCAGTCTTTTCTTTGGTAATAATCGTTACAGTGTCAAAAAAATTATTCGAATAAAGCTCGTATCCAGATTGTTTTATTTTATCAGCAAAACTTTTTGCTAATTGAGACACTCTTTCCGAAATATTTTTAATTCCACCCGGGCCATGATAAATAGCATACGCTGCTGACACAATTGCTAATAAAGCTTGGGCAGTACAAATATTACTCGTCGCCTTATCTCTTCTGATATGTTGCTCTCTTGTTTGTAATGATAATCTGTAAGCTTTATTACCGTGTCTATCAACTGATACACCGACAATCCTTCCGGGCATTGATCTTTTAAATTCGTCTTTTGTTGAAAAAAAAGCTGCATGTGGACCTCCATATCCCATTGGAATACCAAATCTTTGAGAGCTTCCAACTGCAATGTCGGCACCAAGTTCTCTTGGTGTTTTTAACTTTGCTAAAGCCAACAGATCACAAGCTAATACCGCCTTCCCATTCTTTTTGTGAATTTTGCTAATTGCTTCACTTGGGTCTTTAATATCTCCTAAAGTTCCTGGATATTGTAAAATTCCACAAACTAAATCCTCTTTTAGTTTATCTAAAACTTCATCTTCTTTACCGACTAAAACCTTTAAACCCATAGGTTCAGCTCTTGTTTGAATTACATTTATTGTTTGAGGGTGACAATCTTCAGAAACAAAAACTAAATTACTATCTTTTTTATTCAATCTGTGACTTAAACCCATGGCTTCTGCTGCTGCTGTGCCTTCATCTAATAAAGATGCATTGGCAATATCCATCCCAGTAAAGTCAACAATCATTTGTTGAAAGTTTAATAACATCTCAAGTCTTCCTTGAGCTACCTCAGGCTGATAAGGTGTATAGGAAGTGTACCAACCTGGATTTTCTAATATATTTCTCAAAATTACATAGGGTGTATAGGTTCCATAATAACCCATACCAATAAAATTTGAGTAGACTTGATTTTTCTTCGAAATTGCTCGTAACTTTCTTAATGCCTCATACTCTGAATTTGAATCACCAATATTAAGTTCACCTTTAAACTTTATTTTTTCTGGAACAGTATTATCAATCAAGTCATCTAGTGACTTATAATTTAATTCTTTTAACATTTTTGATTGATCTTCTTTTGAAGGACCAATATGTCTTCTTAAAAAATCTTTTTCTGAATTTGGTAACATTATGCTGAAGTCTCCTTTGCAAATTTATCGTAATCGTCTTTATTCATTAAAGTATCCATTTCTGATGGATCTTTTATTTTTAGTTTAAAAAACCACGCTGAGTCCTCCGGGTCTTGATTAATCTTTGATGGATCATCTACTATAGCTTGATTGGTATCAACTACTTCACCGCTCACAGGGGTATATACATCGCTAGCAGCTTTCGTTGACTCTACAACACCAGCTGTACCATCTTTCTCTACGCTAGAACCTTTTTCTGGAAGTTCTGCAAAAACTATATCACCTAACATCTCTGTAGCATGTTTTGTGATACCAATTGTTGCAACATCTCCATCTAATTTAATCCACTCGTGTTCTTTTGAATATTTTACTTCACTCATTAGTTTACCCCTTTGACATAACTTTTTTTATAAAATGGTAAGCTGCAAATACTTGCAGGATGTTTTTTACCTCTGACTTCTAAAAATACTTTAGTATTTTTTTTTGAAAATTCATTTTCCACATAACCCATTGCAACAGGTCCATTGACACTTGGTCCAAATGTACCACTTGTGATTTCTCCAATATGAACATCTGATTGATTAAATATTTTTGTTTTTTCTCTAGCAATAATTCTGCCTTCAGGTTTAATTCCAACTCTTATTTTACTGACACCATCATTTAATTGTTTAATAATTATGTCAGAGCCAATAAAATCTCCCTTAGAGATTCTTTCTTTTGAAATAGCCCACTTTAAATTTGCTTCCACTGGAGTTTTGTCTTTATCAAGATCATGACCATAAAGACATAAACCTGCTTCCAATCTTAATGTATCTCTTGCTCCAAGACCTATCAATTTAGATCCTTTGTTGATTAATTCTCTAGTTAATTGGTCTACAAAATCATTTACAATTGATATTTCAAAACCGTCTTCGCCTGTGTAACCAGATCGCGTAATATAAACTTTCTGATTTTCAAATGTAAACCAGTTTCCAGACATAAAATTTAGATCTTTCACACCATTAATTACATCATTAAGAATTTCTGATGATTTAGGACCCTGAATGGCAATTAGAGATCTATTTTCATCCATAACCATTTTGTACTTATCCCCAAGAAATTCTTTTAAAATTTTAAAGTCATTATCTTTACATGCTGCATTGAGGATTATCAAAAAACCTTCTTTTGTTTTTGTGATAATTAAATCATCATGTATCCCAGCATCTTTGTCCATTAAGAAGCTGTATTTTGAATGATTTAATTTCAAATTTTTAAGATCTAAAGGAAAAATTTTTTCTAAATCTTTGATTAAGTCTTCACCACCATAAATAAATAGCTGACCCATATGGGAAACATCAAAGATACCTGAGTGATTTCGTGTGAATTTGTGTTCTTCTACAATACCTTCCGAATATTGTATCGGCATTTGATAGCCTGCAAATTCAACAAATTTTGCATTACAATCTTGATGTAATTGGTACAGCGATGTTTTTTTTGTTTCCATATTAACTCTTTGTACCCATCTGTATATTTGCCTGAGAGTTTTGCTCCTTCGGCGAGAATTAAATCTCTTTCCAGAGTTAATATGTTACGGTCCTTTTTGCCTGAGAGATTCCTGGGTGGTTGCTCCTTCGGCGCTACGATAATCTGTAGTCTCTCCCGTGGCAGGATATTCTTACATGTGTGGAAAAAAGTCAATCAGAAACAATTTTTTTTTGTTTACTTAAAAGCGAGTAAAATTGTAATAAAACCGCAGAAAGTATAATTGCGCCACCAATTAATCCAAATACAGAGGGTCTTTCACTAACAAAAAGGAATGCCCATATCGGTCCCAGGACAGATTCGGATAACATTATGATTCCTACCATAGCAGACGGTGTTGTTCTTGCACCGATAGTTATAAATATAAAACCAAAACCAACTTGAAAAAAACCTGCGAGAAAACCCAAAAAGATATCATGAGGAGAAATCATGATTTTAGTGGAAAGCAAAAAACCAATTAGACATGAACTCACACCAGCAACGAATTGGGCTGGCACCATATCCACAGAGGGAAATTTTCTCACAATCATTATTAAAACTGCAAAAGTAATCGGCATCGTAAAAGCTGCAAGGTTTCCAGATAATTCTCCAGGAGATAATGAATTGCCAACCATTAATAAAACACCTGTCATCGCCAGACAGATTGAAAACAAAGTAATTAAATTTATTTTTTCCTTAAGGAAAAAATATCCAAATATTGCAAGAAATAGTATTTGAAGTGAAATGATAAAATTAGTATTAGCAACAGTGGTGTTGTACATAGCAAACACATATCCACAAAAACCAAAAGATAAAATAATTCCACCAAAAAATCCCGGTAATCCAGATTTATAAAATGACTCAATTGTTTTTCCTCTATAACTTAAAATTAAGAAAGCTAGAACTGTTAAAGAAAAAAATAAAGATCTCCAAAATAGAATTTGCCATAAGGTAGCTCCCTCAAAAGATTTTACAATTAATCCACCAAAACTTAAACTTAAGGCACCTAAAAAAATTAATAATGGTCCAGGTAAGTTTCTTATAAAAGTCATTAAATTTGTGAAATTAAATTTTGCGTCTCTAAGTCATATAGTTTAAATAATGTTTCTGCATCAGCTAATTCAACTTTTTTAAATTTAATCTTTGAACCTGGGGTTAATTGAACCAACTTGTCATAATCTGCACTGATAACAACTCCTATTTTAGGATAACCTCCAATAGTGCCATGATCTGAAAGCATAATAATTGGATTTCCATCTGCTGGTACTTGAATAACACCTTTTAATAAACCTTCTGATTTAATATTGGTATCAACAATATTTTCTATTTTTGGTCCCTCTAGCCTCATACCCATACGATCTGATAATTTTGATATTACAAATTCTTTATCAAAAAAAATTTTTTTTCCTTCGTCAGAAAAATAGTCAAAATTTGTTCCTTGGATAACTCTGATATTTTCAATTTTTGTATTAATGTAATTTAATTTTTTATCAGTTAAATTTTTATTGATATTTAAAATACAAATCTTTTGTCCATCTTCTATTTTTTTTCCATTATTTGCACCAATATTTGCTTTTGTGTTAACAGAGCAACTTGACCATTGATAATTTACATCAAATTCACCACTTACTGCTAAATATCCATAAACAGATTTATTAGTGCCTATAATATCCAATTCGTCACCATTTTCTAAAGTGAAAGATTGATAACAAGTTCCTTCGATAGCATTATTTTTTTTTCTAATTATAAATTTTACATCTCCTGTAATTGCAAAATTTATATTTTCACCAAAATACTTTAACAAAGGACCTTGATAAGCAAATTCAATTATTGGAAAATTTACTTCATTACCAACAAGTTTGTTAGAAATTTGAAAATTTCTATTATCCATTGCTCCACTAAATGGAATACCAATATGATAAAGATTGCCTCTACCCTGATCTTGAAATGTTGTGTTAATTCCAGCTCTTTTTATTTCAAAATAATTTTTATTCATTGTTATTGTAATATTGATCTTTAGTAATTTGCTCAAAAGTAACTACATCACCTGGATTAATTAAATTTGGATTTTTCTCATTAGTGCTATCAAAAATAACTTGTGGTGTATTTCCAATGATATTCCACCCACCAGGACTTTCAAATGTATAAACATTTGCAAATTGTTCTGTTAATCCAACTGAGCCCTTAGGCACTTTTACTCTCGGTGTTTCCAAACGTTTTGCCTGCAATTCATTTTCCAGATCACCAAGAAAAGGCATACCTGCAATAAAACCAGTCATATAACAAAAAAATTCCTTACCAAAAAATTTCTCATAAATTTTATCACGAGTCATTTGTAACTTTTCCTCTAATCTTTTAATATCTAACGAAAAATTTTCATCACAACAAACAGGTATCTTAATTCTATTTGTCTCTAATTCATCATCATTAGTAATATTTAAATTTTCGATTAATTTTTTGATCGTTTGAAAATTTTTTTTTCGTAGATCGAATGAAATAATTAATTTATTATATGAGGGAGTTAAGTTATTAATCCCATCAATATTTTCTTTTTGGATACTTTTAAAATATCGTATTACTTTACTATTTATTTCTTTGTTTACCTCAGACCCGAAATCACAATACAAAGCTGCGTCACCAAGATTTGATATATTTTTAATCATGCCATGTTATACTTACAAAATATGAGTATGGAAATTAATATAAATTGTGATTTAGGTGAAAAATCAAAACATCACTCAAATAAGTATGATCCAGATTTATTAGAAATCATAAATTCAGCCAATGTTGCTTGTGGTTATCACGCTGGAGATGAGCAAACCATGAATCAAGTAGTAAAAATTTCGAAAAAAAATGGAGTGAGTATTGGTGCCCATCCTTCTTTTAATGATCCAGAAAATTTTGGCAGAGAAAGAATGAATCTTTCTGAAAGTGAAATAAAAAAACTTATAATCGATCAATATGAAATTCTTCAAAAAATAGCTTCATCTCATGGAGAAAGTGTATCTCATGTAAAACCTCATGGGGCCTTAAATAATATGGCATGTGAGGATATTGAGTTAGCTACAATTTTAGCCAAAACTATTAAAGATATTAATAAAGATATAATATATCTCGTACCTACTGGATCAAGAATGCAAGATGCAGCAAAAAAATTAGATATGAAGTTCGCTTGCGAAATATTTGCTGACAGAAATTATGAGGATGATGGCAATCTTGTATCGAGAAAGAAATCTCATGCATTAATAACTGACCCTGAGCTAGCAAAAAAACATGTATTAAAGATGGTGCAAACTCAGTCGCTTAATTGTCACAGCGGGAAGCAAATACCTTGTGAAATCGACTCTGTTTGTATACATGGTGACAATCTAAGTTCATTAGCAACGGCTAAGTCGATAAGAGAAAACTTAGTTGAAAATGGCTTAGAGTTAAAAACTTTAAACAAAATGAAAAAATTTATTTAATATGAAAAAAATCATCTTATCCTTATCTGTCATCTTCTTTATCACAACAAATGTTTTTGCAGCTGGTTCGTCCTCTAGTGGTTCAAGTGGAAATGATGGTGGGTCAAGTGCAAAAAAAACAAATTATGAAAAGGCTGTATTGCTTGTAAAAAGTGCTAAGAAATATGAAAAAAAAGGAAAGACAGAAAAAGCAAAAAAAGTTTATGCAAAGGCACAAAAACTTTTGATCAAATCAAATGAAAAAAAACCTGGTAAAGCTGATACTCTAAACTATTTAGGTTTCACAACTAGAAAGCTGGGTGATTTTGAGAATGGTGAAAAGTATTACCTTCAAGGTTTAGCTGTTGATCCGAAACACAAAGGTATTAATGAGTATCTTGGTGAATTGTATGTAGCAACAAACAGGCATAATCTTGCAGTTGAAAGGCTTGGAGTTTTGGAGGGTTGTAATTGTGAAGAATATGATCAACTAAAAGCAGTGATTGCTGGCGAAAAATCAAAATACTAATTTATATTTTTAATCATTTGTTCCGGCATCCATAAAGCTATTTCTGGAAAGATCACAACTAATATAACTGCTAGGACCATTAATAAGAATAATGGGAAAGCACTCCTTGCAATGTACCCCATATCTTTTTTTGCCATGCCTTGAAGTACAAATAAATTAAAACCAACAGGTGGAGTAATTTGTGCCATCTCGACAACAATGACTAAAAAAATACCAAACCAAATCATATCAAAACCTGCTTGTCTAATCATGGGCTCAATGATTGCCATTGTTAAAACAACTGCTGAAATTCCATCAAGAAACATTCCTAAAATTATATAAAAGATCATTAAAACAAATATCAAAACATATGGAGATAATTCCATATTTTGGATCCAGAGAGCTAGATTTCTTGGTAATCCAGTGAACCCCATTGCTAAAGATAAAAATGTTGAACCTGCTAAAATAAAAGCAATCATACAAGAGGTTTTAGTTGCTCCAAGTAAAGATAATTTAAAAGTTTTTAATGTTAAACTTTTTTGAAAGTAAGATAATATTAATGCTCCAACTACTCCTAATGAAGCTGCTTCAGTTGCTGTTGCAATCCCTGTATATATCGATCCAATAACGGCTAATATTAGAATAATTACTGGCAATAATTGTTTTGATCTTTTTATTTTTTCCAAAAATGAGTACTCCTCAAGGATTTTTGGCATAGATTTTTTATTAATCAAAGACCATATAATTACGTAAGACATGAATATTAGCGCAATCATTATTCCAGGAATAATTCCAGCGATAAATAATTTTGCTATGGACTCTTGGACAGCAACTCCATAAATAATCAATATAATTGATGGTGGTATCAGCAAACCTAATGTTCCTGAACCTGCCAAACTACCTAGTAAGATTTTTTCTGGATAATTTCTTTTTCTTAATTCAGGAATAGACATTTTGCCTACTGTTGCAACAGTTGCTGCTGAAGAGCCTGAAATTGCTGCAAATAATGCACATCCAACAACATTAACATGGATTAAACCTCCTGGTAATTTTTGCATCCAGGGAGATAATCCTTTGAATAAATTTTCAGAGAGCTTTGTCCTAAATAAAATCTCACCCATCCAGACGAAGAGTGGTAATGCAGTAAGTGTCCAAGAGGATGATGTGCCCCATATTGTTGTAGCCATAGCATCACCGACTGGTCTTGAGGTAAATAACATCATGCCAATAGCCGATACACCAATCATACTTAACGCAACCCAAATTCCAGATCCTAAAAAAAATAGCAAAACACTGATAAAGAAAATTGTTAAAAGTATTTCGGTCATTTAACCTTTTTGATGGTAAAAATAAATTGATGAAAAACGCTTATAAAAAAAATTGTTGATCCGATAGCTACGCTTGTTTGAGGAATCCAAATCAAAATTTCATCTGCTCCTTCACTTCGTTCTTGAAATTTATATGAAATAATTAACATTTTAATGAAGTAAAAAGCTAGGTATCCTGAAAAAAAGCTTGCGATACTTAAACACCAGGTTTCAATAAATTTTTTCTTTGCACCTGATAATTTTTCTAAAAAAAGTGTAATCCGGATATGCCCTCCTTCTACAAATGTGTACGCTAATGCAAAAAAAGATGCGGCAGCCATACAATAACCTGAATACTCGGCAAGACCTCTTATATAAAAACCAAATATTCTCGATGAGATACCAATAAGAATAAAAACTGCTACTAAAATTAAGAAAAAAGCAGCGACATAACCTGAAAATTTATAGAGTTTATTTAAATTTCTATCTAGTAATTTTAACATACCAATTTAAGGCCACTCAAATTTTAAGTGGCCTTAATTTTAAGAATTGAATTATTTATAACTTGATAAAACAGCAGCTCCTCTTGAACCAGCTTTTTGAGACCATTCCTTAGCCATAGTCTCTCCAACTTTTTCAAAATGAGCTTGAAGTGGTGCATTTACTTTACCGACTACCATACCAGCATCAGCTAAAGCTTTTTTATCACCAACGTTCCCTTGTTTTGATAATTGCCAACCTTTTCTTTCAGCTAAAGCTGCTTGTTTCATAACAAGATCTTTAGTTGCCTGATCTAATTTATTCCAAGCATCTTTGTTCACAATTATCATATTTTTTGGAAACCAAGCTGCAATATCATAAAAATATTTCACACCATTTTCCCAAATTTTTGAGTTTTTACCTGTAGTAGGTGATGTGATCATACTTTCTACTGCACCTGTAGAAAACGCCTGACTAATTTCAGCAGCCTCTATTTTTGTAGGAGCCATTCCTGTTAGCTCGGCTATTCTGATGGTAGCAGAATTATAAGCTCTAAATTTAAGACCTTTTAAATCCTCGACAGAGTTAATTTCCTTTTTACTATACAAGCCTTGTGCTGGCCACGGCACAGCATAAAGAAATACTAAGCCTTTCTCGTCTAATCCTTTAACGATTTCATCTTTTGACGCTTTATATAACTTCATTGCATCAGCGTAAGACGTTGCTAAGAAAGGTTGAGAGTCCACTTCTAAAAGTGGATCCTCTTTTCCTAAAGCTGACATAAATCTCTCACCAATTTGAGCTTGACCTGTTCTTACTGCTCTAAAAATTTCTCCACCTTTAAACAATGAACCACCAGGGTGTGTTACAATTGTTAACTTGCCACCACTTTTTTCAGTAACATTTTTTGCGAATTCAGCTGCATTTGCAGAATGAAAGTTCCCCGCCCCATAAGCTAGAGCCATGTCCCATTTCTCTGCAATTGCAAGATTAATTGACAAAATTAATGAAACTAAAATAGTTGATAAATATTTTAAGAATTTCATTTGTCCTCCATTTTTATTAAGACTATTTCATTATGTATTAAAATAATTATCAATAAAAAAATAATACTACTTTTAATTGAATTATTTAAAATATTTTATACTATGTTCTTACTTTGTTAGAAGAAGCACTCATATTAGTTCAGATTATTTTTATCGATATAATCTTGGCAGCAGATAATGCAATTATCATTGGTTTGATCGCTGCAAACTTTGCACCAAAACATAGAAGACAAATTATTTTATGGGGAGTGGCTGGTGCTTTAATATTTAAAGTTATTTTTGCGTTATTTGCAACTTACTTGTTCAAATTTTATTTTATTAAAATTTTAGGTGGTTTGCTTTTAATCTGGATCGTTAATGATTTAAGAAAGGATCTTTTTGAAATAAAGAAAGTAAAGTCGCCAACAAAAAAATCTAAAGAACCATCTTATATTCAAAGTGTTTATAAAGTTTTATTTGCAGACATTACAATCAGTTTTGACAATGTTATAGGTGTAGTTGGTGCTGCCAAAGGCAATTTTGGCTTTATGATATTTGGACTGGTTTTATCAGTAATTTTAACAGGGGCAATGGCGACATATCTTGCAAGTTATATTCAAAAACATTTATGGATTGCCTATGTTGGTTTAGGTTTTATTCTTTTAGTTGCCCTTCAATTAGTAATTGGAGGTTTAGTAGACTTAGAAATTTTATCGATCAACGAACAATTTAAGAAATATTTTTAATACGAGTGTTTTTTAGTTGGATATTTTTTAGATCTTACCTCTGAAGCGTATTTTCTTAATCCAGCATTGATATATTTTTTTACGTTTAGAAATTGTTTAACAAATTTTATTTTTGTTTGGTTTAGACCAATTAAATCATCCGTAACAAGAACCTGACCATCGCAATGAACAGAAGAACCAATTCCAATTGTAGGGATATCTAAATTTTTTGTAATTTGTTTTGCTATTGGTGTTTTTATACACTCCAGGACAATTGCAAAAACTCCATTATTTTGAAGTAATAAAGCATCATTAATTAATTGATTGATCTCTTTAGTGGTCTTTCCTTTAGATTTAAATTTGCCTTTGGTTGATTGGGGTAATAATCCAAGATGGCCCATCACAGGAACCTTGTTTTTGGTTAATAGTTTAATTTGATGGATTATTTTTTTTCCACCTTCTAACTTCACTGCATCACATTTGGTTTCCTTAATTATTTTTTTTGCATTCTTTAAAGCAGCGTTTGGTGTTGAATAGGTGTTAAATGGCATATCAACAACCATTAAACTTTTTTTTACTCCAAGTCTTACGCTCTTAGAATGATTGATCATTTCTGTTAGAGTAACTTTTCTGGTAGTTGAATAATTGTACAATACTGAACCTAGCGAATCTCCCACTAATACAATATCAACATATTTATCTACCTCTTCTGCAATATTTTTTGAATACGCAGTAAGACAAACAATTTTAGATTGATTTTTTTTATTTATAATTTTTTTTATTTTTTTCATTCAAGCTCAATGGTGCTCGGCGGTTTAGATGTAACATCATAAACTACTCTATTTACTCCTCTTATGCTATTTACAATTTTATTTGAAATCATTTGAATAAATGATTTTTTGAAGTCATAAAAATCAGCTGTCATTCCATCCTCAGATGTAATTGCTCTTAGTAAACACAAATATTCATAAGTTCGATTATCACCCATGACACCTACTGTTTTGACCGGAAGCAATGCAGCATAGGCTTGCCAAATCTTATTATATAGATTGTGATCTCTTAAAGCTTGAATAAAATAATTGTCAGCTTCTTTTAAAATTTTGATTTTTTCTTTAGTAATAATGCCAGGCATTCTGATCGCCAGTCCAGGTCCTGGAAAGGGATGTCTTGAGATAATTTCTCTACTTAGTTTTAATTCTAATCCTAATTTTCTAACCTCATCTTTAAATAGAAATTTCAACGGTTCTACCAATTTAAGTTTCATTTTCTTTGGTAAACCACCTACATTATGATGAGATTTGATCTTTGAGGTTTGGCTTCCAGTCACTGACTTACTTTCAATAAGATCTGGATAGAGCGTTCCTTGTGCTAAAAATTTTACATTTTTTATTCTTTTAGCGTATCTTTCAAAAATTTTGATAAATAAATTTCCAATTATTTTTCTTTTTTTCTCTGGGTCAGAAACATTGTTGAGCTTTCTCAAAAATTCATTCTCTGCATTCACATAAATTAGATTTATTTTCAATTTTTTTTTAAAAGTTTTAACTACTTGTATTTCCTCATTTTTTCTAAGAAGACCTGTGTTAACGAAGATACAAAATAATTTTTTACCAATTGCTTTATTCAATAGTTGAGCGACAACACTGCTATCAACTCCACCCGATAATGCACATATTACTTTATTTTTACCGACTAAATTTTGAACATCTTTAATCAATTTAATCTTTTGATCTTTTGATGACCAATTTCTTTTAATTTTACATACTAAAAATATAAAATTGTTTATTAATTTTTTCCCATTTTCTGTGTGGGTAACTTCAGGATGAAACTGGACACCATAAAATTTTTTTTTCTTATTTTCAATAATAGCAAATTTTGAGTTTTGACTTGAGGCAATAACATCAAAATTTTTAGGAAGTTTAGAAACTTGGTCAGCGTGACTCATCCAAACTTTATTAATATTTTTTTTATTAAAGAAGTTTTTTGTCAAAATACTTTCCCTCTTTTTCCGAATATTTGCTAATCCAAACTCTCTATATTTTGATTGTTTAACTCTGCCACCATTAAGTTTTGATAAAATTTGATGACCAAAACAAATACCTAAGACTGGTATTTGATTTTCTATAATCCTTTTATCAAAAGAATATTTATTAATTTGGTAAACATTTAATGGTCCGCCTGATAAAATTATTCCTTTAATTGAATTATCAATATTTTTATTTTTAACCTTTTTATGACTAATAATTTCGGAATAAACTCCTGACTCTCTTATTCGTCTGGCTATTAACTGAGTAAATTGTGAACCAAAATCTATTATTAAGATTTTGTTCAAATTCTTATCAAGACTCATTTTTTTTGGGCTCTATATTTGCAAGGGTGTCTAAAATTTCTTTATTTTCATTACAGAGTTTTTTGCAAACCTTAGAAAAAGTATTAGATAAATCTTTTACTTTTGAATAATTAGATCTCTCTAAAGCTATTTTCATAGACATTAATATTGCTTCCTCGTTATTAGGTTCAATTAATAATGTTGCTTCCAAATTTTTTTCTTCTTTATCTTGATCTTCTTGAATGTTGTAAATTTTTGCTAAATAAAGATAAGAATTTGAGTCCTTAGGATTAAATACTATTCCTCTTTCAAACATAAACCTTGCATCCTCATATTTTTTATCTTTGAATAATTTTAAACCTTTATTAAAAAAATTTTCATCCGCTATAGCAATACTCATGCTATTTATTATTAAATATAATAAAGAAATTAATTTAAATATTTTTGTCATCAGTATTTACTATCACTTTTAACGATATCGACATTATGAACCATACTTTCATAAAATCCAGCTTTTGTAATTTTAACAAATTGTGGTTTATATCTTAAATATTTTATCTGTTTGGAACCAAGATAACCCATAGATGATCTTAATCCACCAACTAATTTAAAAACAACTTTATCAACTTTACCTTTGTATTTTGCTAATCCTTCTACTCCCTCGGGCACATACTTTGAACTGTCTTTTTGTTTTTTTTGAAAATATCGATCAGCCGAGCCTTTGTTCATCGCTCCTACAGAGCCCATGCCTCTAAAACTTTTAAATAGTTTACCATTTTTTTTTATGAGTTTACCCGGCGTTTCATCAGTTCCTGCAAACAATGAACCTATCATGACTGCATCAGCGCCAGCAGCAAAAGCTTTAGCGAGGTCACCTGAGTATTTTATCCCTCCATCAGAAATAATTTTTACATTTTTATTCTTTATGCCGTTTCTCACATTTAATATTGCGCTTAATTGAGGAACTCCAATACCCGCGACCAACCTAGTTGTACAGATAGAACCAGGACCAATCCCAACCTTAATTATATCAACGCCTAATTTAAGTAAAAATTTAGCTGCATCTGGTGTTGCTATATTTCCAGCACAGAGAGCTGTTTTTTTATTTTTAATTTTTTTGATAAATCTAATTATTTCGGAAACTTTTTTGGTGTGTCCGTGAGCAGTGTCCACAACAATCATATCCAATTTTTCTTTTAAAAGTGCCTCAGCTCTTTTGAACTCGTTGGGTCCTGCTCCCACAGCTGCACCTACAAGTAATTTTTGTTTTTTTACTTTCTTAACTTCGAGAACTTGTTTTTTGATATCTAAATTTCTGTGGATTATTCCTAGTCCACCAGATTTTGCAATAGCAATAGCCATTTTGCTTTCGGTTACGGTATCCATTGCTGATGATAAAAGTGGGATTTTAAGTTTTAATGAATCTGTTAATTTTATACTCGTATCAACCTCTGAGGGTAATATTTCAGAGTACTTAGGAACTAAAGTAACGTCATCAAAGGTAAGTGCTTCTTTTATAGGAACCATAATCTTTTATATATGATTCCTTTTAAATTAAAAGTGTCTATCTAAGATTTTTACAAATAATAAAACTCTCTTTAGAATCTTTGCGACTCGACTTAGGTTTAAAAACCTTTACTTCTTTAAAAATTTTTTTTCCTAGTGCGACAATTTCATTAAAAGATCTGCCCATAAATATTTTAGCAATAAAAATACCCTTTTCAGATATTACATCTTTTGAAAATACCATCGCCTCTTTACATAATTCTCCAGTTTGAATTGCATCAACATCTTTTATTCCAGTCGTATTTACTGCCATATCAGACATAACCACATCAATTGGATTGTTGAAATTTTTTTTTATTTTCTCTTGAATATTGGGCTCTGTGAAATCACCTTCAATTTGAATAGTGTTTTTAATTTTTTCCATTTTTTTTAGATCTATCGAGATAATTGTTCCATTTTTTACAACCTTTGAAGCATATTGAGACCAACTTCCTGGTGCAGCACCAATATCTATTACAGAAATTCCACCCTTAAAAACTTTAAACTTTTCATCAATTTCAATTAATTTATATGCAGATCTAGCTCTATAACCATCAACTTTAGATTGACGAACATAAGTATCTCTTCTCTGTTTATTAATCCAATTTTTTGAAATTTTATTTTTTTTCAACTAAATATCAAATCTTAAACTTTTATTAATCTTTTTATTATCTAAAGTTTCTAATTCTATCTTTATACTTTTATCTACCCTCATATCTTTACCATCTTTCCATATTCCAGCTGCAAGGTGCATTATACCTATTTTGTAATTGGGAAGATAAGGTTCTACAAATGTTTTTTGATTTTCATCATATTTAGGTAAAAGATTGCTAGTGATCCAATTACAATTTAAAGGTAAAAATTCTGTTTCAAGATCGTCAATATAGACTGACATATTAATCGCTAATCCTTCAGAACCAAAAATATTTCCAGCCTTTAGTGTTTCTGATAAATTATTTTGCCACAAGCTCCACCCTTTTGAGTTTTTTTCTAAAGAAAACACGCCAATATTAATATGTGGAGCAAAAGCAAGTTTTCTAGCTTTGTCAGTACCAATTTTTGATTTTATTGCATGTTTAAAATTCTGGGATTTGATTATTGCTAATTTTCCAAATAACCAATTTACTTTTGAGGTGATTTTGTAACCTGGTCCTATTGTTTGTGTAATACCCAACTTACCATTGTCGCAAGCTTGAAAATAAAGCTCAACAGAACTCCAATCATTTACCCAAGCATCACAATCAATCCACAAATATTTTTCATAGTTTGGAAAATATTTAGGTAAAAATGCTCTTGAAACTTGGCTTTTAAGCCATTCCTTTTCTTTAACTTTAGATTGAGGAACTTTAATATCCCACTCTGCAGATTTAATTTCATCTACTTTAGTAGATAATTTTTCTTTTTGATCTTTGTTTAAGCCTGCATCTAAAATACAGATCGCAACATTCTCACTTTCTTTGAATCTTTTTATAGAATTAATTAATTCCTCTAATAAAGGAAAATAGTTAGCATCAGCAAGAGAAACTATTGTGTTTTTTTTCATTAAAGTATGTCTTCAAGATCATCATCCTCTTGAATTTTGTCATTTTCATGTTGTTTTTTTAATTTTTGAAAATGAAAAAAGCTAATTGGTAATAAAAGTACATAAACTAAAGAACTTATTGCAATTACATTAAATGTATAAACTAACAATAGTCCAAAAAATAGAACTATGCCAAATAATAAAAATATTGTTGTCTTTCTTGGTATGACAATTTTTTTAAATGAATAACTCGGAAATTTACTAATCAGAAGCAATGATGTTACCACAAAAAATATTGGAACAATGATATTAAAATTTAATTGAATATAATCAAAACCACTCAGGCTTATTATTAGCGGAGTTAATAGTAATATAGCACCTGCTGGAGATGGCACTCCTTCAAAAAAGTTATCTTTCCAGGAAGGTTCTTGATTAGAATTAACATTAAATCTTGCTAATCTTAAGGCAACACAAATTACATAAACTAAACATAGTAACCATCCAAATCGACCTAAGGTATTTAATTTCCAGAAATACATAATGAATGCTGGAGCAACCCCAAAACTTATTACATCCGTCAAAGAATCTAATTCTTTTCCAACCTTTGACGTTCCTTTTATAAGTCTTGCTATTCTTCCATCTAAGCCATCAATCAAAGCAGCAAAAATTATTGCAATAATTGCTATTTCAAATCTTCCGTCCAAAGCAAATCGAATTGAACTTAAACCAATGCATACACCCATCAGGGTTAACATATTTGGTAAAATCATTCTTGCGCTTTTTTTATCCGCTACAATTTTAAGATTTGGTTTTTTTTGTTCCATATTATTTTTTTGCAAGTAATGTCTCACCTGAAATAGCTTTTTGACCAACTTTTATAAGTGGCTCATAATTTTCATAATAGATATCTGCTCTACTACCAAATCGTATCATGCCAATACGATCTCCTTGTTTCAACTCTTGATCTTTGTTTGATTCACAAACTATTCTTCGTGCAACCAGTCCAGCTATCTGAACAACTATAATATCATTGTTGTGAGGGTCTTTAATTTTAAAGTAATTTCTTTCATTATCCTCACTTGCTTTATCTAATGAAGCATTTACAAACTTGCCAGGCTTATATAAAATTTCCTCAATCTTTCCTGCACATGGAGTTCTGTTTACATGACAATCAAAAACATTCATGAAAACACTAATCTTTTTAAATCTTTTATTCTCTAGACCAAGTTCTTTAGGCCCATCAACTTCTTCAACTTTAATCACCTCACCATCTGCTGGGCTAACAAGATAATTATCATCATCGATAATAACTCTCTCTGGATCTCTAAAAAAATAATAAACCCAAATAGTTAAGACCAAACCAATAAGACCTAAGAAATTACTAAAAATATAAAATACTATTGTGATTATTCCGGCTATAACTAAAAATTTATAACCTTCAGCGTGAATTTTTGGAAATATCTTACTAAACATATTCTTCTATTTGATAATTTGTCATTAATATGTATATAAAATCGCGAAATTCAATTATTAAGATAAAAATATAAGTGAGCAAAATTAGCGTTAAAAACCCAATTGTAGAGTTAGATGGCGATGAAATGACCAGAATAATCTGGGAATTTATCAAGAAAAAATTGATACTTCCTTATTTAGATCTTGGCATTGAATATTACGATTTAGGAATGAAAAGTAGGGATGACTCTGATGATCAAATCACTATCGACTCTGCTAATGCAATAAAAAAAATTGGTGTCGGTATCAAATGTGCAACTATAACTCCAGATGAAGCACGAGTTGAAGAGTTTAAATTAAAGAAAATGTGGAGATCTCCAAACGGAACTATCCGGAATATTATTGGAGGAACTGTATTTAGAGAACCCATAATTTGTTCTAACATTCCAAAGCTCGTACCCTCTTGGTCAGACCCAGTAGTGATCGGGAGACATGCATTTGGAGATCAATATAGAGCAACAGATTTCAAAGTGCCTGGCAAAGGTAAGATGGAAGTAAAATGGACTTCTGAAGATGGTAAAGATGAAATTAAATATGAAGTATTTAATTTTACTGGTCCAGGAGTTGCACTTTCAATGTATAATTTAGATAAATCAATCGAGGATTTCGCAAGATCCTGTTTTAGTTATGGATTAATTAAGAATTGGCCGGTTTACTTATCAACCAAAAATACAATTCTAAAAAAATACGATGGAAGATTTAAAGATATATTTGAAGAGGTCTATAATAAAGAATTCAAGAAAAAATTTGAGGATGCAAAAATTACTTATGAACACAGATTAATTGATGACATGGTAGCGTGTGCTATGAAATGGAGTGGTAAGTATATATGGGCATGTAAAAATTATGATGGTGATGTTCAATCAGATACCATGGCTCAAGGATATGGCTCACTTGGTTTAATGACCAGTACACTGCTTACACCTGATGGAAAAATAATGGAGGCAGAAGCAGCTCACGGAACAGTAACCAGACATTATAGAATGCACCAACAAGGTAAAGAAACTTCAACCAATCCAATTGCCTCAATTTTTGCATGGACAAGAGGATTAGCACATAGAGGAAAACTTGATGGTAATGACGAACTTATCAAATTTGCAAATACCATTGAAAAAGTTTGTATTGAAAGTGTTGAGAATGGCTCCATGACAAAGGATCTTGCAATATTGGTTGGACCTTCAAGCAAATATTTAACAACCAATCAATTTCTGGATGTAATTGATAACAATCTTAAACAGAAGCTAAATTAAAGCCTTTAGTTTTTCAAAAGCCTCATCAATTTTGGTTTTATCTTGTCCCCCTGCTTGGGCAAAATCTTTTCGGCCACCTCCACCTTTGCCACCAATAATTTCTGAACCTAATTTTGCAAATTTTACAGCATCATATTTATCAACCAGCTTTTCAGTAACACCAACTCCTAAACCAACTTTATCTTCACTACTTGCAAAAACAATTACAATCCCATCACCAAGTTCTTTTTTTCCACTATCAACTAATTTTCTCAAATCTTTAGGAGGTAAATCTTGAACTTTTTGGAACCGAACTTTTATATCCTTAATTTTTTGGTCATTAATTATATTTTTTGTTTTATCTTGAAGAACTGAATTAACATTTAATTGTTCAAGTTGTTTTGAAAGATTTTTTATTATTTCTTTTAAATCTTTGTTATCAACTTTCGGTTTACCTCCAAGTTTGATTATTTGTGATGACAAATCTTTGATAGTCTCCTCATCTTTTTGTACAGATAATGTTGATAGCTTTTCTTTATTCTTAATAAAATCCTCAAGTTGTTTATCTCTTAAAGCTTCAACTCTTCTTACTCCTGCAGCAATAGATGATTGACTAACTGTTTTAAATTTTCCAATATCTCCAGTGTTTTTTACATGGGTTCCACCGCATAATTCCGTTGAAAAATAAGCATCTTTTTCCTTACCCATTGAGACGACACGAACTTCTTCACCATATTTTTCACCAAAAAAAGCTAGCGCTCCCTTTTCTATTGCAGCTTTAGGTGTCATAATTCTTGTAGTCACTTCAGAACCTTTTTGAACATATTCGTTAACTAATTTATCTATTGTCTCTAATTCCTCATTAGTAATTGGTTTCATGTGACTAAAGTCAAACCTCAAACGATCTGGTGCAACTAATGATCCTTTTTGCATTACGTGCTTACCTAAAGTTCTTCTTAAAGACTCATGAAGTAAGTGAGTTGCAGAATGATAAGCTTTTAAATTGTTTCTTCTCTCAACATCAATTTTCATTTCAACTACATCATTAATTTTAATTTCTCCAGTTTTAACTGATCCATAATGAACAAATAAATCTCCAAGTTTTTTTTGTGTGTCCTCAACTTCAAATACAGAATTTCCAGAAACTATTGTGCCTTTATCACCAAGTTGTCCTCCTGACTCACCATAAAAAGGAGTTTGATTAGTTATAATCATTCCTTCTTCTCCAGTAGCTAACGATTTAGCTTCCTGGTTCTTTTTAATTAAATTTAACACTACTCCCTCAGATTGATTAGACTCGTAACCCAAAAATTCTGTAGAACCAGTTTTATCTTTAATTGAAAACCAAATTGCTTCTTCTGAGCTGTCCCCAGATCCTTTCCAATTCTTTTTTGCAAGTTCTTTGCTTTTTTTCATCAACTCATCAAATTTTTGATGGTCAACTTTTAATGATTTATTTTTTAAAATATCTTCTGTGAGATCTAATGGAAAACCATAAGTGTCATATAATTTAAAAGCTACTTCACCTGATAACACTTTATCAATTTTGGAAATTTCATCATTTAGAATTTTAATTCCTCGATCAAGTAAAACTAAAAATTTTTCTTCTTCCATTTTTAATGTTTCTGTTATCAAAGATTTAGATCGCTCTAACTCTGGATAATTTCCAGACATTTCATTTTTTAAGGATTCAAAAATTTTATAAAAAATAGGTTCTTTTGATCCTAATAAATGAGAATGCCTCATACCTCTTCTCATAATTCTTCTTAAGACATATCCACGACCTTCATTAGATGGTAGAACACCTTCGGCTAAAAGAAATGAACTTGCTCTTAAGTGATCAGCAATTACTCTAAAACTTGATATGTTGTTATCAGCTTGTTTAACTTTAGTTACATCTGATATCGAATTTATTAATTTCTTAAAATGATCAGTTTGATAATTGTCGTGTGTGCCTTGTAAAAGAGCAGCTATTCTCTCCAATCCCATTCCGGTATCTACAGATGGTTTAGGTAAATCTATTCTTTTATCTTTTGAAACTTGTTCATATTGCATAAATACCAAGTTCCAAATTTCAATAAAACGATCTCCATCTTGATCCTTTGTTCCTGGTAAACCACCTTTTAAATGATCACCATGATCGTAGAATATTTCTGAGCAAGGTCCACAAGGACCTGTTTCGCCCATTGACCAGAAATTATCTGATGTCGAAATTCTGATAATTTTATCGTCGCTAAAACCCGCTATTTTCTTCCAAAAATTGAAGGCTTCATCATCTTCATGGAAAACTGTTACGTAAAGTCTATTTTTATCTAAACCAAAATCTTTAGTGATTAAATTCCATGCAAGCTCAATTCCTCTTTCTTTAAAATAGTCACCGAAAGAAAAATTTCCCAACATTTCAAAAAAAGTATGGTGTCTTGGGGTATAACCAACATTTTCTAAATCATTATGTTTACCTCCTGCTCTGACACATTTTTGCGAAGTGGTAGCTCTTTGATAATCTCTTTTTTCTAAACCAGTAAATACGTTCTTGAACTGAACCATTCCAGAATTAGCAAACATTAATGTCGGATCATTATTTGGAACTAAATTACTAGACTCAACAATCTTATGATCATTCTTTTCAAAATATTTTAAGAACGTACTTCTTATTTCATTTAATGATTTATCCGCCATACTTTAAAATACAGCTTTTTTATTCTATGTCTAGTTAGGGATAAAGGGGGAAAGGCGCTTGTAATAAGCGCCTTTTATAATTTAAAGATGACCTTTAATTTTAGTTCTTTTTAGAAGGAGTAGCTTCTTTTGCAGCCTCTTCTTTTTCAGCTACTTTCTTCTCTTTTTCAATTTTTTCAGGACTTAATGGATTTCCTTCAATTTTCTTTGAAATCACACCTGCTTTTTCTCTAATTGCCATTTCTATTTCTGCAGCAACTTTAGGATTTTGAGCAAGGTAAGTTTTTGCATTTTCTCTACCTTGACCTATTTTTTCACCCTTATAAGCATACCATGCTCCTGATTTTTCAATAATGTCAGCTTTAGCACCTAGGTCAACTAACTCACCCATTTTACTAATTCCTCTGCCATACATTAAGTCAAACTCAACAACTTTAAATGGTGGTGCAACTTTATTCTTAACTACTTTTACTCTTGTAGTGTTTCCGATAATTTCATCTTTATCTTTGATAGCACCAATTCTTCTAATATCCATTCTTACAGATGAATAAAACTTCAACGCATTTCCACCTGATGTTGTTTCTGGACTTCCAAACATAACTCCAATTTTCATTCTAATTTGGTTAATGAAAATCATCATTGTGTTTGTATTTGAAATTGAACCAGTTAATTTTCTTAAAGCCTGACTCATTAATCTTGATTGAAGACCAACATGATGATCACCCATCTCACCTTCAATTTCAGCTTTTGGAGTTAAAGCTGCAACAGAGTCAATTACGATAACTGAAATAGAGCCTGATTTTACTAGCGTATCAGCGATTTCTAAAGCTTGCTCACCTGCATCTGGTTGAGAAATTAAAAGTTCTTCAGTATTCACTCCTAATTTTTTTGCATAAACTGGATCTAAAGCATGTTCCGCATCAACGAATGCACAAATTCCACCCGCCTTTTGAGCTTCAGCAACTACCTGTAATGCTAATGTTGTTTTTCCAGAACTCTCTGGTCCATAAACTTCAATAATTCTTCCTTTAGGTAAACCACCTATTCCTAAAGCTAAATCTAAACTTAAAGAACCTGTAGATATTGACTCGATATCCATTGCTCTTTTTTCGCCCAGCTTCATAACTGAACCTTTTCCAAAATTGTCAGTTATCTGGCTAATCGCAGCATCTAATGCTTTGTTTTTTTCTTTAATATCCAATTCTTGATCTTTCGTAGATTTAACTACTTTTAAGTTATTTTTTGTCATTTTTTGCCTCTTTTCTTACTTTTTTTAACACTCGAATCATAAAATAAATGTACACATTTTGTTCTCATTGGCAAGATATTTTATTTTTCCTCAAAAAACCAATAATTATCTTATTTTTAGATAATCGCTGTTAAGCAATCCTAAGGACTTTAACAAATTAAACTGAGATAAAATGTAATTTCTCTCAGAATCTGCCAAAGAAATTTGAGCATTCAAAAGTAATGAGTTGGATTGAATGACCTCTAAAGTTGTTCTTCCTGCCCCACTATTATATTCAGCAGCAATTCCCTCATTGGCAATTTCAGCAGCTTTAACTTGGGATTGAACAGAATTAAGTAAACTTCTATTAGATTGATAATTAGACCAGGCGCTAGCTACATCGGTTTGATTTTGTTTTACTGCACTATCTAAAATCAATCTTTTTCTATTTTCTAAACTTTGATTTTTTTTATATTTAGCAATGTTTTTGCCACCTGAAAAAAAAGGCCAAGAAACAGTTGCTTTAACAGTATCTTTTTCTCTCTCATCATATGTTGTATTTAAATCTTCAGTATATGATCTTTCAAAAGATAATTTTGCAGTAGGTGCTAAATCTGATTTAGCTATTGATTTATCTTTAATAGATTGTTCATACTCTAACTTTGCAATTATTAAATCAGGATTATTTTTCTTTGAAAGCTCAATTGCTGAATTAAGATCTCCCGGAAGTTCATAATTAATAATTGAACTTTTATCTAATGATTGAACATCATTAATACTACCTATAATATTTTCATAATTTAATTTACTAGTTAATAAATCATTTTGTGCTTTAATAAATTGTGCCTCAGCGCCTGCTAATGAGGACTCTGATTGAGAAACATCTGATAAAGAAATTTGACCTCTACTAAGTCTTATTCTATCAGTTTCAACTTGTCTGCTTAAAAGCTCAACATTTGTTCTATTAATTTCCAACTTTTCATTTGCTGAAATTAGCCCCGTATAAGCCTCTGTAGTTTTATATAAGATGTCTTGTTCTTTTTTTAATAATTTTGCTTTTGCAAGATCAATACCTATCTTATTTTTTGCAAGATCTGCACCTCTGCCAAAATCTATTAAAGTTTGAGTAATTGAGACTGATCTTGTTGAAGGGTCCACATCACTAATCGATGCGTTACTTCCATCTTGATTGGTAAGTTTTGTGGTATCTTCCTGACTTTCAGTTCCCTCAAGTGTAATGGTTGGTAAATAAGATCCTCTTGCAATATTTAGATCTTGTTCAGAAACATTAATATTTTCCCTTTCAGCGTTAAGCTCTGAATTATTTTTATAGGCTTTTGATAAAGCACTAGAAAAAGTTTCTGCGTTAACTTTGGAAAATAAGAAGAATGTTCCAAAAAAAATTAAAATTATTTTTTTCATTTACTTTTATATACTGCAGATTTGATCTGATGGTTACTATTTAGATTAAAAATTATAGATGCATATTTAGGCATATTTTTAAACATATTCTGGGTTATTCTTTGATATGTCTGCATAAAGTTGATGACATCTCCTCTACTCATTATTTTTAAATTGGATTTTACTTTACTTTTCACCCAAAGTTTTCTTTCTTGTTTTAATCTCCATTTCTGAAGCAAACTAAAATTTTTTGCTCTTAAATAAATTAAACAATTAAGTTGGGAATATAAGTTTTTGTATTTTGATTTCAATTGCTGGTTCACATATTTTCTCCAAATTTGTCTTTGATCTTTGGCTTTTTCTAGAGAATTGATGTTTTTCTTTAAAGTATTATTTTTTTCTGATTTTGCACCAACACACCAACCTTCGAAAATAATTACGTCAGGCCTTGCTTTTAAATTATACCAATTCTTTTTATGAAATCGGTCATCTATTGCTTTATTAAATTTTGGCAATTTCAGTCTTTTAAATTTTCTACTTTTTGCCTTTCTAAAAAAACTCAACATAATATTAATATCATGTGTTCCTGGCACTCCTCTGGTTAAAAGCATTGGGTGTATTTTATTAGATAAATTTATTCTCTCTTTTCTAGTTTTATAAAAATCATCTATAGAAATTCTGAAAACTTTTAATTTAAAGTACTTTGTTAAAATTATCTTAATAAGTGAACTAATGGTAGTTTTACCTGTACCTTGACCTCCTGCTAAACCCACAAAATAAGGTCTTTTTTTATCAGCTTTTTTACTAATCCAAAAACATAATGGAATTAAGAAAGATTTTATCATTCTTTCCTTATTCTTAAATTTGTCTGCTTTTGTTTCTTGAGATTTAATAAACTTTAAACAATCTTTTTTTACCTTACCAAAGCATAAGCTGAATTGTTGCATGAAAATTATTTCTTATCCAATGGATGATTTTGACCATCATTTACTGGAACTTCTTTCATATCAAAAGTATTTATTTCATCAATACAACCAACATTAAATCCTGTCATTGCCGGATTGATCCTTGGATTGTGATGTGTGTAGATCCCACAGTCAGAACAAAAGTAATGTTTCGCTACTTTTGAATGAAATTGATAAAGTTTTAATTTATCTTGGCCTTTAGTAATTTTAAAATCTTCATTTTTTACCATCGACATGATTGCTCCTTTTCTTTTACAAATAGAGCAATTACATTTTATTACTTTAGCCAAATCTCCATCTAAATTAATTTCTGCCTCTACAGCTCCACAATGGCAAACTAATTTTTTCATTTATAAATCTATCCTATACATTACTTCATTTCTTTTTAATATTGGTAAAGTAAATGGTGAATTATAGGATGCTCTTATTGGAGGACTTAAAATTGTAATATTATCTTGCTTAAGCTGTTTTTCTAAGATGTCTTTATTCTTTAAAAAGTTTTGATCTGAAGATCTTCCAGAATATTTGATAACAGCATAGTACCCACCTTCTATTGTTAAAACTTTTATTTCTGAATTGGATGGCTTTGGTGTATTAGTTTTGTTAAATTTTGAAGGTAGATAAAATTGCATTGTCATATTTCCATTTTTGACTTCTTGAGTAACAGGAACTGTCATCTTAATTTCTTTTTTTTCCTCATTGTTTCCTGAAATATAATTAAACAGTTTTCTAAAACCATTACCTTGTATAGAATTTGTTTCAATGACTAAACGATCAGAATATTTTCTGATTTCATATTCTTTATTTTCTCTTACTATTTCATAATTTGCTTCCTCGTATGCCATAACTTGAGAATTTAAGGTTAGTATTGAAATTAAAATTATTAAAATTACTCTCATTTGATATCCAAATAAACTATCCTTGGTTAAAGTTATCCACAAGCATACAAAATATAGTTTCGATGTTCACGTTTTGATTCAGTTTTGATTCAATTACGGACTCAAAATACAACCTATTGACTGCATTGTATAACTGCGCTACAAATAAGAACAAAACAAGAACATGAAGCTCACTATTCCTTATTATCTGCATAAAGCTGGCGCTGGTTTTCCATCGCCTGCCACTGATTATATCGAAGAAGATATCGATCTAAACATGCATTTAATCAAAAATGTTCCTGCCACTTTCATCATCAGAGTTCAGGGAAAATCTATGGTCGATGTTGGGATTAATGATGGGGATTTACTAGTTGTCGACAAAAGTTTAAAACCAAAAAACTTTTCAACTGTTATTGCAAATGTTCATGACGAGCTTGTAGTTAAAACTTTAGTTCAAGAAAGAGATAAAAAATTTCTATCCTCAGGCTCTAAAGATTTTTCTAATAGAATTTTGATTAACGAAGAAGAAGACGTCTTTATTTGGGGGGTTGTGACTTATGTCATCCATTCAACGTACTAAAAAAATAGGCCTGGTTGATTGTAATTCTTTCTATGTTTCATGTGAAAGATTATTCAATCCAAGAATAAGAAAAAAACCTGTAGTTGTACTATCAAATAATGATGGTTGTATTATTTCTAGATCCAATGAAGCAAAAGCTTTGGGGATTAAAATGGGTGAACCTTATTTTAAGGCAAAAGATATTATTGTTAAAAATAAAGTTGAGGTTTTTTCATCAAATTATTCTTTGTATGGAGATTTGTCTAGAAGAGTAATGAGAACACTTAAAAGATTTAATACTGAAATAGAGGTGTATTCTATTGATGAAGCATTTATAGATTTATCTAATTTTCCAGATTCTGAAGTTGAAAAAGTTGGTAGAGAAATTAGAGAAACAGTTTTACAATGGACTGGCATTCCAACCAGTATCGGTATTGCTAAAACTAAAACTTTAAGCAAAGTTGCAAATCATATTGCCAAGAAAAAACAATCAGGGGTAACGAGTTTAATTGGAATAGAAAATTTAGACCCCATTTTAGAAAAAGTTGAAATCAATGATATATGGGGTGTCGGTAGGCAGCTAACAAAATTCTATCAAAAAAATGGTATCTATAATGCTAAACAACTTAAGAATAAATCTAATACCTGGATCAAAAAATGTTCTAATGTTTTAAGCTCTAGAACTGCAATGGAACTTAGAGGAATACCTTGTATCAATTTAGAAACTACCCAAACTAAAAGAAAGAGCTGTGTAGTTTCAAGATCATTTGGTAAAAGAATTGAAAAATTTCAAGAACTAAAAGAAGCAGTTGCCAACTATTGTTTAAATGCATCTGAAAAAATTAGATCAGAGTCTCTAGTTGCAAAAGCAATTACAGTTTTCGTTAGAACTAGTCCTTTTCAAAGAGACTATGGTTATTATTCAAATGCTAAAACAATTGATTTTCCTATTGCAACAAACAATAGCATTGAAACTGTTAAAACTGCAGTTGCAATACTAGAAAGTATATTCAAAAATGGTTATCGTTACCAAAAAGCAGGTGTGATGCTGACAGGACTACGTAATGACGATGGTAGAAAAAATCTATTTTCATCTGAAAAAGACGAAAAAATAAAAAGTTTAATGCGGTCAATAGATAACACTAATTATAGATATGGCAGATCCACTTTAAGTCTTGCAAGCGCTGGGGTTCATAAAAAATGGAATATGCGAAGACAATATTCGTCTAAAATAGATACTGCTGATTTTTATTGTCTACCAACGATAAGAGCTTAAACAATTAATTTTGAATTAATTTTAAAAGTTTTTCTTTACTGCTTGTTCTAAAAAGATTGTCATAGTAAACAACTTGAGTTGGGTATTCTCCATGTACTTCATCGTTCCATCTACTAATCCAGCTATGATAAATTCCGAATTTATTAAAAAATTTGCCGCCATAACCTGTCCTGCCTTTATAATCATTATAGAGTACATTATCGACATACATCTTAATAAATCCTTTGTCTGGATCTTTTGACATTTTGGTATGAAATATTATGGTCGTCCACTTGTCTCTCATGTCATCAATCTTTAAATGCTTGTAAATCAATCCTTGGGAATCCATTCCATTCACAGCAAAATATCTGGGCTCTAAATTACCTCTTTTAACTCTAAGCATCATCCTAGGATGTCTTTGTTGATTAGTATTTCCCCATTCATATATCTGAAAAAGAGAAGTGCTAACTGGTTCGACTGTTTTAAAATCTTTTGGGATAAAAATACTTACTGAAATCCATTTCTCTCCTGTATATCTTGGTTTTGCTGAATACTCACTTCTAGCTCGATCTCCTCCTCCATGTCCAACCACAGCATCTCTACCATTATTTGTACAATCTGAATAATCACCGTCTTGATCCCTGCCACAATCTCTAGGTAGCAATGTTATCTTCCAAGCTTTTTCCCCTAATGCTGGAGAGGTAACAGTTTCTCTGAACTTAGAAAGCTTCTTGCCTTTTGCTACACTTTTTTTCCATTGAAGATTTGTAATTTCTTTTGCATAAACTTTGTTAAGCAAATTTGATGGTCCTAGAAAAATTATACTTATAAAAACTGTAAAAAAAATTTTTTTCATAAAACTTATTTAATATTTTCTATATCGTTTATGTTAGATAAAGCTTTATCAAATTCAGCCATATTTTCTCTTAAAGCTAAATTCGAAATTGAGTAAACAGCAATTAATAAAAATACCAAAGGCAATGCCGTCACCACAGAGGCATTACTCTTAATGAATAAAATATACAAAATGATAAATAAACCTGAGCGAATTAAAAATGTTTTTCTAAAAACACTCATGATTGAGAGTGAATGTTTTATCAAATTAAAAAAACTCATTTTTGATGGACCAAAATATCTACTGCCTCTAGTAGATGGTATTGGCAATAAATTATTTTCAATTTTTTTTAATGATCCTGAAAAACTATTCCAGGTCGCTTTTTCTTTAATCATTTTTTCAACTGTGCTTTTTGGCAAGCATGTATAATTTCCAAATTTAATTAATTTACCAGTAAAAGTAAGTGTGATTAATTTATGTAATTGATAGCAAATTTTAAAAATCAATTTTTCCGATCTTTTCACTCTTTCACCTACTATTGGATTATTATTTGAATTATCAATTTGATTGATAAATTCTTTAATTTCTTCTGGTCTATCTTCTCCATCTCCATCCATTGGAATTACATAATCAAAGTCTTCTTTTTCAAAGATATATTTCAATCCAGTTGCAATACATCTGGCGTGACCTTGATTAATTTTCATATTTAGAATCTTAATTGATTGGATATTATTAAAATCCTTTTGCTCTTCTTGACGATCATGTGTTGAAGCATCATTGACAATAATCACAGAGATTTCGTGATCTAAATCTGAAATATTATTATCAATTTCATCCAGCAATTTAGAAGCTGATTGCCAGTCGTTATAAATAGGAACTAAAATTTTAATTTTCATTTAAAATATTAATACCTTCCCAAACAAACGTCACCTACACAAATAAATTGTGATGAATTATTGAGTATCTCTTTATTATTAAATCCCTCCCACTTTGGTCTTGATTTTAAGTGATATGAAAGGTTCCCAGCTTTCCACTCATCACCAGTTACAAATTGAATTTCTTTATCAAAATCTTGATCCCAAACATATTGAATTTTCATTGCGATTTCTTTTCCAGGATAATCTGTTCGCTTATCTGACTGCGATATTGAGACATAAGAATAAAGAATAGGAGATAGAAAAAATAGAAATAAAAATCCATAAAGAAACGAATTTAATTTTTTTAAATTAATTTGTGATTTTAAAAGATATAAAAATAACACTCCAAAAAATAAATAAAAAGGCGTCATCCACATTGTTCTAATTTTTGAACCAGTAATCAATGATGTCAGAAACATTAAGACAATAGGCATAAAGTTAATAAATAGTAGAAACATTAATTTTTTATCATTTACATTGAGCTTAAATTTTATCTTTTTAGTGAGTAACCAGATCAAAAAGAAGAAGGGAACCAGTATACCAATTTGTTTTGATAAAAATAATACTGGATTAATAATATGATCTAAAATACCAGAACTTTCTAATCCTGTTCGGTTTAATCCATACGTGATAGTTATAAAATTATTATCAAAGAGCCAAATTAAATGAGGAACTAATAAAACTAAAAAGACCTCAATTGTTATCAAATATTTAAAATCAAATTTTTTAGTTTTTTTAAAAAAAATTAGATAAATGAACAATAAATCGATTGATATTAAAAGGTAGAGAAACAAGTATTTAGATAAAAAGCCAACCGCACCAAATAAGCCAACTAGAAAACAATCTGAAAATTTTATTTCCTGTGACGAATAAATTTTCCATGAATAATAAACAACTAATGACCAAAATGGTAATTGGCAAACATTTACATTAAATTCAGGAGTGGTGAAATTATAGAAATAGATAGAAACTAATAACAAAACAGAAATTAAACTTAACTTTAAATCTTTAAAAATTTCAAAAGCAAATTTAAATACGAAATAAAAAGCAATTATCACGAATATTTGACTTAATAAATAATAAACCCAATCTTGAGAACCAAAAATTTGAAAAAATACCTCAGGAAAAAATGCACTCATGGGTGGATGTTTATTAAAACCCCAATCTAAATTACTTCCCCATGCTAAGGCTTCAATTGTATCTAATGGTAAATTTTTATTTGTTAATGAGGGAATCAGTGTCCAAATTATTAAATGTGACAATGCAAAAATAAAAAAAATATTATTAATATTTCTATTTAAGACATTCATAAGTAAATATTTACAATAATTAACGTTGCTTGACACCCCTATTTTGCTGAATATACTCCCTCGAATTCAAATTGAAAGATGCCTAAAACTAGTAAAGTTAAAAAAAAGGTTACTAAAGCTAAAACTAAAACTGTAACTAAAACAAAACCTAAGACCATCAGTAAACCAAAAGAAATTAGCAAGGGACCTATTAAAATTTCTAAAACATATATTCCAAAAGAAACTGAAAAATATATGTGCGAAAAACATAAGGTTTTCTTTAGAATGAAATTACAAGAATGGAAAAAAGAGCTGGTTAGAGCAAATAATGAAGCTCTATATAACGGCAGTATGGATGATAATAGTATTTCAGCCGATATTGTCGATCAAGCAAGTTCATACACAGATAAAAATGTAGAAATGAAAGCAATCAATAGACAAATCAAACTGATTTCAGAGATTGATAAAGCTTTAGCTAGAATAAGAGAGGATACTTATGGATTTTGTCTAGATACTGCAGAACCAATAGGGCTAAAAAGACTCATGGCAAGACCTGTTGCAAAATATACTATAGCTGCACAAGAAAAACATGAAAAGGATGAAAAGGTTCATGCCGACGACTAAAAAAAAGAAAAGTAAGAAAGTTCATAACCCAATTACTTATAATTTTACCAAAAAATATATTTACTATTATTATGGTTTTTTTTGGGTCCTGTTATTATTTTTCGTATTCATTAATTAGATGAACCAAAAATTAATTTTAATAATTATTGCAATTGTAGCCATAGAACTATCTGGTCACGGAATTTTTGCTTCACTATTTAGATTAATAAGCTCAATGAACTAGGGCTTTGGTGGAACTTCATCTTTATTCATAAATTTAAAACCCTTCTTTACCGCTTCTCTTTCAGATATCTCAACATACCATCTAGTAAGATTTTTATAATTTTTAAGACCAATGTCATGCCACTCATGTCGTGCTATCCAAGGAAAAGTTCCAATGTCAGCAATTGTATAATTTTCTCCAGCTAGAAATCTTGATTTAGATAATCTTGTTTCTAATTCCTCATAAATTCTCTTAGATATCTTGAAATATCTTTCTTCGCCAAACTGACTTTTACCTGGATTGTAATGATGAAATTGATGATGTTGTCCTAACATAGGACCAATATAACCCATCTGTGCCATCAACCATTGGTTTATCTCTAATCGATCTTTTGTGTTATAAAATTTTCCACTTTGTTCGGCTAAATACATTAAAATTGCCCCTGACTCAAAAATATTCTTATTGTTATCCTGATCAACGATCACTGGTATTTTACTAAATGGACTTATCTTTTTAAATTCAGGTTTAAATTGATCACCTTTATTGAGATCTATATTAATTACTTTGTATTCATAACCAATCTCCTCAAGCATGATACTTATTTTTTTTCCGTTAGGAGTATTGGCAGAGTAAAGTTCAATCACTCTTTTTTACCAAGTCTTTTCAGTAAGTTTGTTGAAGTGGTTGTAAATTCAAATCTATATTTTTCATTGGGTCTTGCTAATTTAAAACAAGCTCTTGCAGCTAAAGCACCTTCATGGAAACCAGATAAGATTAATTTTAATTTGCCAGGGTAATTACAAATATCACCTACTGCATAAATTCCTTTTTGATTGGTCTCAAATTTTTCTGTATCTACTGCGATTGTTTTTTTATCAATATTTAACCCCCAGTTAGCTATTGGTCCGAGCTGCATAATTAAACCAAAAAAACCTAATACATAATCAGTTTTTAAATTTTTAATTTCATTGTTATCGTGTTTAATATCAATACTTTCTAAATTTGAATTTCCTTTAACGGAAGCCATTTGATATTGAGTATATAAATTTATTTTTCCATCTTTTGCAAGTTGATGCACTTTATCAATTGTCGCTTGTGCACCTCTAAATTCGTTTCTTCTGTGTATCAAATTAACAATACATTCTTTTGATAATTCAATAGCCCAATCTAGTGCGCTGTCCCCGCCACCAAAAATTGATACATTTTTACCTTTAAAAATCTTTTTATCTTTTACCGAGTAAAATAAAGATTTATTTTCAAATTTTTCACACTCTTTAGGAGAAAACTTCCTTGGTTCAAATGAACCAACGCCACCAGCAATTATAACATTGGGTGTTGAAAAAGATATACCATTATTAGTTTTTACCAACCAATTATCATTTTCTTTTTTAACTTCTTCTACTCTTTCGTTTAAATGAAATTTAATATCAAAAGGTTTTAATTGATTGATTAAGTTATTTGTTAATTCTTCACCAGTACATTCAGGCACAGCAGGTATATCATAAATTGGTTTATCTGGATAAAGCTCAATACATTGACCGCCAATCTTATCTAAATTATCAACCACTTCACAATTTAGACCAATTAATTTTAATTGATGAGCAGTAAATAAACCTGTTGGTCCTGCACCAATTATTAATGCATCTGTTTTGATCATTTAGGCTTGCTTCGATGGAATATTCACTACAAGACCATCTATTTCATCTGAGACTACGATTTGACAACTCAGTCTACTATTTTTTTTTGGTTCAAATGCCATATCCAACATATCTTCTTCTCCGTCCTCTTTCTTAGGAATTTTATTAAACCAATCTTCTTGGACATAAACATGGCAAGTTGCACATGCCATTCCCCCTCCACAATCAGCATCTATTCCGGGTATATCGTTTTGAATCGCTCCTTCCATAACAGTAAGACCATTCTGTACCTCAATTTCATGAACTTTTGCATCAGATGTTATGTAAGTGATTTTGGTCATCGGATATATATAAACTTAAAAAAAAATAGGGCAAGTATGTAAAAACATACTCGCCCTATAAATTTATTTTAAAGCGTAATTATCTTGCTCTTGCACCAGCTGAACTTACTGCAGCAGCCCAGATTACTAGACCAAATGCAATTTTGTTAATAAAGTCAGCTAAGTTATAAATCACGTTTAGTGAGTCAGCGTCTACTCCACCTGTTAGGTAACCAAAAATGTAACCTAATGGGTAAATAGCCCATCCTACTGTTACGATCATTCTCATTGCACCAAAAGCAGTAACAAGTGCTTTGTTTCCACTCTTAGCAGCAGCTTTTCCAGCTTCTCCTGAGAATATTTCATATAGAATGTATATCCAACCTGCCATACCGATTACGAAACCAAGTGTAGCGTTGATATATCCAGCTTCTCCTAAATATCCACCGATTAACATTACTAATGAACCGATTAACAATCTCCAGAACATTCCAGAGTTTGCTTTTCTTACAGCTGCTAGAATTAAGTAGAACTCTATCATCTGTAATGGCACAGTAATTAACCAGTCAATATATCTATACACTGTAGGTGAATCACCAGTAGTCACCCATACATCCCTCATGTACATGTAATGGATGAATGCAATACCAGTTACAAGACCAGCAACAGTTACTGACGTTTTCCAGCCAGGAGCCACTGTACCTCTCTCCATGAAGAAGAAAGCAGTAGCAGCCAACATACCCATTGAGATTATCCAGAAAGATATCCCAACAAAGTCATCTTGAGCTAACATAGTGGTCGCTGCGTTTGCAACACCTGTAATACCGATAAGGGCAACAGCTGCTAATGCAAACATTTTAAGTTTTTTCATAAAAAACTCCCTCTTTAGTTAGTTTTTATTAGTTTATATAAACTAAGCTTAGGTTTCCCCAAGCAAAAGTTGTGGTTAAATACCAAATTAAAAGACTTTATTGAAGACTTAATTGTCATTAATTTACATTGATTTTACTTGTTTTTTAAAATTAAATACAATTTGTGATTTAAAAACCACAACAAATTATAACAACGAATCAAAATAACGATGTCAGACAAATTTAGCAAAATTTATGATCTTTCTATCAAAGATCCAGAAAAATTTTGGCAAGAGGCTGCTAATGACATCTTTTGGTTTAAGAAACCCGCAAAAATTTTAAATAAATCCAATCCCCCTTTTTACAAATGGTACGAAGATGGAGTGACCAATACATGTTACAATGCTCTAGATTTTCATATTGACCAAGGAAAAGGAAGTAAAACTGCTTTAATTTATGATAGTCCCATTACAGGAAACAAAAGTAAGTTCACTTACGAGGAATTAAGATCAAAAGTTTCAAAATTCGCAGGTGCACTTAAGGATCAAGGCGTCAATAAAGGCGATCGAGTAATAATTTATATGCCAATGATCCCTGAAGCAGTTGTTGCAATGCTGGCTTGTGCAAGAATTGGTGCAATACACTCAGTTGTGTTTGGTGGATTTGCTTCAAACGAACTTGCGAGCAGAATAGATGATAGTAAAGCTAAACTTTTAGTCACTGCATCATGTGGTTTTGAACCAGGACGAACTGTTGAATACAAACCTTTGGTTGATGAAGCTATCAAACAAGCTCAACATAAAATTAGTAAGATGATTTTATTTCAAAGAAAGGGTCACGAGGTCAAATTAAACGCGCCAATGGAGATAAGTTGGGATGAAGCTCACGTCAATGCCAAAGATACTGATTGTGTTGAAATGAATTCAAATGAATTTGCTTACATACTTTATACCTCGGGCACTACTGGAACTCCAAAAGGTATCGTCAGAGACATTGGTGGCCATATCGTTGCATTAAAATGGACCATGAAAAATATCTATAATATTGATGCAGATGATATTTGGTGGTCAGCAAGTGATATTGGTTGGATTGTCGGTCATTCCTACATCGTCTACGCTCCATTGTTCAAAGGATGCACCACAGTATTGTTTGAAGGTAAACCTGTTGGTACACCTGATGCTGGAGCGTTCTGGAAAATAATTTCTGACTATAAAGTAAAATCTTTATTCACCGCACCAACAGCTTTTCGAGCGATTAAAAAAGAAGATCCTGAAGGAAAATTCTTTTCTAAATATGATTTAAGTAAATTTGAGAGTCTTTTTCTTGCTGGGGAGCGCGCTGATCCAGATACAATTAAATGGGCAGAGAATTTATTGAAAGTTCCAGTAATAGACCACTGGTGGCAAACTGAAACAAGTTGGGCGATCAGTTCAAATTGTACAGGGATTGAAATGATGAAGACTAAATATGGCTCAGCTTGTAAAGCTGTGCCTGGTTATGATGTTAAAATTATAAAATCAGATCAAACGTTAGCAAAACCAAATGAGATGGGAGATATTGTAGTAAAATTACCTTTACCTCCTGGAACATTTCCAACTCTGTGGAATGCAGATAAAAGATATAAAGAGAATTACATGTCAAATTATGAGGGTTACTATCAAACCTATGATGCAGGTCACATTGATGAAGATGGCTACATCTGGATTATGTCTAGAACTGATGACATTATCAATGTTGCAGGTCACAGATTATCAACGGGCGCAATAGAGGAAGTTTTATCAGAACATCAATCAGTGGCAGAATGCGCAGTACTTGGAATAGCTGACAAATTAAAGGGTCAATTACCTATTGGATTGATTGTTTTAAAAGCAGGGGTTGATAAAGATAATGAGACAATTTCTAAAGAATGTATCCAAATGGTACGAGATAAAATTGGACCTGTGGCTGCTTTTAAAGTTGCGATAGTTATAAAAAGATTGCCCAAAACAAGATCAGGTAAAATTTTAAGAGGAACAATAAGAAAAATCGCTGATAGTGTGGAATATAAAATGCCTCCAACCATTGATGATCCAGCCATTTTAGATGAGATCAAAGAGGATTTAATCAAAAATAATATTCTAAAAAGTGCTTAAAACTTATTTATTTTTAATTGGTGCAATTTTTTGTGAAGTAGCCGGCACTATGTTATTGCCAGTATCACAAAACTTTACCAAATTAATTCCTACAAGTTTTCTTGCAATATTTTATTTAACTGCTTTTTATCTACTGACTTTTGTAGTGAACAAGCTACCAATAGCAATCGTTTATGCTACTTGGAGTGGTCTTGGAATTTTTACAATTGCAATACTGGGGTATATTTTTTTCAAGCAAACTTTAGCTTGGCAGGCAATATTAGGATTATTTTTAATTGTAATTGGAGTAGTATTAGTAAATAGTTTTACAATAAAACTTAATTAAACTCTAATGGGGTTCCTTCTGGATCTCCTAAAATTTTTCCATCTTTCATTTTGATTTTACCAGCAATAATTGTTGCTACAGGTGTTCCTTTAAACTCAACATCATTAAAAGGTGACCAGCCACATTTACTCTCAATATTTTCATTTTTAATCACAATCTTTTTATTCATATCAACAATTGTGAAATCAGCATCATAACCCTCTTTAATAAATCCTTTATTCTGAATGCCAAAAATTTTTATCGGATTCTCACAAACTAAGTTCATTAATTGATTAAGAGATAATTTTCCATCATTAACATGGTTTAACATCACTGGCATTAATGTTTGAACACCAGGCATTCCTGAGGGGGAATTAGGATATTCTTTATCTTTATTTACTTTTAAATGTGGTGCATGGTCTGAACCAATGGTGTCGTTGATATTATTTTTAACCGCATACCATAATCGATCGTAATGAGATTTGTCTCTGATCGGCGGGTTCATTTGTGCATAGGTTCCAAGTTTGTCATAACAATCTGGAGCATAAATTGTTAAATGCTGTGGGGTGATTTCAAAAGTAATATTACCTTTGTGTTGAGATAAAAAATCTATCTCTTGCTTAGTAGTAATATGAAGAACATGAGCTTTCTTATTATACTTTTTCGCAATTCTAACAATCCTTCTAGTTGAGGAGATAGCACACTCTTCACTTCGCCAAACAGGGTGTGAATGTACATCTCCATTTTTAATTAATTTTTTATTCCTGTTTAAAATTTCCTCATCTTCTGAATGTACTGCAACTATTTTTGAGCAATGTTGAAAGACTTTATCAATATCTTCTTCAAGAGCTACTAAAAGATTACCTGTTGATGAACCTACAAATAATTTAATACCACAACATCCTTCTAAATCTTTAAGTTCTGCTAATTGATTGACATTTTCAGCTGTTGCACCAAAATAGAAAGCGTAATTGCAATACATTCTATTTTTCGCAAGATCCAATTTTCTTTGAAATTCTTTTATGTTTGATGTAGGCGGGTTAGTATTTGGCATTTCAAATACTGCAGTGATACCTCCCGTAACTGCAGCTCTACTTCCAGAATGAAGATCTTCTGTGTCTGTTGAACCTGGTTCTCTAAAATGAGTTTGGGTATCAATACATCCAGGTAAGACTATTAGGTTTTTTGCATCATACACTTCTTTTGCTTCTTCTGATACTTCACCAATTTTTGATATCTTGCCATCTTTAATAGCAACATCTTTATTCTCTAACTTCCCGTTAATATAACATTGCCCATTTTTGATTATTAGATCTAACATTTTTGAGAAAAGTTATTATATTAAAATCAGACATCAATCAAATATGAATAATAGTGTTTATATATTAGAGGATAGAGCCATACTTTACGTCAATGGTTCAGATGCAAAAGATTTTTTACAAAATCTGATTAGCAATGACATTAATAAAGTTACAGATAACTCCAGTTGTTTTGCGTCATTGTTTACTCCACAAGGTAAATTTTTATATGAATTCATGGTTGTGAAACACAAGTTGGGTTACTTCATTGATTGTGAAAAATCTCAGTCTGAAGATATATTTAAACAATTAAATTTATATAAAATAAGATCAAAAGTAGAAATTCTTAATTTAAGTAACGAATTTGTAGTTGCTAGTTTTGGATACGAAAAATATTTATCTATTGAAGGTGCAAAGGATATATTGGGTTTTACATTTAAGTATAGAGAAGATCCTATTTTTTTAGATCCAAGAAATAAACACTTGGGAGCTAGACTTATAATTAATCTTGAAAAACTTTATTTATCTTTAAAAAAACTTGATCTTAAAAACGATAAAATTGAAAACTATCACATTCATAGTCATAAACTTGGTATAGTTCCAAAAGACTTAAATAAATTGAAGAATAAATTATTTGGTATCGAGTGTAACTTTGAAGAGCTAAATGGTATTGATTTTAAAAAAGGCTGTTATGTTGGGCAAGAAAATACTGCCAGAATAAAATTAAAAAATAAGCTTTCAAAAAGATTACTACCAATCGAGATTATTGACGGGGAATTAATTGAAAATGAAAGTGTTTTAAATAATAATGTTGAGATTGGGAAGGTCTTAATTAATGAAACGTACCCTTTTGCCCTCATTAAATATTTAGATTCAAATTTTGAAAAGGACAAAATATTTCAAGGTAAAAATGGTTCTTTTAAAGTTTTCGTGCCCAAATGGTTAAAAATTTAAATATTGGTGCGGCTAGAGAGACTCGAACTCTCATGGACTAGGTCCACACGGCCCTCAACCGTGCCTGTCTACCAATTTCAGCATAGCCGCAAATTTGACCCACATTAAATCAATGACAAGTAGGTTTCAAATTGATAAATTTTTATTATGGAATTTAATCAGGAAGTAAAACAAGCAACTGATCCTATTTATAAAAAGATCTCCAAGGTTATGCCTGAAATTGAATGGTCAGTGCATGCTCCTTACATACATAAAATAAATAAACTTAAAAAAGAAAAGAACGCAGTAATTTTAGCTCACAATTATCAAACACCAGAAATTTATCATGGTATTGCAGATTTCTCAGCAGACTCTCTTGCTCTTGCTGTGGAAGCTTCAAAAACTTCAGCTGACATAATTGTTATGGCGGGTGTACATTTCATGGCTGAAACTGCAAAATTAATGAGTCCAAATAAAAAAGTTCTGCTACCAGATATGAAAGCTGGTTGTTCTCTTTCATCTTCAATTACAGGAAAAGATGTAAGATTACTAAAAGAAAAATATCCTGGTGTTCCAGTAGTTTCTTATGTCAATACCTCTGCAGATGTAAAAGCTGAAACAGATGTGTGTTGTACATCTGCAAATGCTGTAAAGATTGTAAAATCCTTGGGAGTTAAAAAAGTAATTTTTCTTCCAGATGATTATCTCGCAAAATATGTTGCTTCTCAAACAGATGTTGAAATAATTTCATGGAAGGGAATTTGTATTGTGCATGATCAATTTAACGAAAAAGAAATTCAAAATATCAGAGAGAATAATCCAGGGATAAAAATTATAGCTCATCCTGAGTGTCCACCAGATGTAATCAAAGCAAGTGATTTTGCTGGGTCGACTTCAGGAATGATAAATTATGTTAGAGATAATCAACCTAAAAAAGTTATGATGGTTACTGAATGTTCAATGAGTGACAATATTCAAGTCGAAAATCCAAATGTAGAATTTATTAGACCATGCAACATGTGTCCTCATATGAAAAAAATAACCTTACCAAAAATATTAGATTGTTTAGAGAATGAAACTGGTGAAATTATTATGGATCAAGAAACAATCGACAAAGCAAGAATGTCAGTTGAAAAAATGGTTGCTATTGGCAGATAACTTTTTGTGTCTCAAATTAAACTTAGTGAAGATTTTATAAAAAGTAATGTCAAACTTGCACTCAATGAAGATTTATATCCATCTGGCGATATAACTTCTGATTTAATTAAAAATAATAAGATTATAGAGGCAAAATTGATATCAAACCAAAACGCTGTGGTTGGTGGGTTACTATTTGCAAAATATACGTTTTCACTTATAGATAAAAAAATTAAATTCATTGTGAAAACAAAAGATGGATCTTTTGTAAAAAAAAATTCAATTATCGCAATTATTAAAGGAAATAAAAAAAATATTTTGGTAGCAGAAAGAGTTGCCCTAAATTTTTTATCTCATATTTCTGGCATAGCTACAAAAACAAATCACTTTGTAAAATTGGCAGGTAAAAGATGTAAAATTTGTTGCACTAGAAAAACTATACCTAATTTAAGAGTTATACAAAAATATGCAGTAAAATTAGGTGGAGGAACTAACCATAGATTTAACTTAAGTGATGAATTTTTGATAAAAGACAATCATATTGCAAATTCAAACATAAGGGAATTAGTAAGTTTGGCAATCAAAAATAAAAAACGAAAGATAATTACTGTTGAAGTAGACACAATTAAACAGCTGAAGAAAATAATTGGATTAAAATTTGATCGTGTTTTATTTGATAATATGAGTGTTAAAAATTTAAAGTTAGGAGTTAAACTTGCAAAAAAATACTATCAAACTGAAGCTTCTGGAAATATAAATTTAAAAAAAGTTAAATCGATTGCAAAAACTGGTGTGAATAGAATTTCTGTTGGGGGCATAACTCACAGCGCACAAGCGATTGATTTTAAATTAGAAATTTAATTAACAAATTTTGAGAGATCTGGTTTGAAGTAATTTGGACCTTTCATTACTTTGCCGTTTTGATTATAAATTGGTTTTCCATTCTCGTCTAACTTGCTCATGTTAGAATTTTGGACTTCATCAAAACACTTATCTAAATCAATTCCAAAAGCATGTCCTGCCCCATAAGTAACATATAAAATATCGGTTAAAGCATCAGCAACCTCTAATAAATCCTTATTATTCATTGCATCTGTTAACTCACTCAATTCCTCTTTTATTAGATCTAATCGTAATTTATTGATTTTATCAGTGCTAAATGAAGGTTTATTTTTAACCTCTTGACCAAAGGTTTTCATAAAAATTCCAACCTTACTAAAATTTGACATAATGCTCCTGTAAGTTTTATAAAATTAATGTATATTTATAGTAATTTAATATTTGCCTATTAATCAATGAAATTAAGAAAAGAATTCGATAGTATTGGAGCAATTAATGTTCCTGATGATAAATATTGGGGCGCCTCTACACAAAGATCAAAAAAATATTTTGATATTGGTGAGTTTTTAGTTAGACCGGTTTTAATTAAATCTATCGCAATCATTAAAAAAGCTGCTGCTATAGTTCATAGAAAAGAAAAACAAATTTTACCAAAAATTTCAAATGCCATTGTAAAAGCATCCAATGAAGTAATTAGTGGTAAATTAGATGAACACTTTCCACTAAAAGTTTGGCAAACGGGCTCTGGCACTCAAACTAATATGAATGTGAATGAAGTAATCGCAAATAGAGCAATCGAAATTTTAGGTGGAAGAAAAGGCACAAAAAAACCTGTTCATCCAAATGATCATGTAAATAAATCTCAATCTACCAATGATGTATTTCCTACAGCAATGCATATAGCTATAGCTATGGAAACTAAAAATAAGTTGTTACCATCTCTTGAGCTTTTAAATAGGGAATTGAAAAAAAAAGTTTCCCAATTTAAAAATATTGTAAAAGTTGGAAGAACTCATCTTCAGGATGCAACTCCTTTATCATTAGGACAAGAGTTTTCAGGATATCAATCTCAATTAGAAGATTGTATTGCAAGAATTAAAAATGCTTTAAATGAAATTTATTATTTAGCTCAAGGTGGTACTGCAGTTGGCACAGGAATTAATAGTAAAAAAGGTTTCGATAAAAAAGTAATAAACGAAATAAAAAAAATAACTAAACTACCCTTTAAACCTACTAAGAATAAATTTGCTGCGTTGGCAGCTCATGATGAAATAGTAAATTTTTCTGGAACCTTAAATACTACAGCTGTTAGTTTAATGAAAATTGCAAATGATATAAGATTTTTAGGATCGGGACCCAGAGCTGGATATGGTGAAATAATTTTGCCAGCAAATGAACCAGGTTCGTCTATTATGCCTGGAAAAGTAAACCCAACACAATCAGAAGCAGTGACGATGGTTTGTGTTAAAGTAATCGGTAATCATAATGGAATAACAATGGCAGGTTCACATGGACATTTTGAGCTAAATGTTTTTAAACCATTAATTGCTCACAACATTTTACAATCTATTGATCTTCTTGCAGATAGTACTAAAAATTTTGCTTTATATTGCGTCAAAGGAATTAAAGCAGATAAAGTAAAAATTAAAAAATTTTTAGATAA
>CACDUM010000002.1:0-148459 GCA_902555965.1 uncultured Pelagibacteraceae bacterium | reverse complement strand
AGCTAATGACAATTTAATGGAATTATTATTATGTATTGATGCTTTAAAAAGATCATCAGCAAAAAATATAACTGCCGTAATTCCTTATTTTGGTTATGCGAGGCAAGATAGAAAAGTTGTACCAAGAACATCTATATCAGCAAAGCTTGTTTCAAATTTAATAACTCAAGCAGGTGCAGATAGAGTTGTGACAGTTGATCTCCACGCTGGTCAAATTCAAGGTTTTTTTGATATTCCTGTCGATAACCTTTTTGCAACTCCAATCTTTGCACGACACATTAAAAAAAAGATTAAAAGTAAAAATATAATCTGTGTTGCCCCAGATGTTGGTGGTACAGAAAGAGCGAGAGCACTTGGTAAAATTTTAAACATTGGTTTAGCTATTGTAGATAAGAGAAGACCAAAGCCTGGACAATCACAAGTAATGAATATTATTGGAGATGTAAAAGGTAAAACATGTATCTTGGTTGATGATATAATTGACTCTGGTGGTACTATCGTCAATGCCGCTAAGGCATTAAAACAAAGAGGTGCAAAAGAGGTTTATGTTTATATTACTCATGGAGTATTAAGTGGGGACGCGGTTAAAAAAATTAAAAATTCGGTTATTAAAAATTTAGTTATTACAGACACGATAGATAACAGCGAAAAAACAAAAAATGTTAAAAACATAGAAGTTTTACCTATTTCCGCCCTTATGGGAGAAGCTATAAAAAGAATTTCTAATTCAACATCAGTTTCAGATTTATTCAAATAATTACCTTGATTATTTATGAACATGGGTTAAAAACCTCCTTTTTATGAATTCTTTAGAAGTAAAGATCAGGGATAACAAAACTAAAGGTCAACTTAATGCCATCAGGAATGATGGTGGTGTTCCAGGGATTATCTATGGAGGTAAAGACCAAAATCAAAAAGTTTCTATATCTAAGAAATTATTAAAAACCTTGATTGAGAAAGAAAACTTTTTATCAAATATCATTACTTTAAATGTAGATGGAAAATCTCAAAATGTATTACCTAGAGAAGTAAAATATCACATCATAAGTGATGAACCTACTCATGTAGATTTTCTAAGAGTTCTTCCTGGAGTAAAAATTAAGATTGAAGTTCCAGTTAACTTTATTAATCATGAAAAATCTCCAGGTTTAAAAAGAGGTGGAGTACTTAACATTGTAAGAAGAAAAGTTGAATTAAAATGCCCAAGTGAAAAAATACCAGAAAGTATTACTTTAGATTTGGATGGTATCGATATCGGGTCAAGTTTTAAAATTTCCTCAGTAAAACTAGATGCAGAAGTAACACCAACTATCCAAGGAAGAGATTTCGTAATTGCAACCTTAGCAGCACCGACGGTAATGAAAGAACCAGAAAAACCAGCAGAAGCAGAAGCCGCAGAGGGTGAAGAGGGTGCTGAGGGAGCAGAGGCAGCTGCAGCTGAAGGTGATAAACCAGCTGCGGAGGGCGATAAAAAAGATGGTGACGATAAAAAACCTGCAGACAAAAAAGCTCCAGAAGAAAAAAAATAATCCACTAAATTTGAAAAACTAATTTTAACAGTTTATGCTTTTATTTGTAGGTTTAGGTAATCCAACTCCAGATAGTGAAAATAATAGACATAATGTTGGTTTTAAAATTATAGATTCCATCAATAAAAAGTTTGGGCTTACGAAACAAAAACCAAAATTCAAAGGTTTGTTAACAACTGGTAATATTGATAGTAAAAAAGTTTATGCCATCAAGCCCTTAACTTTCATGAATAACTCTGGAATATGTATTAGAGAACTAATTGAATATTTTAAAATTGAACCTGAAAATGTAATTGTTTTTCACGATGATCTTGATGTTGAATTTGGAAAAATAAAAGCGAAATTTGGTGGATCAAGTGCCGGCCACAATGGAATATCCTCTATTGATAAATTTATTGGAAAAGATTACTCAAGGGTAAGAATTGGCATAGGAAAACCAAAAGGACCTATTGAAGTATCTGATTATGTTTTGCAAAATTTTGATGATGAAGAAATTATGGGTGTAGAAAAAATATCCAAAAATATAACTGAGTCACTTTCGATACTTGTAGAAAAAAAATTAGATTTATTTTCAAGCACAGTTAATAATAAATAATGAGTTTTAAATGTGGGATCGTTGGATTACCTAATGTTGGTAAATCAACTCTTTTCAATGCACTAACAAATTCAAGCAAGGCACAGGCAGCTAATTTTCCTTTTTGTACAATTGATCCAAATATTGGAGTTGTAATAGTTCCTGATGAAAGATTAGACAATTTAGCTAAAATTTCAAAATCAAAAAAAATAATCAATACCACTATCTCTTTTGTTGATATTGCTGGATTGGTAAAAGGCGCATCTAAAGGTGAAGGTTTGGGTAATAAATTTCTTTCTCATATTAGAGAAGTCGATGCAATTATTCACATGATCAGGTGCTTTGACTCTAATGATATTCAAAATGTAAACCCTTCTGTTGACCCGGTTAGAGATATAGAAATTATAGAAACAGAGATGATGCTTGCAGATCTTGAATCTATTCAAAAAAGGTTAGAAAAAAATAATAAAAAAAATGTTGATGAGGATCAAATCAAAATTCTTGAAATAGCTATGGATTGTATAGATAATAATAAAAGTTTTGATGATTTAAGAACCCAATTTAATAAAAAACAACTTAATCAATCTGGATTATTATCACTTAAACCTAAAATTTTTGTTTGTAACGTAGATGAACAAAGTGTTCAAAGTGGAAATAATTACACTCAATCATTTATAGATAAGTATGGGAACAATAATACTTTAATCGTCTCTGCAGACATAGAAAATCAAATAAACGAATTGGATAGTAATGAGAAAAAAAATTATATGGAAATGATTGGATTAAAGGAAACAGGATTGAATAAATTAATTAAGAAAGGTTACGAAATTCTTGACCTAGATACATACTTTACATCTGGACCCGAAGAAACTCGAGCATGGACAATTGAAAAAAATTGTACTGCTCCAAAAGCCGCAGGTGAAATTCATACTGATTTTGAAAAAGGATTTATTCGGGCTGAAACTATTTCTTACGATGATTTCATATCCAATGATGGTTGGGTAAATTCAAAAAATAATGGAAAAATGAGATTAGAAGGGAAAGATTATATAGTTAAAGATGGAGACGTTTTAAACTTCCGTTTCAATACGTGACCATATTCTTTTCATACTAAAATAAACTAGGATAGTTAAAATAATTAAATACACGATAGCTTTAAAACCCATTTGATGTCTTGACTCTAAATGAGGTTCAGCTGACCACATCAAGAATGTTGTTACATCTTTTGACATTTGCTCAACAGAAGCTATTGTGCCATCAGAGTATTCCACTAATCCATCTGATAACTGATTAGCCATTTTAATTTTATTCCCATACATATATTTATTATAATACACACCATCATCTAAAGTAACTCCAGCTGGTGGGTCTTCATATCCTTGAAGCAATGAGTAAATATAATCTACCCCACCCCCTCTTGCTTTAACTAGCACAGACATGTCTGGTGGATAAGCACCTCCATTTGCAGCTTGAGCAGCTTGAACGTTATCATAGGGCATTACAAACTTATCTGATAATCTGCCCGGACGAGTAAACATATCACCGTCTGAATTAGGTCCATCCTTGACTTCAAAAGATGCAGCAATAGCTTTTGCTTGCTCTATAGAAAATTCTGGTCCCCCTTTCTCAGCTAAGTTTCTATAACTTAAATATTTCATTGAATGACAAGAAGAGCACACCTCTGTGTAGACTTGATAACCTCTTTGAAGTGCAGCTCGATCAAACTTTCCAAAGAGTCCTTTGAAGCTCCAATCAGTTTTTAAATATTCAACTTTTTCTGCAGCTTGAGTGCTCAATGAAAGTCCAGAAAATAAGATAATAAATGAAAATATTTTAAAAAAATTTTTCACTTATTTATTTAAACTTTCCTTGTTCTTTGCTGTGGCTAAATTAGGTGAACCACCTAGTATCGGTTCGGTAATACTTAATGGAATTGGAAGAGTTTTTTCTTTCCAACCTAAAACTGGAAGTATTACTAAAAAATGTAAGAAATAGTATGCTGTAGCTACTCTAGCAACTAACAGATATAATCCCTCTGCTGGCATAGCACCAACATATCCCAGAATCAAAACATCAGCGACAAGGATCCAATAAAATTGTCTGTATAAAGGTCTAAATACTGCTGATCTAATTTTTGAGGTATCGAGCCATGGAAGAGCTGCTAAAATTAAAATAGCAGATAACATTGCAACTACTCCTAAAAGTTTATCTGGGACCGATCTTAAAATTGCGTAGAATGGTAATAAATACCACTCCGGAACAATATGTGCCGGCGTAACTAACGGATTAGCTTCAATATAATTATCTGCATGACCTAAAATATTTGGCGTATAGAAAACAAAAAATGCAAAAACAATCATAAACATTAGTAAAGCAAAACCATCTTTTATTACAATGTATGGATGGAATGGTACTGTATCTTTTGAAGGTTTTTTAATGTCAATTCCAACTGGATTATTATTTCCAGGAACATGAAGTGCCCATATGTGAAGAACAACTAAACCTAAAATTAAAAAAGGTATTAAATAGTGAAGTGTAAAAAATCTTGTTAAAGTAGGATTATCAACTGAGTAACCTCCCCATAACCAAGTAACAATACCCTCGCCTACTAAAGGAATTGCACTAAATAGATTTGTAATTACAGTTGCACCCCAGAAACTCATTTGGCCCCATGGAAGTACATAACCCAAAAATGCAGCTGCCATCATTAATAAATAAATGATGATACCTATTATCCAAATTATTTCCCTAGGAGCTTTGTAAGAACCATAAAATAATGATCTAAATATGTGAATATAAACAGCCAAAAAAAACATTGAAGCACCATTTGCATGAATGTATCTAATTAACCAACCATAGTTAACATCTCTCATAATATGCTCGACACTATCAAAAGCCATATCAGCATGAGCGATATAATGCATCGCAAGAACTAAACCCGTTACAATTTGAGTAATCAAACAAAAAGTTAATATTCCACCAAACGTCCACCAATAATTTAAATTTTTAGGTGTTGGATAGTCAGTTAAGTGATTTGCAAGAGTTAATAATGGTAAACGATCGTTAAACCATTTTCCAAATTTTGATTTCGGTGTGTATTCGTGATCACTCATAATAATTATCCAATTTTAATTGTATTAGCATTAACAAATTCGTATTTAGGGATCTCCATATTAGTCGGAGCTGGTCCCTTTCTAATTCTTCCAGAGATATCATAGTGCGAACCATGACAAGGACAAAACCATCCATTGTATTCGCCTTTTTGATCTAAAGGAACGCAGCCTAAATGAGTGCACACTCCAAGCATGACTAACCACTCGGGGTTCGCTGCACGATCCTCATCTTTTTCTGGATGTTTTAAATCTTCTAACTTTACAGATCTTGCTTCAGCTATCTCATCTTGTGTTCTTCTACGAATAAAAACTGGTTTACCTCTCCATAAAACTGTAATTGTTTTACCTGGATTTACCGCACTTACATCAACCTCGGTGCTCGCCAAAGCTTTGACTGATGCGTCTGGGTTCATCTGATCAATCATTGGCCATATCGTTGCACCAACACCAACCGCACCAACTGCATAAGTTGCTGTGAATAAGAAATCTCGTCTATTAGTTTTTTTTTCTGACATCAATAATAGTTAAATATACTCAATATTGCTTTTTTCTACTTAAATATATGATTTCATATAATATAAAATGATAAATTTACTACTGAAAGAATGACACAGAATTTGATAAATCATGGCCCTAAAATTGCTTTATTTGAACCAGACATACCTCAAAATACAGCAGCAATAATCAGAACTTGTGCGTGCCTAGGTGCAAAACTTGAAATAATAGAGCCTTGCGGGTTTATGCTGAGTGACAGAAGATTTAAGCGAGTCGTTATGGATTATATGAATGAAAAAGACATAAAATTCCATCAAAGCTCAGACGATTTTTTTAAATCGAAAAAAGATCAAAGAATAGTTCTAATGACCACAAAAGCCTCTGTCTCTTACACAAAATTTAAGTTTAATAAAAATGACACTATTCTTTTTGGTAGAGAAAGTGCCGGAGTTCCAAATGAGGTTCACAAAAAAATTAAAGATAGACTCAAAATTCCTATGAAAAACAATAAGCGCTCACTTAATATTGCATCTTCTGTTGCAATCATATTGGCAGAAAGTTTAAAACAAACTAAATTAATCTAATATGGATTTAGAAATTAAAAAAGACATCACAAGTAATTGGTTCAAAATGCTACAAGAAGCTATTTGGCATACTATAACTAACCTTGAAAGAAAAGATGCGGATATCAAAACCACTGTTTGGAACAGAAGTAAAAAAAGAGATGAAGGAGGTGGAGAATTTAGAATTTTAGAAAATGGAAAAATATTTGATAAAGTCGGAGTAAATTTTTCTAAAGTTCATGGAAAATTCCCAAAACAATTTCAAAAAAATATTTTAGGTGCAAAAAAAAATCCCAGTTTTTGGGCTTCTGGTATTTCCGTTGTGATGCATATGAAAAATCCCATGATCCCTGCCATGCATTTTAATACAAGATATATCTGCACAACTCAGGACTGGTTTGGTGGTGGTATGGATGTAACCCCATCAATAAAAGATGATAAGGAAAAAAAAAGAATTTCATAAAACCCTAAAAAAAATGTGTGATCAACACAATAAGAAATATTACACAAAATATAAGAAATGGTGTGATGAATATTTTTATTTACCTCATAGAAAAGAACCAAGGGGTATTGGTGGAATTTTTTTTGATTATAAAAAAGATAATTTTGAGAAAGATTTTAAATTTGTAAGAGATGTGGGGATCACTTTTCAATTTATTTTTGAAGAAATCATTAGAAAAAAAATGAAGAAAAAGTGGACTAAAAAACATAAAGAATTACAATTCATAAAAAGAGGTCGTTATACAGAATTTAACTTACTCTATGACCGAGGAACAAAATTTGGTTTGCAAACTGGTGGAAACGTTGAAGGTATTTTAATGTCATTACCTCCGTTAGCAAAATGGAAATAACATGGACAAAGAACCAATTACTTTAAATGGCCTAAATAAACTTAAAGATGAATTAATCTTTTTAAAAGAAAAAAAAAGACCTGAGATTGTAGCGGCGATTGCTGAAGCGAGGTCACATGGTGATCTAAAAGAAAATGCAGAGTACCACGCTGCAAAAGAAGAGCAGTCTCATAATGAGGGAAGGATTACTGAAATTAATGATATCATTGCTAGAGCAAATGTCATTGATGTTACGAAATTAAATAATGATGGAAAAGTTATCTTTGGCTCGACTGTGTTTTTAGAAAATTTAGATACTGGAGAAAAAATAAATTATAAGATTGTAGGAAAAGATGAAGCTGATCTCAAACAAAAATTAATTTATTTTCAATCACCTATAGGTAAAGGTTTAATAGGAAAAAATAAAAATGATTTAGTTGAAATAAAAACTCCTGCCGGGGTCAAAAATTTTGAAATTAAAGACGTAAAATATATCTAATTGTTAACAATTTGACTTACTTGTTTATCTGAAATTTGAAAATTATTTTTCACCCATTCTTCCTCAATTATTTTTAATTTTAAACCCAATTGTTTACCCTCAGTAATATTGAATTTTTCCATTAAAAATTCTGCACCCACAGGCATTTTTGGTATTGTTTTATCTTTGTAGAAATCAATTAATCTTTGAATATTTTCAGAATTTTTTTTTGATTTTATTAAATAATAATTGAGAATATCAGTTACAGCTTGTTTTCCATTATAATAAAAAATACCATTAAAGTTTTCCTCTCTAAAAGTTTTTGGTCCAATTTTTTCCTTAAAAAAATTATCAATAATTTTAATTCTTTTTTGATCTTTTTTAGAAATATTAAATTTGTACATAAAATAATCTGCATTATCTGTCTCATCAATAATCATTAAAGATAATAGAAAGACAAAATCAGCCTTATTAATTATTTGTTTTTTTTTTGAGTTTAATTTTGAAAAAGTTTTTAAATTATTTAATTCAGGAAAAACAATTAAAAATAATTCTGAGCTCAATTTATCATCAGCTAATTTTTCTAATATTTCTAAGTGAGTTATTTTTTTTAGCTCATCTAATAGTCTCTCTTTAGATAATTTTGAGATACCACCGATATTAATTTTAAGTTTTCTGATTAATTCTGGATTATGCGGATGCTTTGAGTAATGGGCGAAAAATCTTAAATATCTTAAAATTCTCAAATAATCTTCTTTAATTCTTTTATCAGCGTCTCCTATAAAATTTACGAAACCGTTTTCTAAGTCTTTTTTACCCTCAAAAGGATCAAACAAGTTTCCATCTTCATCCGCGTAAATGGAATTGATGGTAAAATCCCTTCTTAATGCATCCTCTTTCCAATTTTTTGAAAATTTCACTTTTGCATGTCTTCCATCTGTTAAAATATCTTCTCTCAATGAGGTAATCTCAAATTTGTACCCTTCTATAAGTGCTGTAATTGTTCCATGTTCAATACCAGTTTCGTAATAATCAATTTTATTTTCTTTCAAAACTTCACAAACCTTTTGAGGATCAAGGTTTGTAGCCATATCAATATCATTTACTATTTCTTTATTAATGATTTTTCTTATGCAACCTCCTACAAATCTTACTTCACTATCTGATGAATAAGAATTTATGGCTTTAAATATTTTATTCGCTGGAGTATTTTTTGTTAAATCTCGAATACTTTGACTTATATAATTTAAATTATTTGATCTAAAAAAAATTGTATCTAAAAAATTTTTCATACTTGGCTGGGGCGCTAGGATTCGAACCTAGGATGCAGGTACCAAAAACCCGTGCCTTACCGCTTGGCTACGCCCCAATATTAAGTTCGTATAACACAAAAAAATCAAATTTATATAGTTTTTGAGGCTATACACCAGATATTTTTGTATTTTTGAATAAACCTTTTTTTCGCACGTTCACATCTTTTTTTTGTTTGAAAATATGCAACTAAAGCTGATCCCGATCCAGTCATTCTTACAAAAACTGGGTTTAGAGAATTCTCTAAATAAAGTTTCATATTTTTTAATCTTGGGTATTTTAAGAAAGCTATTGTTTCTAAGGAATTTTTCATATCTTTTAAAAAATTGATATCAAACATTTTTTTGGCTCCCTTGCTAAATTTTGCTTTATCAAACTTTCTAACCTTTGAATAAATATCCTTAGTCGAACAACCAAAATTTGGTTTTACGATTAATGGGTAAATTTTTTTTATATTATTGAAATACTTTATTTTATTTCTTGAATTTAAAATCTTACTTTTATGATTTAAGCCTAACATCACATCTGAACCAATTAACTTAGAAATTTTTAACATTTCCTTATTTTTGATATTGATTATTCTCTTATGAGCCAAATATCTTAGTATACTTGCTGCATTCATTGAGCCACCGCCAAGACCAGCTTTATAAGGTATAGATTTTTTGATTTTGATTTGAAATCTTTGGTTTTTCAAAATTTTTTTTTTTTCTAAGATTTCAAATAACTTAGAAATAGTATTTTTCTTACCTATCCTCCGAGAAAATTTTCCATTGAATGAAATTAAATGTTTTTTTGATTTAATTTTTTTGATCAAAATTATGTCGTGCAAATCTACGAAGCTTATTATGCTCTCTATATTATGCAAAGATTTACTTTTGCTTATAACATTTAATGCCAAATTTAATTTCGCGTGTGATTTTATTCTTGAAAAAGGCATTAAGAGCTTTTAAGACCTTCGATCATCTTAATATTAATTTTTTCAATTAATTCTTTTTCAGTATCTTTCATTTTCAATACATTGGTCCAAAAATATCTAGCCTGGATTTTTCTATTGAGCTTCCACAAAATATCGCCGTAATGGTCATTCACTATCGGATCATCCGGCATCAATTCTACGGCTCTTTTCAAAAATTTTTCAGCTCTTGGATAATCATCAGTTAAATAATAAGCCCAACCAATAGAGTCTATTATATATGGATCATCACTCTCAAGTTCGTAGGCTGTTTCCAGCATTTTAATCGCTTCATTAATTTTATAATTCCTCTCAAGCCATGAATAAGCAAGGTAATTTAGTATATAAGCATCGTCAGGTGTAATTTGGAGTGCATCAATTAAATCTTTATCGGCTTTTTCATAATTTTTAATTCGTTCATATGTACCTCCTCTTCGATAAAGAATATCTGACTTGATATCCGAATTATCATCTAAATTTTCAATAATTTTAGAGTAATATCTTATTGCTTCTTCATAATTTTTTGCTTTTTTATAAAAATTAGCAACATCAAATAATATTTTCTCATTTGGATTTTCAATTTTGTCAAAATTAAATTTAATAAAGTTAAGAGACTCTTGATTATTTCTTTGCGCTGAAATTATTTGCGCTTCTTTTTTTAATCTAAACCAATAGTAAAAATCATCATCCTTTTTAAATTTTTTAAGAACCTTTTTTGCCTTTTCATAATCTTTGTTAAAATAATGATTTTCTGCAACTAGTGATAAATTAAACACAAATCTTGGATTAAGGAAATTTGATAAATTTAAGTAAAAATTTGACATTTCGTAATTGTCTTGTGCAGAATACAGATTTGATATTAAAAACAAAAATTCAGCAATCAAATCATTATGATTTTTACATGAAAAGACCTCTTTAAATTTTTGTAAGTTTCCATTGTCGATCCAACTTTTACCTTGTGATAGTAGCAATGTTGAATTTAAAAATTCTATTTCATCAGTAATTACTTTTGCTTCATCTAAACTATCGTTTTCAACTAAGTAACTTATATAAAAATAAATATATCTAGTAAAATCCGATTCAGGATCATTAATCAATTTTGAAAAATATCTCCCTGTATTAGGATCATCTAAATAACACTTTTGAAATGTTTCTGAGATATAAGACAGTCTTCCAAAGTTTTTCTTATCGTCTAAAAATTTTTTTTCTTTAAAGAGATAAACATATTGTTTTAAGCTCTCTAAAATTGCTAAATTAAACCTATCCTCGTCTGCAAAATTATTTGCAATAGAAATATATTCATAGGCAATATCTAACTCATTTTTTTTTAAACTATCAATTATTAACAATAAATAAGAGTCGAAAAAATCTATATTTTCATTTTCATAATTTTGTTTAATAATTTGAATCGCTTGCAATACTTTATTCTCCAATACTAATGAAGATACATACCTTTTTAAAAATGGATCATGAGCATTAATCAAAATTTTAGATGAATTAAAAAAATCTAAAGCTTCAGAATTTTTTTTATTACCAAAAGCAACAATACCTGAAAAATATTTTGATAAATTTTTAGAATCAATTTTTTCAAAAGAATTACCTTTCGTAAACAAAGTGTTCTGATAAAATAATAATACAATAAGTATAAATTTTATATTTTTAAGTACCATTACTACATTGTATGATTAAAAAGACTTTAAATCAAAATGCTAAATATGCTCAAGAATTCATGAAAACAATTGAAACTGATTTTGTTTTTAGCGATAAACCAATCAATAGATTTAAAGTCAATTTAACTGAAAATAAAAACACCTCAATAAATAAAAAAAAATTGCTAAATGATCTTAAAACAAAGATTAATTCAATTGAAAATTGTAATTTAAAAAATAATTCTAAGAATTTGGTCCTGGGCGAAGGTAACATTAATGCTGATGTGATGTTAATTGGAGAGACTCCAGGCGAAATAGAGAATGAAACAGGTTTATGCTTTCAAGGAGAAGTGGGCAATCTCTTGAACAAAATGTTACTAGCAATCAATATAAAAAGAGAAAATATTTACACTACCTACTCAATTAATTTCAGACCACCAGAAGATAGAAAACCCACTGCACAGGAGATAAAACGTTATGCAATATTTTTAAAAGAACACATTGCAATAATAGATCCGAAAATTTTAATTTTAATGGGCAGCACAGCAATGGAGGCAATTACTGGATTAAGTAAAATATCTAATGAAAGAGGTAAGTGGAAAGAAATAATTTTAAAGAACAAAACTATTCCTATCATGATTTCTTTTAGCCCCTCCTATCTAATTAGATTTCCAGAAAATAAAAAATTTTCATGGGAAGATCTAAAAAAAATTAAACAAAAAATTCGAGATTTAAATATTAGGATTTAATGAAAACTATTGCTGGAGTTGATGAAGTTGGAAGGGGTAGCTTAATTGGACCTGTTTATGCAGCAGCCGTAATATTGAACAAGACCATCAATAAGAAGTTATTGAAAGACTCAAAAAGTTTAAAAAAAAATAAACGAGAAATTTTAGCTAAATACATTAAAAAAAACTCTATTTGGTCTACAGGTAAAGCTTCTGTCTCAGAAATTGAAAAAATAAATATTCTTCATGCAAGTCTATTGGCTATGGAAAGAGCAATTAAAAAACTCAAAAAAAAACCAAAACTAATTTTGGTCGATGGAAATAAAACACCAAATTTAAAAAATTATAAACTTCAATCAGTCATTAAAGGTGATCAAAAAATACCATCTATTTCTGCAGCATCAATCATAGCAAAAGTTACACGTGATAAAATGATCTCTAAATTAGGTAAGAAATTTAAAAATTATTACTGGAGTAAAAATTATGGATATGGAACTAAACAACATCTTAAAGCTATAAAAAAATTTGGGATTACTTCTCACCATAGAAAAACCTTTTCACCGATCAGCAAGTTAAAATAGGTTTCACGTAGAAACACCAGATGTAGTTGTTGTGAACCACCATCATACAAATGGAATCCAAATAATTCAATCCTAGGTTGACCCAAGAATCTTTTTGGAGTCTAATTTATTTTTATAAAATGAATTTGGACTTTAAAAATAAATTAATAAATGGAGATAGTTTAAGGGAACTTAAAAAAATCCCTAGTGAGACTTTTGATTTAATTTTTGCTGACCCTCCTTACAACTTACAATTAAGAAATGAGCTTATAAGACCCGATAGGTCTAAGGTAAATGCAGTCAATGATAAATGGGATCAATTTAAAAATTTTAAAAAGTATGATGAATTTACCTACTCGTGGTTAACAGAATGTAAAAGAATTTTGAAAAAAAATGGTGCTATTTGGGTGATTGGCAGTTACCATAACATTTTTAGAGTTGGCACCGCTATTCAAAATTTAGGTTTTTGGATTTTAAATGATGTCATCTGGAATAAAAAAAATCCTATGCCAAATTTCAGAGGGACGCGTTTTACTAATGCACATGAAACGTTGATTTGGGCATCAAAATCAGAAAAATCAAAATACACTTTTAATTATCAATCTTTAAAATGTTTAAATGATGATCTTCAAATGAGATCAAACTGGGAGTTGCCGATTTGTAATGGTTCTGAAAGACTTAAAAAGAATGGTAAAAAAGTGCATTCTACTCAAAAACCTGAGGCTCTACTTCACAGAATTTTATTAGCAACCTCAAATAAAAATGATTTAGTTTTAGATCCTTTTTTAGGATCAGGAACAACAGCAGCGGTTGCAAAAAAATTGGGTAGAAATTATTACGGAATTGAAAAAGAAAAAACCTATCATAAGGCAGCTGAACAACGACTAAAAAATACAAAACCTATAGAAGATGATTATTTAGATACTTTGCAAAATGGTAGATCTAAGCCAAGAGTACCTTTTGGGTCATTAGTTGAATTAGGAATAATTAAACCAGGCACTACTATTTTTGATAATAAAAAGAAAATCAGTGCAAAAATTATGGCTGATGGAAGTATAAAACATGCCAAAAAAGAGGGCTCTATTCACAAGGTAGCTGCATCAATATTGGGAGCAGAAAGTTGTAATGGCTGGACTTATTGGCATTATAATCTTAATGGGCAAATAGTGCCTATAGATAATTTAAGACAAAGATTAATTTCAAAAAATTAATTATCATAAATTTTACCTAAATAAGAATCTAAAAACTTTTTGTTTTTAATAAATTTTTTCAAAAAAATATTTCTAAAAAAAACAGCCACAGGATTAGACAAATGAAATGCGAATTGATTTAGTTTAGATCTTTTATTAACCATTTTAGTTTTATTAACTCTATTCTTAAAGAAATCCCCTTCTAAGTTATTTTCAATACTTTTAAATAATTCATAAGCACCCTCTATGGATTGAGATGCCCCTTGAGCAAATGAAGGTGGAAAAGCAAAAAAAGCATCACCTATAAAATTAATGTTATCATTATTTGTTTTAAAAAAGTCCTTGCTAACAAATACTGGGAATATTTTTAATTCCTGAATTTTATCAAAAAATTCTTTATTTTCTTTTGGAACCTTTTCTAAAACTTTTCTAATGAAGGAATTTTCTTTGAATAAAGAATAATTTTTTTGTTGTTCTAAAGTAAGTTCATACTTCATAATTGCTATAAAATTTAAGTCTCCATTTTGATTTACTGGATAAATTACCTGATGAAAATCAGAGCCTAAAAATAATGAGATATTTTCATTATCGATTTCAGAAAAATTTGTTATCTTTCCTCTGATGGCTAGTGTGTTGTTGTATTTTGGTTGACTTTTATTGTTGGAAATCAAACTTCTACTTTTTGAAAAAACTCCATCTGCAATGATTAAATAATCACATTCAAAAATTTCATTGTTCTCAAAAGTAAGTTGAATTTTCTGATTTTCTTTATTTATACTCGAGACATTATGATTAAATTTAATTAAATTTTCTATATCCTTTAAAAAAAAATTTATTAAATCAGATCTTTTCAAAGTAGTGTACTGACTATTCTCTGAATTAAAATCAGAGATATTCAAATCACATATCTTTTTGAAGTTTTTAGATGAAAAAAAAATAATCTTTTTTGGATTAAACTTTCTTGCATTTTCAAATTTATTAAATTCAATTTCATTTAAAAGCTTCACACTATTAACGGATAATTGAATTCCATAACCTTCCTCAAGATTAATCGAATTACTTTTCTCATAAATTGCCACTTGATAATCTGAGTTTTTCTTGAACAAATTAGCAATAAATAATCCTGAAATACCAGCTCCAATAATGGCTATTTTTTTCATAAGTTGCTCTCTAAATACTTAACAACTTTTTTTGTAAATGTTGGCAACATAGAATTACCAATTTTTTTTTGATCAACCCAATAAGAGGAGGATAATTCTCTAACAATTTTTGGATATTGAATTTTGATATTCATATTCATGTTGGACATTTTAAAATTTATCGTTTTATTAAATTTTTTGGGTTTAGATAATTCCTGCATTGGAAATATTCTTAAGTTTTTGAGAAATTTAAATTTTGTATTTTTAACCAACAGATATTTTTTATCTTTTTTATAAACATTTAAAATAAAATACTTATCTATATTTTTTTTACTGTTCTTTACAAGTTTGAAATCTTTTTTACGAAATGATTCACATTTTTTTGAGATTGGACATTTTAAACAGTTGGGATTTGCAGGTTTACAAATCAAAGCCCCTAATTCCATTAAAGCCTGCGCATAGTCGCTAGACCTCGGGGATGTTCCTAATATTGATTTTTTTTTGTGGAGATTTTCCTTAGTAATTTCTTTTTCTTTTTTTAGAAAAAGATATCTTTTTAAAACTCTCTCAACATTTCCATCTAGCGGTATGAAAGACTTATTAAATGCAATCGCCAAAATTGCACTTGCGGTATAATTTCCAATTCCTGGTAAAGAAATTAAATCATCAAAAGTATCTGGTAATTTCCCTTGAAAATTTTTTTTTACAACTTGAGCAGTTTTTCTTAAATTTTTTACTCTAGAATAATATCCAAGACCTTCCCAGAGTTTATATAATTTTTTGTCACTAGTTTTGGCAAGTGAGCTAAGATTTGGAATGTTTTTAATGAAGCGATTAAAATAAGGAATAACTGTTGCAACCTGAGTTTGTTGTAACATAAATTCACTTACTAATGTAAAATATTGCTTTTTAGTGGGTGAAACATTTTTTCGCCATGGTAATGATCTTTTATTTAAATCATACCAATTAAGAATTTTTTTTGTTACAAATTGATCTTTCATATGCAATATAAAAAATATATTAAGCAGAGAACTGGTAGCATTCAAGGATTAAGGTCTTTCAATGACACTTTGCCAAAAAATATTAAAAAGTTTATTAATAAAAGAGGTCATATTTATTCCGAAACACTCAATAATTGGAAATTCATTGCTGGTGAAAAATTATTTAAAGTTTGTTATCCAAAGTCTTTTAAGAATACTAACAAGTTCAGTGTAAGCACGCTCTTAATAATGGTGCAAAGAGGTCATGAAGTTGAGTTAGAATATTCAAAAAAAGAAATTATGGATAGAATGAATGCTTTTTTTAAAGATGAAGTTGTAAAACGGATTAAATTTACAAGTTTTAACGATGAAAATAAAATAGAATATCAGAAGATAATTCAGAATAAACCTGTGACAAACAATAAATATAAAAATAAACTTAATGGTGTTAAAAATGAAGAAATCAAAAATTCTTTAATTGAATTAACTAAAGTTTTTAAAGAAAAATGAATAAATTATTTCTATTTTTAATATTAATTTTTGGATTAAGTACTAGTGCTAACGCAGAAATAAAGAGAATAGTTTCAGGAAATCAAAATGCGAAGATTACAATAATTGCCTACGAGTCTCTAACATGTAGTCATTGTGCAAATTTTCATAAAGATGTTTATCCCTCTCTTAAAAAAGATTTCATAGATACAGGACTAGTCAAAATAGAATTTAGACACTTTCCTTTAGATATTGCTGCTTTAAATGCTTCAAAAATTTCTCTGTGTAAACAAGATCAAAGCTTAGAAATTTTGGAAAAACTTTACTCTAATCAACAAGCTTGGATAAAAGGTAAGGAAATAGAAGAAGTAAATAATAATTTGAAAGAATTTCTAAAAAAAGCTGGGTTTGATATTGATTTTGAAAAATGTATTAACAACAAAGAAATAGAGGACTATGTTTTAAATGATCGAATCGAGGGGACAAAAAATTTTAAAGTTAATTCTACTCCTACGATAATAATTAATAACGAAAAGTTCGAAAAATCTCTTAATTATAAAAATTTAAAAAAAACATTGGAAAAGCTGATATAAGTTAATCCATGGAGTTTAAAAAAATCCAACTCAATGGATTTAAGTCATTTGCAGATAAAACTAATTTCTTAATTGAAAATGGTTTAACAGGCATTGTTGGCCCAAATGGTTGCGGAAAATCAAATATTGTTGAATCTTTAAGATGGGTAATGGGTGAAACATCTGCAAAAAGCATGCGAGGATCGGGCATGGAAGATGTCATATTTTCAGGAACATCAAACAAACCTTCTAAAAATATTGCTGAAGTTTCGGTAACTGTTGCCAATGAAAATAACGAGGGCCCAGTGCAATTTAGAGAGTTAAACGAAATAAATGTTAGAAGAAAAATAGAAAAAGATAAAGGTTCGAAGTTTTATATCAATGATAAAGAAGTTAGAGCAAGGGATGCTCAAATGTTTTTCGCAGATTTATCAACTGGAGCTCACTCTCCATCAATGATTAGTCAGGGCAGAATTGGTGCCCTTGTTACCGCAAAACCTACTGATAGAAGAGCAATTTTAGAGGAAGCTGCAGGAATTTCTGGGTTGCATGTTAGAAGACATGAAGCTGAACTAAGGTTGAGCGCTGCAGAAAATAATCTAAAGAGAGCTGATGAATTAAGAAGGCAACAGGAAAGGCAACTAGCAAATTTACAAAAACAGGCTGAAGAGGCTACAAAATACAAAAATATTTCTGATGAAATAAAAAAAATTGAAGCAGGACTATATTATCTAAAATTACTAGAGATCGATAAAGAAATTAAAATAGAAAATGAAATTAATACAGAAGCAGAAACTGAAGTCAGTGGTTTTAATAATAAAATCAACGAATTAGAGAAACTGATTAAAACTGAGGTTGATAAAATAACTCCATTACGAGAAAAAAATATTGAAAATTTATCGAAGATACAAAGGCTAAACTTAGAACTAAAAAGTCTAGATGAGGAAAATACTAGAATTCAAGACGAAATAGAAAACGTAAAAAAATCTCTACAAACAATAGATGATGATATTAGCAGGGAAAGAGGAATAGTGATTGATGCAAACTCAAATGAAAAAAGATTGAAAGAAGAAAAAAGTGAGCTTATTGAAATCGACTCAAAATATTATCAAACTGAGAAAAAATCGAATGAAGATTTGGAAAATAGTAAGAATAAGTTAAAATCAGAAATCGATAAAATTAAACAATTAATTAATTCAAAAAAAAATGATGATGCAATTAAAGCGTTAGATGATTGTCAATTTGTCATCGAAGAATACGCAGATAGTTATAGTAAAAATCAAAATATCAAAAGAGAGTCTGTCAAAAGAAATGAAAGAATTGCAATAATTGATAAGGAGATTGAGAGTTGGAAAAATCTTTTATCTAATTCGGAAAAAATGGTTGCAGAATTAAGTGATAGAAAAAATAAACTTAATGTGCAACGAGATAAACTTGATAATCAACCAAAATTTCAGGCAGAAAAAAAAGGGCAAATTTCAGAAAATTTGAGAATTTCTGAAAATGAAAAAAATGAGAATGAGCAAATTATCAATACCACAGATGAAAAAATTGAAAATCTTAGAAATCAACTAAACGAGATACAAGAACAATCTATTCAGATAAGAGAACGAAAAGCAAGTTCAGGGGCAACAATTGAAGGACTAAAAAAAAGAAAAAATGATTTAGTGGATAGAATTATTTCTGAGCTAAATCTTACAGAAGAAAACATTTTAGAAAATTCAAATTTATTTGGTGTGGAAGAATTGCCTGATGCTGTTAATCAAGAAGACTTATTAGATAAAAAAAAACAAGAGAGAGAAAAATTAGGCTCGGTTAACCTGAAGGCTGACGAAGAGACTGTAAAATATGAAACAGAAATTAAGAAAATGGAACAAGATAGAGCAGACTTAGTTACAGCAATTGTAAAACTCAAAGATAGTATTAATGAGTTAAATCAAAAAGGAAGGGAAAGACTAATTGAGGCCTTTGATAAGGTAAATAGAAAATTTAATGAGGTTTATACAAAATTATTTAATGGAGGAAATGCTAAGCTTGAATTGGTTGACTCTGATGACCCTTTAGAAGCTGGTTTAGAAATGTTAGTAAGTCCTCCTGGAAAAAGACTTCAATCAATAACTTTATTGTCAGGTGGTGAGCAGGCTTTGACTGCACTATCTTTGATTTTTGCAGTTTTTTTAACTAACCCCTCGCCTATATGTGTTTTGGACGAGGTTGATGCACCTTTAGATGATGCCAACGTAACAAGATTTTGTGGCTTGCTCGAGGAACTAATAAAAATTACAAATACTAAATTCATCATAGTTACTCACCATGCTTTAACAATGTCAAAAATGAATAGACTTTATGGCGTCACCATGCCTGAAAAAGGAATTAGTCAGCTTGTGGCTGTTGATTTACAAAAAGCAGAAAGCATGGTCGCTTAATTAATTAATTAAAATGTCCAAAGATCCATTCAAAACTCGCTTAGAGATTGCAAAGAAAAAGGTTTCAAAAAGAGATCTAGAAAATAAAAAAGATAATCAATCTCCAATTGGCACTGCTTTTAAGCTAAGTACTGAGCTAGTTTCAGCAGTCGCCGTAGGGACAATTATTGGGTTTCTTTTGGACAAGACCTTTGGTACTAAACCCTGGTTAATTTTAATATTTTTTTTTGTAGGGGTAGTTGCAGGGATAATTAATGTAATTAGATCCGCAAAAAAAATGCAAAAATAGATAAGGATTTATGGCAGCTAACCCAATGACACAATTCGAAGTTTATAGAATTGGTCCAGAAATAAAAGTAGGCGCTTTTGATATTTCTTTTACCAACGCTAGTTTATTCATGGTCATAAGTTCTCTCGCGATTTTAATAATATTTAATCTTGGTTCAAAAAAAAATTCAATACTTCCGAATAAGATCCAACTCTTAGCTGAATTAAGTTATTCATTTGTCTCAAAAATGATCAGCGATACTGCTGGTTCAAAAGCTAAACCATATTTTTCATTTATATTTTCATTATTTATGTTTGTTTTGTTTTGCAACATGTTCGGCATGATACCTTACACTTTTACAGTGACTAGTCATATCATTGTAACTTTCATATTAGCAGCTTTTATTTTTATTGGAGTTACAGTTATTGGTTTTATAAAACATGGCTTTGGTTATTTAAAACTATTTGTTCCAAGTGGTGTTCCAATCGTACTTTTACCGTTAATTGTGGTCATTGAAATTATTTCATATTTAAGTAGACCCATCAGCTTATCCGTAAGATTGTTTGCAAACATGATGGCTGGACACACTATGATGAAGGTTTTCGGGGGCTTTGTCGTAAGCCTCGGAATTGTTGGTGGATGGCTTCCACTGAGTTTTTCAGTTGCTTTAACTGGTTTGGAGATACTAGTTGCTTTTCTTCAAGCTTATGTTTTTGCAATTTTAACATGCATTTATTTAAATGATGCATTAAATTTACACCATTAACTTATAAGGAGGATATAATGGAATTAGAAGCAGCAAAAATGATTGGAGCAGGACTTGCAGCAATAGCTTTAGCTGGAGCTGGAGTAGGTATCGGAATAATTTTTGGAAATTATTTATCTGGTGCAATGAGAAATCCATCTGCAGCCCAAAAACAATTTCCTAATTTGCTTTTAGGATTTGCTCTTGCAGAAGCAACAGGATTATTTGGATTAGTTGTTGCATTGATAATTCTTTTCGCGTTTTAATTAATGTTTAAAAAAATATTTTTATATTCATTAATTACTAATTTCTTTTTTACAAAAAAGATTTTTGCAGCGGAGAGTGGAGGAATGCCTCAATTAGATCCAGAGTTTTGGATTTCACAAATTTTCTGGCTCGTACTAACTTTTGGAGTGCTGTATATTGTTTTATCTAAACTTATACTGCCCAAAATAAGTGCAAACTTAGAATTAAGAAAATCACAAATCCAAGAAAATATTGAGGCAGCTGAAAAACAAAGAGAAAGTAGTGAAGCTAAACTTAAAGAATTTGATGGGATTATTCTTAAAAGTAAAATAGAAGCAAAAAATATTTTTAAAGATGCTAGAGAAAAAGTAATCAAAAATATTAATTCTAAAAAAGAGACTTTAGATAAACAAATTGATGATGAAATTAAAAAAGCTGAAGTAGAAATAGATACTTTAAGACAAAGTGCTCCAGAAAAAATTAATAAAATTGCAGTTGTAACATCTACTGAAATTCTAAAAAAATTAATCGGGGCAGAAGTTAATAATAGTAGTATCTCTGCGATTGTTGATGATCTAGTGAAAAAAAACGGAGATAAATATTATGGTCATTGATTCAACTTTTTGGGTCGCAGTTTCTTTTGTAATATTTTTTGGGGGTCTGATATATTTAAAAGTACCTCAAAAAATTAATACTATTCTTAATAAATTAATCTCAGACATAAAAAATGAGATTGATGAAAGTGAGAAACTGAGAAGTGAAGCAAAGATATTATTAGATAATGCTCAGAAAAAATTAGACACAGCGCAATCTGAAAGTAAGGAAATACTTGATCAAGCAAAGAAAGATGCTGATAAATTAATCATTGAGCTTAATGACAAATTTCATAAATCTTCAGAAATTAAGAAAAATTTGGCTAAAAATAAAATTAATCAAATGAGAGAGGTAGCAATTAAAGAGATTAAAGATGCATCTGTTAAAATAGCTATAGACTCTGTAAAAAAAATAATAACAACCTCAGTTGATAAATCTAAACTTGATACACTGTTTCAGAAAAATTTAGAAGAAACTAAAGAAGAGTTAAAAAAAATTAACTCATAATACTTTTTACAATTTATCCAAAAAAATATAAGTTATCATGATGAATTCTGTAGTTATAGGTTCTGGTTTTGGTGGTATAGCAGCTGCTCTTCGCCTTAAAGCTAAGGGTCACAATGTTACATTAATTGAAAAACACAAAGACCTAGGTGGTAGAGCAAGAGTTTTTAAAAAGAATGGGTTCATTTATGATGGTGGTCCAACAGTAATTACAGCTCCATACTTAATAAATGAATTATTTGAATTATTTCAAAAAAATCCAAATGATTATATTAAATTAACACCTCTTAAAGTTTGGTACCAATTTATTTTTGAGGATAAATCAAAGTTCAATTACTCTGGTGACGAAAATGAAATGAAAAGACAGATTGAGCTTATTAATAAAGGGGATGCTCAAGGATATGAAAAACTTGTTAATTTCACCAAAAAAATTTTTGATAAAGGTTTTACAGAACTAGCTGATGTACCCTTTGACAAGCCTTCTGTGATGATGAAACAATTACCCGCATTACTCAAACTCAAAAGCTATAAGTCAGTATATTCACTAGTATCATCTTATATTAAAAATGAAAAATTAAGAAGAATGTTGAGCATGCATCCTCTTTTAGTTGGTGGAAATCCATTTACCACAACTTCAATATATGGATTGATTTTATACTTAGAAAAAAAATGGGGCATTCACTATTCTATGGGTGGAACAGGAAATATTATAAGTGGTTTTGAAAAATTAATGAATGAAGAAGGTATCGAGGTAATAAAAGGTTCTGAGGTGACTCAAATAATTTCAAACCAAAATGAGATTACAGGTGTTCAATTAGACAATTCAAAAAAAATAAGCGCTAACAAAGTTGTTTGTAACGCAGATCCACCGGGTGTTTATGAGAAAATGTTAAATGGCCAGAGTAATAATTCTTTTATGTTTAAGTGGAAAAAAAATAGAATGGAATATTCAATGGGTTTATTTGTTTATTATTTCGGAACTAAGAAAATTTACGATAACGTTGAACATCACACCATTAAATTTGGCAATAAATATAAAGAGCACCTAGATGACATTTTTAATCATAAAAAATTAAACAATGATATAAGTTATTATCTACATAGACCCACAGCCACTGATAAATCCATGGCACCAGATGGACATGATTGTTTCTATGTTCTAGTTCCTGTCCCCAATAATCAATCAAAAATTGATTGGTCGTTAGAAGGTGAAAAAATGAAAAATTTAGTAGTAGAGAAAATGGAGAAAGACTTAATGCCAAACTTAAAAGAAAATATTGTTGAAGATTTTTATTTGACACCTGACTATTTTGAAAAAGATCTCAATACAAAATATGGTTCTGGTTTTTCTATACAACCAAAATTCTCGCAATCTGCTTACTTTAGATTTCATAACAAATCTGAAATTTATAACAATTTATATTTTGTTGGTGCGGGAACTCATCCTGGGGCAGGTGTGCCTGGGGTGCTTTCCTCAGCAAAGGTTTTAGATAAAATTTTATAATGTCCTCTAAAAACTATTTATCTATTTACGCAAAATCATTTAATTGGGCTGGTTTTTTTTTACCAAAAAAAACCTATAAAAATTGTTCTTATTTATACGATTTTTGTAGAGTTATAGACAATATTGCAGATGACGAGGATGAAATAGAAATAAAAAAAATGAAATTCCAAAAATTTGTAAGTGATTTTAGACAAAAAAATTTTGAGAATCCTGTTATTCAAAATATGTGGAATATTGTTAATGAATTCAATATTTCTCTGGAGATAATTTATGATTTATTTGACGGGATAGAGTCGGATATAAAACAAAATGTAAAAATAGATACTAGAAAAGATCTTTTAATCTATTGTTATAGAGTAGCTGGAACAGTCGGACTGATGATGGCAAAAATTTTAAAAGTGAGTAAAAAACAATCGCTTAAATCTGCAATCGATCTTGGTATAGCAATGCAACTCACTAATATATCAAGAGATGTGATTGAGGACTCAAAAAAAAATAGATCTTATATAAATGGAAATTTTGAGGAAATTAACTCAACTATTAAACTTGCAGATACATTTTATAAAAATTCATTTTATTCAATAAGAGAAATTCCACTAAGCTTTAGATTTAGTATCTTAGTTGCTAGACGAATATACAGAAAAATTGGATATAAAATTTTAAAAAAGAAAACCTTTGAAAATTATAGTAAATCTGGAAAGATTTTCGTTTCAAACTTTGAAAAAGTTTTGGAGACGATTTTATCAATTTATGATCTAATTATACTTTCTTTATTAAATAAAAATGATGATCAAATTGAACATGATCATTTATTGATTAATAAAGAAATTAATCTTGATGAAAGAATTTGATTACATAATTATCGGTGGTGGTTGTGCTGGTTTATCTCTAGCCTATGAATTAGAGATCCATAATAAATTAGAAAATAAAACCTTAGCAATAATCGAGCCTCGAGATGAATACAAAAGAGATAAGACCTGGTCTTTTTGGAGAGTATCTGAGCATAATTTTGATGATTGTGTCATAAAAAATTGGAAAAATTTTTCAGTTAATGCACCTAATAAAACGAATTTTCTTGAATGTGAAAATTATCCATATCAAAGCATCGATAGTGGTTTGTTTTATGAGAAAATAAATAATTCATTAAAGTTAAATAAAAATATCTTTTTTTTAAAGGAACTGAAAGACATCAACATCAAAAATTCATTTATATTCAATAGTGTTCCTACTATCAAAAAAGACTTTAGAAATTTATGGCAACACTTTTGTGGAGTTGAAATAGAGACAGAGAATAATTATTTCGATGAAAACATTTTTAATCTTATGGATTTTGATTGTGATCAAAGGGAAAGTGTCCATTTTTTTTACACACTTCCCTTCTCAAAAAAAAAGGCATTGATTGAGAGTACTTGGCTTTCAAAAATGAACGATGACTCTCAAAAAGATTATGATCAACAAATTAAAGAATATATCGAAAAGAAATTGAATTTAAAAAATTATAAAATTACTTATAAAGAGATAGGCGCAATTCCACTTTTTTACCCATCATTTAAAAGTGAAAAAAATAAAATTAATATTGGAACTGCTGGTGGTATGACAAGATTAAGCACAGGATATACCTTTTTGAATATACAAGAACATAGTAAATTTATAAGAAAAAATATTGAAAATATTCATAGTACTAAAAAATTTGAAATCGGTAAAAAGTATCAATTTTTGGATGAAATATTTTTACGTGTTCTTGAAAAACATCCAAAAAAAATGTCGGAAATTTTTTTTAAAATGTTTCAAAGTTCACCCAAAACAATTATCAAATTTCTTTCCAATAAGAGTAATTTTCTTGAGGATTTGACTATAATTATAAAAATGCCAAAATGGATTTTTATCAAAGCTTTATTTGATTAAACCTAAATGAATATGAATATAAAAAAAATAAATCTTAATCATTCTTTTATTTTTTTTTTATTCTGTAATATTTTTTCTTTAATACTATTTAAATTTAGTAACTTTATATTGTCACCATTATTTTGCTTATTTTTAATTTTAATTATTGGTGTATCTCATGGGTCTTTAGATCATGTCAAAGGTGGTAAGCTTCTAAAGATTTTTAAAATTGAAAATATATCTCTATTTTATATTTCATATATCTTATTAGCTGTAATGGTTGTAACACTTTGGATTTTTATACCATCTATCTTATTAATAATATTTTTACTGGTTGCCTCATATCATTTTGGCAAAGAGGATACACAATTTTTGCATGACTATAACTCACACTTTATGGGGATACTATATTTCCTAAAAGGATCACTTGTTATTTGGGCACCATTGTATTTTCATTTTGATGAGACTATAACAATATTTAAATTGTTATTAATTGATAATGAAAATTTTTATTCAAGTTTCAGTTTTATTGAGAATAATAAATTAATAGATTTAGGGATAATCTTAAGTTCTATTTCGAGTATTATTTTGTTTATTAAAAAATTTAATTTAAAGAATTTTTCTATTTTTTTTGATTATTTTTCTATATTGATTTTAAATTACTATCTTTCTCCTTTAGTAGCATTTACGGCTTATTTTTGCTTTTTACATTCTGTAAGACACAGCATCACATTAATTTACGAATTAGATAACAATAATATTAAAAAAGGGTTATTGATTTTTATTAAAAAAGCTATGCCACTTACTATATTAACTGCTATTATTTGTTTAGTTGGTATTTATTTGCTCAATTTTAAATATGATTTTGATAACTCGATTATTAAAGTCATTTTTATAGGTTTGGCGTCTTTAACATTTCCACATATATTACTTGAGTATCTTTTAGATAAAAATGAAAAACAAGGAACTTAAAATATTGTTATCTGCTCCGCGAGGATTTTGTGCCGGTGTTGAACGAGCAATTGAAATTGTTGAAAAATCAATTCAAAAATATGGTTCTCCAGTATACGTTAGACATGAAATAGTACACAATAAATTTGTTGTTGATGACCTAAGAAATAAAGGTGCAATATTTGTGGAGGAGCTTGAAGAAATTGAAGACAAAACAAGACCAGTTATTTTTTCTGCACATGGTGTTCCAAAAAAAATTCCACAAGATGCAAAAAATTATAATATGACTTATGTTGATGCAACATGCCCCTTGGTTTCTAAAGTTCATAGAGAGGCTGAAAATCTTCATAAGGCTGGATACCATTTAATCTTAATAGGGCATGAAAATCATCCTGAGGTAATTGGAACAATGGGACAACTGCCTATAGGGTCTATCGACCTTATCCAAAATGAGGACGAAGCCAATAATTATGATACAAAAAATTTTGAAAAAATTGCCTATGTTACCCAAACAACCCTATCAGTAGATGATACAAAAGAAATAATATCAATACTTAAAAAAAAATTTTCAAATATCAGAGAGCCTGCAAAAGAAGATATTTGTTATGCAACAACTAATAGACAAATGGCTGTTAAAAACATTGCAAAAAAGTGTGATCTATTTTTTGTTATTGGTAGTCGAAATTCATCTAACTCAGTAAGACTTGTTGAAGTTGCTAAAAAATCAGGGTGTGAAAACTCAATACTGATCCACTCACAAAGCGAAATTCCATTCAACTTAATTGAAAATTCAAATGTAATTGGAATTTCATCTGGTGCGTCTGCCCCTGAAATACTTGTCGAAAATTTCATTAAAGAATTGAAAAATAAATTTACAGTCACTATAGAAGAAGTTGAAATTATAAAAGAAAACGTTGTTTTTCGTGTTCCAAAAAAATTAAATTAAATGGCTGTTTACACAAAGATAAATAAGAAAGATATTTCGTCTATTAATAAAAAATTTAAAAATCAAAAATTTTTAAGTTTTAAAGGTATCAAACAAGGAATTGAAAATACTAATTATTTATTAAAATCGAAAAATAATAAATTTATATTAACTATATTCGAAAAAAGAGTTCAAAAAAAAGAAATACCTTTTTTTATGAAATTAATGGATCAACTAAATGATTTAAAGATAAGATGTCCAAAACCATTGAAAAATCGTGATGGAAAATATCTGTTTAAAATAAAGAATAAGGTTGCTTGTGTTGTTTCGTTTCTTGATGGAAAAGACAAAAAAAATCTTAATTTGAAGAATTGTTATGATATTGGAAAAACTGTTGCTCAAATGCACTCTTCCTCGAAAAAAATAAGATTGTTTAGAAAAAACTCAATGAATATAAAAAATTTAAATCCATTATTAAAAAGTATTAAATTTAAATCAAAAAAATTCATTAATTTAGAAAAATTTCTCAAAAGTAATTTTAGAGAAATTAAAAATAAATGGCCAAAAAAATTGCCAAATGGAATAATACATGGTGATCTTTTTATCGATAATATATTTTTTAAAAAAAATAAGATCTCTGGAATTATTGATTTTTATTTTGCCGCAAATGATTATTTTATGTATGAAATAGCGATATGTATCAACGCTCTTTGTTTTGATAAAAAAAAATCACAATTTAAATTAAATAAGAAAAAGGTAAAAAATTTAATCAGGGGATATGAGGGTATTAAAAAGATCTCTGGTATTGAGAAAAAATCATTGAATATTTTATGCCGTGCTGCTGCAATGAGATATTTTCTCACAAGACTTTACGACTATACAAATACTCCAAAAACTGCTTTGATAAAAATTAAAGATCCAAGAGAATATTATCAAAAACTGATAATTCACAATAATTTAAAAAGCTACAGGGATTATTTATTTTAATGATTAAAATTTATACCGATGGTTCATGTCTTGGCAATCCTGGTAATGGTGGTTGGGCAGCAATAATATTAAATGACGGAGAAAAAACTGAACTGAAAGGAAGTAAAAAAGATACGACAAATAATCAAATGGAATTATTGGCACCTATAGAGGCGCTTAAAAAAATTCCAAAAGGAAGCAAAGTTCAAATTTTTACAGACTCTAAGTATGTAAAGTCTGGAATAACAGAGTGGATACACAATTGGAAAAAAAATGGATGGAAAACTGCAAACAAAAAAGAGGTAAGTAATAAAGCACTTTGGACAGAATTAGATCTACTAAATAATGAGTTTGAAATAAGTTGGAACTGGGTAAAAGCCCATTCAAATGATGAATTAAATAATGAAGTAGATTTACTCGCTAAAGATGCTGCTAACTTGTAGTCAGGTCACCTGGCAACAGAGCTGCCCTACTTAAATTAGATTATTTAATAAGTTTTCTGCTGAAGTTAAACCACATTCTTTAGTTTCTTTTTCAACATGGATATTAACGACTGTGAAATTTTCAATCACCATTAAATAACGATTTGATCTAATTCCCATACCTTTTGCATTACGATCAACTTCTGCCCCAATTGCTTTCGTAAATAATAAATATGGGTCAGATAACATTTTAATTTTATCTCCAGTATTATTAATCTCTCCCCAACCATTCATTACGTAAGGATCATTTACTGATAAACAAAATATATTTTCTATTCCTTTTGCTTTAATTTTTTCTGCATTTGCTACAAAACCTGGTAAGTGAAGTTTAGAGCAAGTTGATGTAAACGCCCCAGGTAAACCAAACAAAACGACTTTACCATTACCAATAGTTTCTCTTAATTTGCTTTTTTGAGGTTCTCCATCAACAAGTTGAAAAATCTCTGTATCTGGGAGTTGATCTTTTATTTTAAGTTTCATATCGAATTCATTACATATTTTTTAACTTTTTCAATATCATTTGATAAAAGTTCAAATTTTTCTTTTCTGTCATTAACGTATTTAAGACTATCTGGTAAATTTTCAATTTTTGAAATTGCATCTTCTATTGCTTTTGGAAATTTACATGGGTGTGCAGTTGATAATACAACACAATTTTTTTCCAATCCTAATTTTCTTACAGCACCAATCCCTACTGCAGTATGTGGATCCACTACCATCTGATGCTCATCATTAATGGTTTTTATCATTTTAACAGTTTCGTTTTCATCAAGCATTTCAGATATAAAATTCTTTTTGATTTTATCTAAGTCGTTTTTATCAATCTTATAAGTGTTATTTTTTATTTCAGCCATTACATCTTTTGTAACTTCAGAGTTACAATCTTTGACGTCGTATAAAAGCCTTTCGAAATTACTGGCAATTTGTATATCCATACTTGGAGTATTTGTTTCCTCAACTTTCTTTTGACTATAATCACCACCAGATATTGCTCTGTGCAGTATGTCATTTTTATTTGTAGCTACGATTAGTTTATCAATTGGTAGACCTAGTTTTTTTGCTAAATAACCGGCGTAAATATCACCAAAGTTTCCTGTTGGAACAGAAAAGGATAAAGGTTGACCATTTCCAACTTTAAAGTAAGCGTAAAAATAATACACCGATTGAGTAACTATTCTTGCCCAATTAATTGAATTTACACCCGACATATTGATTGCTTTAGAAAATTTTTCGTCATTAAACATTGCTTTAACTAAATTTTGGCAATCGTCAAAATTGCCCTCTACCGCAATGTTAAACACATTATTCTCTTCATGTATTGTCATTAGTCTTCTTTGTACTGGTGAAATCTTATTATTAGGGTGCAATACAAAAACATTTAAATTGTTTTTTCCCTTTAAAGCGTCTATGGCAGCAGCACCCGTATCGCCTGAAGTTGCAACAATTATATTAATTTTTTTTTGATCACGGCCTAAATGATATTGATAAAAATTACCTATTAATTGCATTGCGATATCTTTAAATGCAAGTGTAGGTCCATGAAATAATTCTAATACTTTTAAATCTCCTAGATCTGATATTTTTACAACATCGTCGGATCTGAAATTTGAATATGATTTTGAAATCAAAGAGATTAGATCATCTTTAGACATGAAATCTCCTATAAATGGATAAATTATTTCAGCAGCCAAATCATTGTAACTCAGGTTTTTTAGATTATCTAATTCTTCCTTTTTAAAGGGTTTAATTGATTTTGGAACAAATAGTCCCCCATCATCTGCCAAACCTTTGAGGAAAACATCTTTAAAAGTAAAGTTTTTCTGATTATTTCTTGTACTTATATAATTCATTTAATAATTCTTTTTTCTAAAATATAGATATAGCAAAAGAATTGAAATCGCTAATGAAAACCATGTCATTGCATATTTTTTATGATTGTTGGAAATATTAGCAGTAATTTTTTTTGGTCTAGGAAACTGATAATTTCCATCTAAATATATTATGTACTTAGAAAATTCTTTACCAGTAAATTTTGAGATATCTTCTCTATTCAAACTAAACCAGTAATTTTCTTTTATATCATTATCTGGTTTAAATATATTTTTTCTTCCCTGTGTTTTAAGAGTTCCTTCTATATTGTTTTGATCCAATATATTTATCTCTGGTGTATTTTTTTTTTCAAATGGTATCCATCCTCTATTGAGTAAATAGTTTTCACCATCTATTAGAATTGGATTTAAAACTTCAAACCCAGGTGTTCCAGAGTCATTTAAATTATATAAATAAATCTGTTTCTCAAAATCAACGCGACCTGATGTTTTGATTTTAAGATAATTTTGTTGATTAGATTGTGAAAGTTGAACTGGAGGATTTTTCAATGAATTTTCAATTTCTAGGATAAGATTATTCTTCCAATTTAAACGAATTACTTGCCAAGTACCTAAAGCAATAAAAACAAAGATAAAAAATATGATAAAAACTGAAAATAAAAACTTATGTCTCAAGGTTCAAATTAGCTTCCCCAAATATAGATCGCAGCAAATAAGAATAGCCAAACTACGTCAACAAAGTGCCAGTACCAGGCTGCTGCCTCAAAACCAAAGTGATGATCTTTGTTGAAATGACCTAACTTTCCTCTCCACAAACATACAGCTAAGAAAATTGTACCTACGATCACATGAAAACCATGAAATCCTGTTGCCATGTAAAATACTGAACCATATATGTGATCTGAAAATGCAAATGTTGCATGATGATATTCGTAAGCTTGTAAAGCAGTAAAACAAACTCCTAATATAACTGTTAAAACTAATCCTTGAATAAATCCTTTTCTATCATCCTCTAAAAGAGCATGATGAGACCAAGTTACAGTGGTTCCAGATAACAAAAGAACCAATGTATTTATTAATGGTATATCCCAAGGATCAAAAGTTTCTATATCTTTTGGTGGCCATACATTACCAACAAAGTCATTTGGGAATAGACTCACATCAAAGTATGCCCAAAACCAAGCAACAAAAAACATTACCTCAGAGGCAATGAATAAAGTCATTCCGTAACGATGATGTATTTGAACCACAGGTGTATGATGTCCTTGATGCTCAGCTTCAATAACTACATCTCTAAACCACATGTATGCTCCATAAATTAATAAAGCAAATCCAAGGTACATTCCCCATGAAACCTCATAATGCATGTAGTAAACAGCGCCAACAGCTAAAATTAAACATGAGAATGAAACATAGATAGGCCAAGGACTTGGATCTACTAAATGGTAATCGTGTTTTTTTTCAGCTGACATTTTTTTGGATTATGATTGTTTATAGTAATCTGTCGAGAAAAAAGTATACGACATAGTTACATCCTGTAAATTTTTTACTGTTGCATCGTTGACCATTTCTGGGTCTAAATAAAAAGTCATCACATAGGTTGCAGTTTCACCAGCTTTTAATTCCTGTTTTTCAAAGCAAAAACAACCAAGTTTACTATAATATTTTCCAAAGCTTGAGGGTGAAACGTTAAAACTTGCTACACCTGCAGTTGGTTCATTGCTATTATTGGTTACTTCAAACTCAATTTTGTTTACTTGACCCACTTTAACATCCATCACATTCGATTTTGCTTTAAAATCCCATGGTAAATTATTAACATTGGTATCAAATCTTACACTAACTACTTTATCTAAAACAATTTTCGGAGCTTTGTCTGCTACTTGTGTGGTTCCTCCAAAACCAGTAACTCTACAAAAAATTTCATAAAGAGGGACTGATGCATATGATAAACCTAACATCAAAACAAAAATCCCAGCTAGAACCAATGGTGTTAATTTCTTTTTTTCTATCATATCGACCTATCAAATACCCCTGTGTTATATAAAGTAAAAAAGAAAAGAAAAATCATAAACGCAATAATAGCTAATGCTGTAATAATATTTTTTCTTTTTGTTTTTTTATCTGGTGTAATCATATTATTTTACCAATCAAAAACAGAACAAAGACTAAGAATAAATACAATATTGAATATCCAAAGATAGCTTTTGCTTTCTTAGAGTTAAATCTATTTTTTTTATAATCCAATAATTCATAACATAAAAAATTGTAATAAAAAGTTAATAGCAGTGATGGAATTAAAAATGTTAAACCAACAAAGTTAATTAAATATGGAAAAATAATTACCGGTATCATCAATAAAGAATAAATGAATATATTGATTTTGGTACTTTCTATTCCATTAGTTAGTGGCAACATTGGTATTTTAGCTTTCTTGTAATCATCGGACTTGTATAAACTAAGTGCCCAAAAATGAGAGGGTGTCCAAAAAAATATAATCAAGAAAAATGTTAATGGTTCTAGTGATATAGAGCCTGTAGCAATAGTCCATCCTATAACCGGTGGAAAAGCACCAGCTGCCCCACCAATAACTATATTTTGTGGAGTTCTTCTTTTTAACCAGATTGTATAAACAAATACATAAAACAATATTGTTAATAATAATATTGCTGCAGAAACTCTATTTGTAAAATAATCTAAAGCTACAACTGAAACTATTGACAATGTAACACCAAATATTAAAGCTTGATTTCTATTGACTTTACCTGTTGGGATTGGTCTTAAACAGGTTCTGGTCATTAAAGCATCAAGATCGGACTCATACCACATATTTAAAGCACCAGCCGCTCCAGCACCTAATGAGACGAGAAGAATTCCAATAATTGCATCTTTGGTTGAAACAATGTTGGGTGCTGTTAATAAACCTACGGCACAGGTAAAAATTACCAATGACATAACTCTTGGCTTCATCAATTTAAATAATTCTGAAAGATTAAATAAATCTTCTTGGCTTAAACTTCTTTTTTTTAGCCTTGAATTATCCATCGGTTCTTAATGCTCTTATTTTATTAGCCGTGCGATTTTTGTGTACCCTGACCATCTTCAAATTTTGGCAATTCCTCAAAAGTATGGAAATTTGGTGGAGATGGCACAGTCCACTCTAACGTTGTTGCTCCCTCACCCCATGGATTTTGTACGGCTGCTTTCTTTTTTACAAATGCATAAATTAAATTCATAAAAAATACAGCGAGACCAGCTACAGCCACGTAAGACCCTATTGAAGATATATAATTCCATCCGGCAAATGCATCAGGATAATCAGCATATCTTCTCGGCATCCCAGCTAATCCTAAAAAGTGCTGAGGGAAGAAAATCAAGTTAACTCCAATAAATGTTAACCAGAAATGTAATTGACCCATCCACTCAGAATATTCATAACCACTCATTTTTGAGAACCAATAATAAAAGCCCGCGAAGATTGCAAAAACAGCTCCTAAAGAAAGCACATAGTGAAAATGAGCAACTACGTAATAAGTGTCATGCATTGCAGTATCAACACCTGCATTAGCTAAAACAACTCCAGTTACTCCACCGACCGTGAACATAAAAATAAATCCTAATGCCCATACCATTGGTGTTTTAAAAGATATTGAACCACCCCACATTGTTGCGATCCATGAGAAAATTTTTATTCCTGTTGGAACAGCAATAATCATTGTTGCAGCTAAAAAATATGCTTTTGTATCTGTGCTTAATCCAACTGTGTACATATGGTGCGCCCATACAACAAATCCGACAATTCCAATTGCTACCATTGCATAAGCCATTCCAAGATATCCAAAAACAGGTTTTCTAGAAAATGTAGAAACAATATGACTAATCATTCCAAATCCTGGAAGGATCAAAATATATACTTCTGGATGACCAAAAAACCAAAATAAATGTTGGAATAAGACTGGATCACCTCCTGTTTGGGCTTCAAAGAAGGCGGTACCGAAATTTCTATCTGTTAATAACATTGTTATTGCTCCAGCTAATACTGGTAAAGATAATAATAATAAAAATGCAGTTACTAATATTGACCACGCGAACAAAGGCATTTTATGTAATGTCATACCTGGTGTTCTCATATTTAGAATAGTAGTAATAAAATTAACTGCTCCTAAAATTGATGAAGCACCCGCTAAGTGTAAACTTAAAATAGCTAAATCCATCGCTGGTCCAGGTTGTCCAGCTTTTGAGGACAACGGAGGATAAATAGTCCATCCACCCCCTACACCGGTTTGTCCTGGAGGGCCATCTGCAAAAATTGATAAAATTAATAAAGTTAGAGAAACAGGTAGTAACCAAAAAGAAATATTGTTCATTCTTGGAAATGCCATGTCAGGAGCTCCAATCATAATTGGCACAAACCAATTACCAAAGCCACCAATCATTGCTGGCATAACCATGAAAAAAATCATTATTAAACCATGTCCAGTAACCAACACATTATATAAGTGATAATTACCACCTAAAATACCATCACCAGGATGCATTAATTCCATTCTCATTAAAACAGAAAAAGCAGTTCCAATAACCCCTGCAACAATTGCAAAAATTAAATACATTGTCCCAATATCTTTATGGTTAGTAGAATACGCCCAACGTTTCCAACCAGTTGGAATATGATGATCGTGTGATGCTGTTTGTGTATACATTATTTATTTACTCGCTAATTTAAGTTTATCATTTTCAATTTCTTCTTTTGCAAATTTCACGCGCGCCTCAGATAACCATTCTTGATATTCATCTTCACTAACTACTTTTACTGCAATAGGCATAAATGCATGTTTTATACCACAAAGTTCTGAACATTGACCATAATAAGTACCAACTTTTTCAGCCTTAAACCACGTTTCATTAATTCTTCCAGGTACCGCATCCCTTTTTACTCCAAATGAAGGTAAAGCCCAAGCATGTAAAACATCATTTGCTGTGATTAAAACTTTTACTACTTTGCCAACTGGAACAACAACTTCATTATCAACAGCTAACAATCTTGGTTGATTTGCTTTTAAATCTTTTTCCTCAATCATGTATGAGTCAAATTCCAAATTTTCGTCTGGATACTCATAACCCCAATACCATTGATAGCCTATTGCTTTGATTGTTAAATCTGCTTTTGGAATTGTATCTTGCTTATATAAAATTTTAAATGATGGAACCGCCATAACAATTAAAATCAAACAAGGAATTAAAGTCCATAAAACTTCAACAGTTACATTGTGTGTTCTCTTTGAAGGATTAGGGTTTGCTGAGGCTCTAAATCTTACACACGCATAAAGCATTAAAAATAAAACAAATACACTTATTGCTATTATTATCGGTAATAACAAGTTATCGTGAAAGGCTACAATATCTCTCATCGATTCTGATGCCGCTTTTTGAAAACCTAATTGCCAATCAACAGGTTGGTTTGCAAAAGCATTTTGAGAGATAAAAATACTTGAAAATATAAATAAAATTTTTTTCATTTTTACTAGCTATATAAAGCCCTTTTGTAAAAATTACACTTTAGTTTTCGCGACAATTTATCAATTAATCACATAATTTATGATCGAAATTGCAGATATCACTGCGGTTTCTGATCTTAAAATATTGTCATTAATTTTAAGTGCTTGTACTCCTTTAAATAAGAGAATCTCTTGCCTTTCATGTTCTGAAAAATCTCCTTCGGGGCCTATAATGATACAAATAGGTTTATCTGAAAACTTTGTTTTTTCAATTTTTTTATTGTCTGAATTTAAATCTGTGAAAATTAAATTCATTGAATTGGAATTTAAAAAACTTTTTAAATTTTGTGCTTCCTCAATAGATGGAATACTAATCCGATTTGATTGTTCACATGCTTCTATAACTATTTTTTCTAACCGATCTTTGTTAATCTTTCTTACAATAGTTCGATCAAAAATTATTGGTAAAAATTTTGAAATACCTAATTCAGTTGCTTTTTGAATCATAAAGTTTTGATAATTTGATTTAATAGGTGAAAATGCTAACCATAATTCTTGGACATTTTCTTTTTGTCTTAATTGTTTGGTTAATTTAAATTCAACAAAATCTTTTGTAATATTCAAAATTTTTGCTTCCCATTCACCAGTTTTATTAAATAAAGAAAAAATATCATTTTTTTTTAACCTCATTACTTTTGTCAAATAATGAGATTGAGATTTATCTAATTTATCAATCATATTTTTTGATAATGTATTCGAAAAAAACAATCTAATATTACTCATATATGTTAAATTAATTTATGAAAAATATTAAAGCAATAATTTTTGATGCATATGGAACATTGTTTGATGTCAATTCAGCTGCAGAAAAATGCAAAGATAAAATTGGAGATAAATGGGAGGGATTTGCAAATTTTTGGAGAACCACTCAATTAGAATATACTTGGCTTAGAAGTTTAATGGATCGACACAAAGATTTTTGGCAAGTTACAGAAGATAGTTTAGATAAATCAATGAGAACCTTTAACATTGACCCGTCAATGAGAAATGAATTACTTGATTTATATAAAATCTTATCACCCTACAAAGAAGTTCCAGAAACTTTAAAAACTCTAAAAGAGAAAAAATTTAAATTAGCAATTTTATCTAATGGCACTCCATCACTACTGGACGAATTAGTTAAAAGTAATCATTTGAACAATTTATTTGATGATATATTTTCTATAGAACAAGTTGGCGTATATAAACCGAGTTCTAGAGTTTATGATATGCCTATAAAAAAATATAATATTAATAAAAGTGAAGTTGCATTTTTAAGTGCTAATACTTGGGATGTTTCTGGTGGTGGAAATTATGGTTACCAATCTATTTGGGTAAATAGAAATAATAACATTTTTGATAACTTAGATTTTAAACCAAAATATCAAATTAAAGATCTTAGCAAACTAATTCAATTACTTTAATATTTTAAAAAAAGATCAAAGGTGACAAAATATTTTTTTTTGTGCTTGCAAACAATGGTACAATCCGCCATTGTATTTATTAAGATTAATTTATTATGATTAAAATACTAGATTTATTAGGAAGAATTTTAATATCTGCATTATTTTTTTTAAATGGAATTTTTAAAATCAATAATTATGAGGGAACCATAGGTTGGATGGAAAGTTTTGGTTTGCCTGGTATTTTAATTATACCTGCAATTGCTCTTGAAATAATTGGACCCATTCTAATTGTAATTGGCTATCAAACTAGAATTGCTGCTGCGGCTTTAAGTTTATTTTGTTTTGCAACAGCTATTATTTTTCACAATGATTTTGCTGATCAGGTACAGCTTACTGCTTTTCTTAAAAACATTGCTTTAGCTGGTGGTTTTTTATTCTTGGTGGTTAATGGTGCTAAAGGTTTTTGTTTAGATAAAAAGTGATCTTGAAATTAACAATTAATTCGTTAATTAAAGCGGATGAAAAATATTGAAGTAAAACAAATCATCGATCCGATCCCAGCTTCAGATGGAGCTGGAGTAAAATTAAAAAGAAGTATTGGGGTTGAGCCAAATTACTTTGACCCTTTTTTAATGTTAGATGAGTTCGGCTCTGAAAATAGTGATGATTATGTAGCTGGTTTTCCCCCGCACCCACACCGAGGAATTGAAACTGTCACTTACATGCTTGCTGGTGATTTTGAACATAAAGATAGTACAGGCGGTGAGGGTAAAATGACTGCTGGCGATGTCCAATGGATGAAAACTGGAAGTGGTATCATCCACTCAGAGATGCCTGCAATGAAAGAGGGTAAGCTTCATGGATTTCAATTGTGGATCAATATGCCCGCAAAATTAAAAATGAGCAAACCGGAGTATATTTATATTGATGCAGATAAAATGAGTGTACATGAGGATAAAGACAAAAAAGTAAAAGTTATAGCTGGTAAGTTTGAAAAGGCAGAAGGTCCAGTCAAAGGTCACAATGTTGAGCCAGTTTATTTTGATGTCGAACTAAATAAAGATAAGAATTTTAATTATCTTCTACCATCTACACACAATAGTTTTATTTATTTAATAGATGGCGAAATAGAAATAGGCGAGCAAAAACATGATGATGTCAAAGATAGTACTTTAATATTACTCACACGAGGCGAAAATTTGCAAGTAAAGGCAAGATCAAAAGCAAAATTTTTAGTTATTTCTGGAAAACCTATAAATGAGGAAATTGCAAGAGGTGGTCCTTTTGTAATGAATACTAAAGCAGAGATATTACAGGCCGTTCAAGATTATCATAACGGCACGTTTGTAAAATAAAAAATGAAATCGATACAAATAGAGAGATTTGGTGGACCTGAGGTTTTGGTTATTAAAGATATGGACGTTGGAAAACCCGGTCCAAAAGAAGTTTTAATAAAAAATAAATCAATAGGTCTAAATTTTATAGATATTTATCACAGGACAGGTCTCTACCCTATTCCATTACCAAGTGGTATTGGGCTTGAAGCTAGTGGTGTTATTGAAGAAATAGGAACTGAAGTAAAATTATTTAAAGTTGGCGATAGAGTTACTCATGCATCAATGCCAATTGGAGCATATTCAGAAAAACAAATTATGCCTGAAGAAAAATTAATTTCTGTTCCAGATGGTATTTCTGATGAGGTGGCATCTTGTATAACATTAAAGGGTATCACTGCAGAATATCTATTGCACAGAGCCTATCCCTTAAAAAAAGGTGATAAGGTGCTTTATCATGCTGCAGCTGGAGCTCTTGGTCAAATCTTATGCCCTTGGGCTAATTCTCTAGGTGCAGAAGTAATTGGAACAGTTGGCTCAAAAGCTAAAGAGGAAATCGCCAAAAAAAATGGTTGTCACCATGTAATTAATTATTCTGAAAAAAATTTCTCAGAGGAAGTTGAAAAAATTGTAGGAAAAAATGGTATTGATGTTGTTTATGATGGTGTTGGAATAAAAACATTTAAAGGTTCAATTGAAACATTAAAAATAAGAGGAATGATGGTAGCATTTGGAAATGCATCTGGGTACGTTGATACGATTGATGTAAAAAAAGATATTAATGCCAAAGGATTATTTTTTACTCGACCATCCATTGCACATTATACAATCAAAAGAGAAGAATTAGTTGAGTCAGCAAAAAAAGTTTTTGATGCGATTTTATCTAAAAAATTTAAGGTAGAAATTTCAAAAAAATATTCTTTAACAGATGCTACTCAAGCCCATAAAGATTTAGAGGCTAGATTGTTAACGGGTCCAGCGGTAATTATTCCTTAAATTGGATATCCATATCAGAAAGGTGAAGCCTAAGGGCTTTGGTTGAAATTTGAATTTCAATGATAAAAAATATAATTGATATCATCATTGACAAACAACATGAGCCAAAGATTATTCTGGCAATAAAAAGTTCCTGTAAATAAAGACCAAAAACAGTTAGCATATTGAATAAAAATCCAAAAGCAGCAAATAAAATACTTAATTTTAAAACACCAATTCTTTTCTCTAAATTAATCAATTGGTCTTTCCATTCAGGTGGGGTGTGTTTTTCAAATACATACTCATCGTGTATTTTTCTAATTAAAGAACTCAAAGTATGAAATCTATTGGAATACACTCCCATTATCAGTGGGATTGCTGGAAACATTAATGCGGTAACTGTGTAATCTATATTCATACGAATCAATTTGATTATCAATCTTGGCTTTGTTATTTACAAGTAAAATTTTATGAACCAACTAAACTTATTTATAGAACTTACTAGGCTTAAAAAACCAATTGGTTACATGTTACTATTTTGGCCTTGTATATGGGGCTTAACACTAGTTTATGATTTCTCACAAAATAAAAATATTTATTTTTTCTATTCAATTTTATTTTTTCTTGGTGCAGTATTGATGAGATCTGCGGGGTGTATTGTTAATGATGTATTAGATAGGAAGTTTGATAAACTAGTTGTAAGGACAAAGGATAGGCCAATAGCATCAGGAAAAATTTCTGTAAAATTAAGTTTATTTTATGCAGCTATACTATGCTTATTAGCATTTATTGTTTTAATTAATTTTAACCTTTTTACAATCTTATTAGCATTAGCCTCAATGCCATTTGCTTTTACATATCCATTGATGAAAAGGTATACTTATTGGCCACAACTGTTTCTAGGAGTAACATTTAACTATGGCTTAGTGCTAGCCTGGACATCAATTTCAGGAAGTTTAAATCTTGTACCATTAATATTTTATTTAGGAGCCATATTTTGGACACTAGGATACGACACAATTTATGGATACCAAGATATAAAAGATGATGAAATAATAGGACTGAAATCAACTTCAATTAAATTTAAAGGAACTGCAAAAATATTTTTAATTATATGTTACTCTATTTTAATGTTTTCTCTTGTAGTAGGAGGTTACCTAATGGATTTTAGTTTGTACTATTTTTTATTTTTACTAATTCCATTTACACAATTATTTTTATATCAAATTAAAACATTTGATATAAATACTCCAAGCATATGTTTAAAAGTTTTTAAAAGTAACAATTTTTTTGGACTTTTAGTTTTAATAAATATTTTGATAGGAAAAGTATCATAATGAAAAAATCAGCAACATTAAAAAGACTCTTTAATGAATATACAAAGAAATATATCAAAAAAATTGGGATAGCAGTATTTTTTTCTCTTTTAGTTGCTGCAAGTACTTCATCAATTGCTTGGCTACTCGATCCTGCAATTGAAAAAATATTTATTCAGAAAGATCAATCACTACTCATAATAATACCATTTTTGATAATCATTGCCTTTACAACAAAGGGGGTTTCTCTTTATTTAGCAAAAGTAATAATGATCAATGTTGGGGAAGATATAAAAAAGAAACTTCAATTTGATATGTTAAATACTTTAATAAGTGCTGACACCCAATCTATAGATGAAAAGCATACTGGAAAATTTATCTCAAACCTTACATACGATGTATTACATATTACACAGCTATTAAGTAATGGAATTCTAAATCTTTTTAAAGATAGTTTAACACTAATTGGACTACTTACTGTAATGTTCTTACAAAATTGGAAACTTTCATTAATTGCAATTATTTTAATTCCAATAGCAAGTACTGCAGCAAGAAGTTTAGGTAAGAGAATGGGTAAAGTAACAACTGAAGCTCAAGAAAAATCAAGTTTTTTAACTAGGTATTTAGTTGAATTATTTAAAAACCACCGACTTACAAAAATTTTTCAGAAAGAAAACTATGAGTCAAATAGAGCGGACAACTATTTAAATCAACTTAGAGAAAAAAATAAAAAAATTGGACATGTGATAGTCAGAATCTCCCCAATAATGGAGGTATTAACCGGAGTAATGATAGCTATTCTAATTTTTTATTCAGGAAAATTAATTGCCGTAGGAGAGTTAAGTGTAAATAATTTTTTTTCATTTCTTGCAGCAATGATGTTGGCTTATCAGCCAGTAAGGTCTTTATCGACATTAAATGTAATTCTTAATCAAGGTCTTTCAGCAGCTTCAAGAATTTTATCTGTTATTGACACCAAAAAATTAATAAAAAATCCAGAAAATGCAAAAGAAATTAATGTAGAAAAAGCGAATATCAAATTTAAAGATGTGATGTTTAGCTATAATAAATCTGACGGTGAGGTTCTTAAAAATGTAAATCTTGAATTTGAAGGAGGTCAAATGACTTCTTTGGTTGGTCATAGTGGTTCGGGTAAATCAACCATTTTAAATTTAATTCCTAGATTTTATGATTGTGGATCAGGTGATATTTCAGTTGATGACCAATCTATATATGATGTCACGCTACATTCATTAAGAAAAAATATTTCCCTAGTCAGTCAAGAAACAACTCTTTTTGATGACACAATTAAAAATAACATAAGATATGCAAATTTAGATGCAAGTGATGAGGAGATATTTAGAGCGGCAGAATTATCACATTGTGATGAATTTATAAATAATCTACCAGAAAAATATGAAACCATGATTGGCGAGGATGGTGTAAGATTATCTGGCGGTGAAAAACAAAGAATTTCAATAGCTAGAGCTATGTTAAAAAAAAGCTCTATTATACTTTTGGACGAAGCTACATCATCTTTAGACTCTGAGACTGAAACAAAAATACAAGATGCATTAAAAATTTTAACAAAAGATAGAACTACTATTGTTATTGCTCATAGACTTTCAACCATCTTAAACTCAAACAAAATATATGTAATAGACTCTGGAAAGATAGTTGATAATGGTAAACATGAAGATTTGTTAATTAATTCTAAAATTTATAAAAATTTTCATGACAAACAATTTCAGAGGTAATGATTTTTTTTATCTACCAATTTTTACTTTCAATAATAATTTTTTTTTCCCCATTCATAATTATCTTTAGAATTTTTAAAAATAAAGAGGATAAATTCAGATTTAAAGAAAAATTTTGTTTTATATCGAAAAAAAGAGGGACTGGAAAACTTGTTTGGTTTCATGGATCTAGTGTTGGTGAAATATTAAGTGCTATCCCAATAATAAAAAAGTATGACAATGACAAATCTATAAATAGAATATTAATAACATCCAGCACATTAAGCTCATCAAAAATATTAGAAAAAATCAAATTCAAAAAAACTATTCACCAATTTTATCCTATTGATCACATGTTATTTTCAAAAAAATTTTTGGATCATTGGAAACCAGATATAGCAATTTTTTTAGAATCAGAAATCTGGCCAAGTATGTTTCGATCTATCAAAAAAACAGGTGTCCATTTAATTCTGCTAAATGCTAGAATTACTAAAAAATCCTTTGAGCGTTGGTCAATAATTAAGAAATTTTCTCACTCAACTTTTAGTTTAATAGATAAAGCCTACTCACAAAACACTGAGACAAATTATTTTTTGAAAAAATTAAAAGTAAAAAAAATAACTTCCATTGGAAATTTAAAATTTATTGAACATGATACTTTTGAAACTAATCAAGCAGATAAGAAATTATTCTCGCAATTTAGAAAATATAAAACTTTCGTTGCAGCAAGTACACATAACACCGAGGAGTTATTTGCAGCAAAAACACACATTTTATTAAAAAAAAAGATAAAGAATATCATTACAATTATAATACCAAGACATATTAATCGGGTTGACCAGATTATTTCACAAATTAATGAGCTTGGGTTAAATGCTATATCTCGTAGATCAAATAAAAAAAAATTAGATAATATTGATATTTACCTAGTTGACACCTTCGGAGAGTCTAAAAAGTTTTACAAATTTGCAACAACAGTTTTTTTAGGTGGGTCAATTATTAAAAGAGGTGGGCAAAATCCGTTAGAACCAGCTCGATTCGGTGCAAAGATATTACACGGACCCAATATTGATAATTTTAGAGATGTTTACAAATATTTAAATCAATTAAAAATATCATCTTCAATCAATTCTCCTCAACAATGTGCTAATTCAATAATTTTTAAAAAAAACATGAAAAAAGTAAAAAAAATGAAATATCTTGGTACAACAATACTTAAAAAAACCTTAAATGAGTTAGATAAATCAATTCATAATGAAATTTAAAAAACCCAAATTTTGGGATTACAATAAACCTAACATTCTTTCTTATTTATTTTACCCTGTATCATTATTACTCACAATCCTTAAAACTCTCAAAAACTTAACAATAAAAAAAAAGAAATATTCAAAAATTAAAACTATTTGTGTGGGAAATATTTATCTAGGTGGAACAGGTAAAACCTCTTTAAGCTTGAAAATTAATGAAATTTTAAAAGATAAAATAAAAACTTGTTTTATTAAAAAATATTATTCAGACCAAATTGATGAACAAAAAATATTATCAAATCACGGAAAATTATTTAAATTCAAAGATAGATCTTCCTCGATTAAACAAGCAATTGAGAAAAATTTTGAACTAGCAATTTTTGATGATGGTTTGCAAGATCCATCAATAGATTATGATTATACTATTACTTGTTTTAATATTGATAATTGGATTGGTAATAGTTTTACTATTCCAGCTGGACCACTCAGAGAAAATATCAAAAATTTAAGAAAATATAAAAATGTTTTTTTAAATGGAAATAACGAAAATATAAAAAATATTATAAAATTTATTCATAGCTTAGATCCTAATATAAATATTTATCAAGGAGAATATGTTCCACTGAATATCAATGAGTTTGATAAAAGTGAAAAATATTTAGTTTTTTCAGGTATAGGAAATCATAAGACTTTTATATCAATGTTAAGAAAAAATAACATAAACATTGTCAAAGAAATTGAATTTCCTGATCATTATAGATACTTACAAAAAGAGGTTGACGATATCATTTCAATGTCTGAAAAATTGAATTGTAAAGTAATGACTACCGAAAAAGATTATATGAGGCTAAACAATAACGATAAAATTTTTTATATTAAATCAGAATTAAAGATTCTAAACCAAGAAACTTTTATTAATGATATTTTAAAGGTTTATGAAAATAATTAAATACTTAATACAATTCATTATAATTTGCATTTTTTATGTGATATTCAAAATTATTGGAGTTAAACTCTCATCTTTTCTAGGTGGAAAATTATTCGAAATTATTGGTCCAATTTTTAGATCAAAAAAAATAATTAATAATAATATAAAAAAAGCTTTTCCAGATTATAATTCTAAAGAATTTGAAAAAATTAAATCTTCGATGTGGAATAACTATGGGAGAGTTTTTGCAGAATATCTTTATATGAAAAATTTTAGAAATGGTAATCTTAGTAAAAATATTTCTATAGAAGGTGAAGATATACTTTTAAATATTAAAGATCAAAATCAAAAAGTCGTATTTATATCAGGGCATTTTAGTAATTTTGAGCTTATGGCAATGCAGATAGACAAAATAGGTATTAAAATTGGAGCAATCTATAGACCATTAAATAATATTTTTTTAAATAAATTCATGGAACGAATAAGAAAGAAATATATCTGCAGCAATCAAATTAAAAAAGGAATCGGTGGATTAAAAGAATTAATAAAACTCAATAACCAAGGTTTTTCAACAGCACTTATGATAGATCAAAGAGTTTCTCAAGGTATTAAATCGAATTTTTTTAATGAGAAAGCGTTTACTACTACAATTCCAGCACAATTGATAAAAAAATTCAATATGCCTGTTGTCCCTATTTTTATAGAAAGATATGAGGGTATCAAATTTAAAATGAAAGTTCATAAACCAATTCACTTCTCAAACGAAGATACAATTGAAAATATTACAAACGAATTAAATAAGATTCTTGAAAAAATGATACTTACTAATCCCAATAACTGGATATGGTCCCATAATCGCTGGAAATAATGCTATTTATTGTCTAATTCCTCTTTTTTTTTAGAAGCCTCAACATATGAATAATACGGTTCTTGAAGTTCCACGTTCCAGTAAGTCAAATTTTCAAGACTGATTGCTTTACCCGAAACTGCACAAATTACATGGTCGCCTTTTTCAATCACTTGAAAATTATTTGGTAAATATTTTACTTTTGCTAATTTTTTATTCATTTATAGTTTATATGTTTATACATGATTGTAGGGATTATAGGAAGCGGGGGAAGAGAGCATGCAATTTGTAATGCATTAAATAAGTCAAAAAAAATTGATAAAATTTATTGTTTTCCTGGAAACGCTGGGACAGATGCAATAGCTGATAATATTAACTTAGATATAAATAAATTTGAGGAATTGAAAAATTTCATTCTTTCAAAAAAAATAAAATTAGTTGTCATAGGACCAGAAAAACCTTTGGTTAATGGACTGACGGATTACTTGGAAAGTTTTGATATCAAGGTTTTTGGACCTAGCAAAGTCGCTTCACAATTAGAGGGATCTAAAATATTTACAAAAAACATCTGTAAAAAATATAATATTCCAACTGCGAATTTCGGTGTATTTAGTGATATAAATCAAGCTAAAAATTTTTTAGATAAATCCAATTTTCCAATAGTCATTAAAGCAGATAATTTGGCTGCAGGGAAAGGTGTTTATATTTGTGAAAATAAAGAAGAGTCTTATCAAGCAGTTAAGGAAATATTTGATGGAAAGTTTGGAACTGCTGAAAATGTTCTTATTGAAGAATTTTTAGAAGGTGAAGAAATGAGCTTTTTCATTTTAAGTGATGGTATTACTTACAAAAATTTTGGTACAGCTCAAGATCATAAAAGAGTTGAGGAAGGTGATAAAGGAAAAAATACAGGTGGTATGGGTGCTTATTCACCATCAAGATTAATAAATGAAGAGCTCGAAAAAAAGATTTTGAGTAATATAATTGATCCAACCTTAAGAGCACTTAAAGATTTAGGATCATCATATAAAGGCTTTTTATATGCAGGTCTAATGATAAAAAATAATGAACCTTATTTAATTGAATACAATGTGAGAATGGGTGATCCAGAATGTCAAACTATTCTTCCTAAGCTAAATACAGATTTTGGTGAAATAATTGACTCATGCTGTAATGGAAGATTAAATGAAATCAAAATTAATTGGAATGATAAAAAAAGTATATGTGTTGTCTTGTGCTCAAAAGGTTACCCTGAAACCTACCAAAAGAACATTGAAATCAAAAATATCAATAAAATTGAATTAAACACTGATGATCATTTATTTCATGCTGGCACTATTAAAAGAGGTGATGTTACTTTAGCGGTGGGTGGACGAGTTTTAAATTTTGTTTCATTATCAGATAGTTTTGAAGAATCAAGAAATAGGATTCATGAACTTCTCAACAATCTAAATTGGTCAGATGGTTTTTTTAGAAAAGATATTGGTTATAAAGTAATAAAAAAATGAGAATAATTAGTGGAAAATTTAAAGGAAAAAAAATTTTACAACCAAAAGATAAAGAAACAAGACCCTTAAAGGACTTAGCAAAAGAATCTATTTTTAATATTATTAATCACTCAAATAAATTTAAGATTAATATTGAAAATTCAATAGTTTTAGATCTATTTGCAGGTGTTGGCTCATTTGGTTTAGAGTGTCTCTCAAGAGGAGCTAAACATGTTACTTTTGTAGAAAAGTATAATGGTGTTTTACCAATTTTAAAAAGTAATCTAAATAATTTAAATATGAGAGAAAAATATGAGATTATTGAGGAAGACTTATTATCTAATTACTTTTTGAAAAAAATTCAGCTCAAATTCAATATCATATTTTTGGATCCTCCCTATAAAGAAAAAAGATTGTCAAATATTATTGATAATATTTTTCAAGAAAAAATTCTCAATAAGGATGGGGTGATTATTGTGCATAGGCATAAAAAAGAAAATGATGATTTTTCAAAAAAATTTAGAATTCTAGATGAAAAGAAATATGGAATATCAAAAATTATATTTGGTGATTTAAACTAAAATTTTTTTAGTCTCTTTTTTAATTAACTCAACAGCAGGTTGATCGAAAGGGTTTATTTTCAAAGCTTTTCCAATTAAAATAGTCTCCAACATAAAAAAGCAAAATAACTCACCTAAAGTTTTTTCATCCCTTTTTTTTATCTCAAAGCTTCTAAAAGGTATATTTTTTTTTGTAAAAACATTTTCTGTAGCTTTTTTTTGAGCGTAAGCAATATTTTGAATATTTTTGTTTTTAAGAAAATTTTGTGGGGGCAAAATAAATTTATTATCTATTTTGGAGGTATTATTTTCATGGACATAAAAAAACGTATAAAAATTATTTTTAAAACCATCCAAATAAAGCTGCATAACGCTATGATTATCTCTGGGCATGTTAGATACGATCGGCAATAAACCTTTTCCCTTTTTACCCAAACTTTCAGCTACTAGTTGTTGATACCACGAAAAAAAATTTTGGGATTTTTCATCATAATTTATGATAATTGAATTAAATTTTCTTTTTTTAATCAAATTTATTGTAGATCCCACATTAGATATGAGCGCATTTAAATATTTTTGATTTTTAATTAAATTATTAAATTGCCTAAAACTTTTTGAATTAAGACCCATTAATTCGGCGGGCAACATTCCAACTTCTGATAAAACTGAGTATCGACCACCTATAAAATTATTGTGATGAACAATCTCTGATTTTAGTTTATGTGCTAATGAATATAAATAATTTTTTTTATTTTCTGTGATAAAAATATTTTTATCACTTTTTTTGATTAGAATATTAGAATTAACTATTGTCTCTAAAGTATTGCCTGATTTAGAGATGATTAAATTTAAATGTTTTTTATTTCCAGATTTTTTGTAGAAAGGTGATAAATTATCATAAAATAATACATTCTTTTTAATTTTATCTTTAAGAAAGCTATAAATAGTTTTCGTACCCAATGACGAACCACCAATTCCAATTATACGAATATCGTTAATCCTTTTAAAAATTCTTAAGTTTTTGATCTTAAATTGGTCTTTATAATTTTTATTAAAAGATTGAAGGATTTGACTATTTTCTTTTATTAATTTTTTAAGATTTTTTTTTATTTTAGAATTTTGTTTACTAACCTTAAAATTTTTAAAAAAAATTCCTGATGTTATCATTAATTATTTCTAATTTTTTCTAAAATGGAACTTTCAAAATTTGTGTTTTGATTATTGTTTTGATTATCTAAATCTGTATCCTTGTTGTCAGTCATTAATGATTTTATATCTATATTCTCTTCATTCTCAGTTACTTGATTAGTTTGCTGCGGTAATGGTAATTCATTGAAGTCTGGGGGCATCACTAAAGGTGATTTCTTTTCAACCAAAAATTCATCTATACTATTTTTTTTCTGTGAACTAAAACCTTCTCTAATTGTTCCACATGAATTTAAAGCTAAAATTGAAATTATAATTGTTGTTAGTTTAAATATTTTTTTCATCAATTTTATTTTTTTGATTATCAATTATTTCAAAAATAATCAAAAATAATACTCCTAATGAAATAAATATATCCGATACATTAAAAATAAACCAATGAAAATTTCCGATGTGAAAATCAATAAAGTCTGGCACAGCTTTAAAAAAAATTCGATCATATAAATTACCTAAAGCTCCACCAAATATCATTAAAAGTGAATATTTTTTAAGACCATCACTTTTTAAAGTCATAAAAAAAATAATCAAAATTACAGCTGCAATTAAAATTGTTAAAATGTTGTACATATGAATTTGATCAAATGATAATAAACCAAAAGCTATTCCCTCATTATAAATTAAATTTATATTTAAAAATTTTGATACAAATAGTTCAGACGATAAATTTTTTTCATTTTGGGAAATCACATAGACTTTGGTAAATCTATCGAGACCAAAGATGCTCAGAATAATAAAAAAATTTATTACAAAATTTTTATTTAAGAGATTTGACATTTAGGGTGTCTTTCACATGAGTCTTCTCTGATTTTCCAGCAAACTGAGCATTTATTTCCAGAAGCTTTTTTTGTCACAACTAAAATATCTGACTGATTATCAAAATTAACAACAGCTTTTGACACAATACATAATTCAGATAAATCCATATCTCTAACTATCTCCTTATATTTTTTGTTAAGTTGAATATTAAGTTCTGCTTCTAAACTTGAACCAATTTCTTTACTGGCTCTTTTTTCCTCAATACTTATGTTACATACATCTCTAATTTTTATTAATTGTGACCATCTCTCAGTAAGCTGTTCATTTTTAAATTTATCTGGAAAAGTAAGAAATTTTTCTAAATGGATGCTTTTACTATCCTTTGATATCAGTTGATGTATTTCCTCAGTTGTAAAAGACAATATTGGAGCGAACCATCTGAGTAAAGATTTTAATAAAACATTCAAAATTGTAACACAAGATTTTCTTTTCTCAGAATTAATTGGATCACAATATAAAGTGTCCTTTCTTATATCAAAATAGAATGCCGACAAATCTGTTGTACAAAAATTCAACAATTCTTTATAAAGATTGTGAAAATCATATTTTTTAAAATAATTTTCAAATTTGTTGTTAAGAGAATGAATTTTGCTTAACATAAATTTCTCTAACGCAGGTAAGTTTTCAATGTCAATTTTATCAAAATTAATATCCTCATATTTGTCATTTATATTTCCCAATAAATATCTAAATGTATTTCTAATTTTACGATAAGACTCAGAATGCTGATCCAAAATAGAATAATCTATTCTTAAATCTTCAGCATAATTTGATGCAGCAACCCAAATTCTTAAAATATCGGCACCATATTTTTTCAAAATATCCTCAGGTGCAATTACATTTCCAAGTGATTTTGACATTTTAAGACCTTTTCCATCCACAACAAACCCATGAGATAATATAGACTCAAAAGGTGCCTTACCTCGCGTTCCACATGACTCTAATAAAGAGGAATGAAACCAACCCCTATGTTGATCAGAACCCTCTAAATACATTGATGCAGGCCATTTAAGGTCTTTTCTCTTCTCCAATACAAAAGAATGGGTTGATCCACTATCAAACCAAACTTCAACAATATCGCTAAGCTTTTCAAAATCTTCAGCTTTATATTTATCACCTAAAAATTTTTGAGGGTTATCTGAAAACCAACAATCTGAACCTTCTTTCTCATAAATATTAGCAATATTTTCAAATACTTTATCGTCTATTAGAATTTCATTAGACTTTTTATTTACAAAAATAGGAAGTGGTACACCCCAAACTCTTTGTCTTGATACACACCAATCTGGCCTTGTCTCGATCATTGATTTTAATCTTTCTTTACCTTTACTTGGATAAAAAGTCGTATCATCTATTGCTTTTAAAGCCTTGCTTCTCAGTTTATGACTTTCCATAGAAATAAACCATTGTGGTGTCGCTCTATGAACTAAAGGTGCTTTTGATCTCCACGAATGAGGATATGAATGAACCAATACACCATTTGAAAGAAGTTTATTTTGATCTTTCAATTTTTCGATCACAATGGGGTTAGCCTTAAAAATATGTAAACCTTCAAACAGAGAAACATTATTTGTATATTTTCCATCATCATCCACTGTCTCAATTGCCTTTATTCCGTTATTTAAACAAAGATTAAAATCGTCAGGTCCATGACTTGGCGCACAATGAACAATTCCTGTTCCTTGTTCAGTGGTTACAAAACGTGCTTCTAACATTGGAATATCATAATCATACCCTAAATCAAGAAATGGATGATTGCAGATAGTATCTTTCAAATCTTTACCTTTAAATTTCTTAAGGTTTTTAAATTTTTTAATCTCACAATCTTTTAGAACTGAGTTTAGTAATGCCTCAGCTATAACAATTTTTTTATTTTTAAAATTTTCCTCATCATTAATTTGAATTATTACGTAATCTAAACTCTCATTGTATGCCAAGGCTTTGTTGGCTGGTATCGTCCAGGGAGTGGTTGTCCATATAACAATATCACAATCATTAAGTTCTTTGATTTTTGATGATTTAACTGGAAAACAAGCATAGATCGTATCAGATTTATGGTCTTGATACTCAACCTCGGCATCAGCTAGTGCAGTTTTTTCTACGGTTGACCATAAAACTGGTTTAAATCCTCTGTAAAGACTTCCTTCTTTTAAAAATTTTCCAAGTTCTCTTACAATTTGTGCCTCTGCATCATAACTCATTGTTGAATAATAGTTTTCCCAATCACCAACAACACCTAATCTTTTAAATTGGTCTTTGTGAACCTCTATCCATTTTTCAGCAAACGTTCGGCATTCTTTTCTAAATTCTACAATCGGAACATCGTTCTTATTTTTTTTATTTTTTTTGTATTGTTCCTCAATTTTCCATTCGATGGGTAAACCATGACAATCCCAACCTGGAACATAAACAGAGTCTTTACCATCCATTTGATGAAACTTTACTATAATATCTTTAAGTATTTTATTTAACGCAGTACCCATATGTATATTTCCATTTGCATACGGGGGGCCATCGTGGAGAACAAATTTTTCTTCTCCTTTTCTTGAATTCCTTAACTCTTTATAAAGATCAATTTTTTTCCAAAGTTTTAGAATTTCTGGCTCTCTAATTGGTAAATTAGCTTTCATTGAGAAAGCTGTTTTAGGTAAGTTAATTTGGTTTTTACTCATTTTGCTTTTTTTGCAGTTACTAAATCAATTTTAATTTGTTTTTTTAATTGATCTATATTTTTGAATTTTTTTTCAGCTCTTATAAATTTTAAAAATTCTACTCTTAAATACTTATTATATAAATTTCCAGAAAAATTAAATAAATGAACTTCTAATAATATTTTTTTTCCATTAAATGTAGGTCGATATCCTAAATTGGCTATTCCTTTAATATATTTTGGATTTTTTATTTTCTTAGCTTTAACAGCATAAACGCCTGGTTTTGCCAGCACATAATTTTTGATATCTATGTTGGCTGTTGGAAAACCAATCTTTTTTCCTAGTTGTCTACCTTTTTGAACTTTTCCATCAATTGTCCATTTTCTATCTAAAAATTTATTAACTTTATTAAGTTTCCCACTCTGCAAATATTTTCTTAATAATGAAGATGAAATAATTTGCTTTTTAATTGATAAAGGTTGTGGTTTAACAATTTTATAATTACATAATTTCTCATGATGAATTAATTGTTTTACGTTTCCTTCTCTTTTGTTTCCAAATCTAAAATTATTACTTACAAAAATAAATTTAGGACTAAGTTTTCTACCTAAAGTTTCTTTAATAAATGAAATTGATTTTGTTTTTGAAAATTTAAGATTAAATTTCTTAATAATAACAAAATCAACATTAAGCTTACCTAAATTTTCAATTTTTTGGTTTAAATTAGATAATCTAAAATTTTTTAAATTCGAGTTAAAAAACATTTTTGGCATTGGCTCAAAAGTTAAAACACCAATTTTTGAAGAATATTTTTTTTTATATCTTTTTGCTAATCTAAATAATTTTTGATGTCCCAGATGAAGTCCATCAAAGTTACCAATTAAAATAATTGAGTTTTTATGTTTTTTTTTAATGTTAAAACTATTATACAATTTCATTTTTACCATTTTAGATCTGATTGTATGTAATTACAAATTGCCTCATAATTTTTAGATGTTGTCTCTATCCCGTTTTCTTTAATTTCTTTATAGTGAATACCATTTGAAATTATCAAAGAGTCATAATTTAATAAATTTGCACCTTTTATATCCGTATTAAGATTGTCGCCAATTGAAAGTACTTTTTTATTTTTATTATTTATTGACTGATTATAAACCTCTGGATAAGGTTTTCCAAAATAAGTTACACTTCCTCCCATTTTCTCAAAAACCATCGCAACTGATCCAGCACAAAGTTCTCTTATTCCCCCTTTATCAACAATTAGGTCTGGATTAGTACAAATCATTTTTTTTGATAATGAACTCTCTAAAAGATTTTTGTAAAAATTTAAGTCATTTTTTTGTTCATCAAATAAACCTGTGCACAATAAATAGGATGCATCCTTAATATCATTTGTATTATTTCTTTTAAAATCTCGAAATAAATCAAAATCTCTAGGTGGTCCAACATGAAAAAATTTATCTTTGTATGAATTCTTTTTTAAATATTTTATAGCTGCTTCACCAGAAGTAAAAATATGGTTAGATAGTTTTTTATCCATTCCAAGTTTTTCACAAAATTTTTTAACGTTCTCATTTGGCCTGGGCGCATTAGTCAAAAGAACAAGCTCTTTTTTTAATTTTAAGATTTCATTTAGAACTTTGATTGAATCTTTGAAAATATTAACGCCATTGTGAACAACGCCCCAAATATCAATATAAAACAAGTCATAATTATCTACAATTGATCTCAAACCCTCATTGTCTAAATTTTTAGTCATCAAAATAATCTATAACTCAAAAAATCCACAATTTCCTAGATTTTTTGATTAACTTAATATTCAAGTATATCTTGAAATAGTACCACCAATCTCTATATGAACTGCATATTTATATAGGAGAATATATGAAATTTAGACCTTTACATGACAGAGTTTTAATAGAAGTTTTAGATAGCAGTGAAAAAACTGCTGGGGGAATAATCATACCAGATACCGCGCAAGAAAAACCTCAAGAAGGAAAAGTTGTTGCTGTTGGTGGTGGTGCGAAAACTGAAGATGGAAAAAAAATTCCAATGGATGTTAAAGTTGGAGATAAAGTTTTATTTGGCAAATGGTCGGGAACTGAAGTTAAAATTGATGGTAAAGAATACAGCATAATGAAAGAGTCTGACATTATGGGTATTTCAAGTAAATAATATAAGTTAAAGGAGAAAGTATAATGGCAAAAGTTGTAAAATTTGATGCTGAAGCAAGATCAGCAATGATAAGAGGGGTAAATATCTTAGCTGATACTGTTAAGGTAACGCTAGGTCCTAAGGGCAGAAACGTTGTGATGGATAAATCTTATGGTGCTCCAAGGATTACCAAAGATGGTGTTTCGGTTGCAAAAGAAATTGACCTTGAAGATAAGTTTGAAAATATGGGTGCTCAAATGGTTAAAGAAGTTGCTAGCAAGACAAATGATGAAGCTGGTGACGGAACAACAACTGCAACTATTTTAGCTCAAGCGATCGTTAAAGAAGGTGTAAAATATGTTACAGCTGGAATGAACCCAATGGACGTAAAAAGAGGTATTGATGCAGCAGTAGATGTTGTAAAACAAAACTTAGTTTCTTCCGCCAAAAAAGTAAAAGATAGTGATGAAATTGCTCAAGTAGGAACTATTTCTGCAAATGGTGATAAAGAAATCGGAAGTATGATTTCTAAAGCGATGCAAAAAGTTGGTAATGAAGGTGTCATTACAGTTGAAGAAAATAAAGGAATTGAAACAGAACTTGATGTTGTTGAAGGTATGCAGTTTGATAGAGGATACCTGTCACCATACTTTATTACGAATAGTGACAAAATGACGACAGAGTTAGACAATCCTTTTATTCTTTTACATGAAAAAAAATTAACAAATCTACAACCAATGGTTCCACTTTTAGAAGCAGTGGTGCAAGCTGGTAGACCATTAATGATTATATCTGAAGATGTTGAAGGTGAAGCTTTAGCAACTTTAGTTGTAAACAAGTTAAGAGGTGGTCTAAAAGTAGTAGCTGTAAAAGCTCCAGGTTTTGGTGACAGAAGAAAAGCTATGCTTGAGGATATTGCAATTTTAACAGGTGGTAGTGTAATTTCTGAAGATTTAGGAATTAAACTTGAAAACGTTAAATTAGATGATCTTGGATCATGTAAAAAAGTTAAAGTTGATAAAGATAATAGTACTATCGTAAATGGTAGTGGTAAAAAATCTGATATCGAAGCTAGATGTTCTTCAATCAAACAACAAATTGATGAGACAACATCTGATTACGATAAAGAAAAACTTCAAGAAAGATTAGCTAAACTTGCTGGTGGTGTTGCTGTAATTAAAGTTGGTGGTGCTACAGAAGTTGAAGTTAAAGAAAGAAAAGATAGAGTTGAAGATGCACTTAATGCAACAAGAGCTGCAGTTGAAGAAGGTATTGTAACAGGTGGTGGATGTGCTTTGTTATATGCTGCTCAAGAGCTTGAAAAAGTAAAAGCCAAAGGTGAAGATCAAAAAGCTGGTGTTGATTTAGTTAGAAGAGCATTAGAAGCTCCTATAAGACAAATTACTAAAAACGCTGGTGTAGATGGTTCAGTTGTAGTTGGTAAGTTGTTAGAGCAGAATAAAAAAACTCACGGCTATGATGCACAAAATGAAGAATATTGTGACATGTTTGCTAAAGGTATTATTGATCCAGTTAAAGTTGTTAGAACTGCACTTCAAGATGCAGCATCAATTTCTGGATTATTAGTAACAACAGAAGCAATGATAGCTGACAAGCCAGAAGAAAAAGATGCGGCTCCTGCTGGAATGCCTGGTGGAATGGGCGGCATGGGTGGTATGGGAGGAATGGGCGGCATGGGAATGTAACCCAATAACTCTTAATTAAAATTCTAAAAGGGCAGTTTTTACTGCCCTTTTTTTTTGTTTACTCGAAAAATTTATAAGTAAATAATTGATGTATATGAATATATCTGAGGTAACTAATGCATTTAAAATTGGCGAATTTCTTCTAAGAAATGACGATAATCCAAACAAAATAAAAATTAAATACCTAACCGAAGATGAGATTGACCAAGGTATATTACTTGATTCATCAGGTAGAGTTTACCTTCTCGTTTCTGATAATAAAATAATGAAAATAGGTGGATCAATGTCTAAGGGCGGAATTAAATCTACAATGCATTTTTATGTGACCGCTATGCAAGGAGGTCCAAGCCAGAGCCGTTGGTGCACACATTTATTAATAGAAAAAGAGTTGAGAGATGAAAATAGAGTTGAATGCTGGATGATTAAAAATGAAAAAGTTGAGGCAAAAATCGCAGGATTAAAAACAAAAGTTGCTATTCAAGTCGCTGCATTTAAAGAAAGTGAGGATCTTTGTAAGGAAGAATATAAAAAAATAAATAAAAAATTTCCTCCTTGGAATTTTCAAGAAAATAATGAAGAATACCCTGAAGCTATGACTGCACTTCACAGAGAACATATGGCTCAAAGAGCTAAATAATGAATTTTCAAAAATTTACTATAATAATTTCATGAGATTTTTTTATATGATCATCGCCTTTTTCAATTCTATTTTTTCCAATTCTCGTCTCACCTTGCCCCATAGTATATTGCCAACTTGGGAAATAATGCTTAAATCCTTTATAATATTTTCTTATTGTTGGGCAATCATTGTAGGATAGTATAAATTTGCCTTTATGTTTTTTTAACAAGTCTCTTAATTTCTCATGTGGAAAATCTCTGTGATGAACAGGAATATTTCTCATTGGGTAAACTCCTTTGAACATTTTAGAGTCTGAACCAATATAATAAGGAGGATCGCAGTACAAAAAATCATTTTTATGTTTTTTTAAAACTTTTTCAAAATCTCCATGTTTCACAGACAATTTTCCAGGTTTGAAGTTTCTGATTTTTTCTAACATTGCCTGGTATTTTTTTTTGCTTAAATAAATTTCTGATGTCCACCCCATAAACCCTGGGCCGTATGATAAATTAAAATTATAAACGTAATAAACTGCTAAAGTAAGTGGATCTAATTTAACTTCTTTTTTCCAAACTTTATTTAAGATTTTTCGTATTCTCTCAAATTCTGAAAAAGTAGGTTTAAGTTTATTTAATCTTTTAAAAAGTATTTCAGGTTTTTTAATTTGAAAATTCCAATAATTACAAAGAATATCAAAAATATCATAACCAACTACATTAAGTCCTAAAACTTTACTCATTGCTATTTCAATAGAACCGCCACCGAAAAATGGAGAAACTACTTTTTTCACATTATTTGGTAATAATTCAAAAACATGTCCTACAGCTAAAGATTTTCCTCCCGCGTATCTAATTGTTGATAAAGCAACTCTTTTGTATTTATTCTGACTTTTGCTATTTTTACTTATAATAGACCTTAAAAAAATTTCTTTTTTTTCTTTTAAATTTAATGATTTATTTTTATTAAATAATTCTAGTTGCTGATTCTGCATATATAAATATAACACATCCTTGTTTATAAAAACTTGCGATAATGTCAAAAAGATATAGTGGAAAATCGTTTAAAGACTCTAGTGTCAAAAAAAAACCTAAATTAAGTTTTAAAGAAAAAAGAAAACTTAAACGCGAAAAGCGAAAAAATTCAAATTAAAAAAAAAATGCTTAATTTATTCAAGCCTAGTATGAGTTTTTTTAAGTTTTCAAAAGTGTTTAAATATGTATAAGAACCCAGATTTATGAATAATACTATAAGAAACATCACCATAATTGCCCATGTTGATCATGGTAAGACAACCCTAATTGATAATCTAATGAAGCAAAGTGGTTCATTTAGAGAAAATGAGGTTGTTGATGAGAGGCTAATGGATTCTGGAGAATTAGAAAAAGAAAGAGGAATTACAATATTAGCTAAACCTGCCTCGATTAATTGGAAAGATTCTAGAATAAATATAATTGATACCCCCGGCCACAGAGATTTTGCTGCTGAAGTTGAAAGAGTGCTTAGTATGGCTGATGGAGCATTATTACTAATAGACTCTGCTGAAGGTGTGATGCCTCAAACAAAATTTGTTTTAGCAAAAGCATTAAAACAAGGTTTAAAGCCAATTGTGGTTATAAATAAATTAGATAAATCTGATCAAAGAGCTAATGAAGTTCTAGATGAAACATTCGACTTATTTGTAAGTTTAGATGCTAATGAGGAACAACTAGATTTCCCAGTATTATATGCAAGTGGAAGATCTGGATGGGCTGATCATGAAGTTGATGGTCCAAGAGAGAATCTGAACCCACTTTTAGACAAAATTATAGAGCATGTTAAACCAGCTGAATTAGATAAAGCAAAACCTTTTGCTATGCTTTCTACACTTCTTTATGCTGATAGTTTTTTAGGAAGAAGTTTAGTTGGTCGAATTTCTCAAGGAACAGCAAAAGCTAATCAAGCAATTAAGGCAATCAACTTAAAAGGAGAAAAAGTTGATGAAGGAAGATTAACTAAAATTTTTAGATATGAGGGTACCAAAAAAGTTCCAATTGAAGTTGGTGAAGCTGGAGATATTGTAGTTGTTGCCGGTTTAGAAAGAGCTAACGTTGCAGATACTATTTGTGATCTTGAGGTTAACGAGCCAATAGAAGCTACTCCTATAGATCCTCCAACTATGTCAATTACAATTACTGTAAATACATCTCCTTTAGCTGGCACAGAAGGTAAAAAACTTACAAGCACACAGATTAGAGATCGATTAGTTCAAGAGGCACAAAATAACGTTGGAATTACATTCACTGAAAATGAGGGAAATGACTCTTTTGTGGTTAGTGGTCGTGGTGAATTAATGTTAGAAATTTTACTCACTCAAATGAGAAGAGAAGGTTTTGAAATGACTGTGAGCCCTCCAAAAGTTCTTTATAAAAAAGATGAAAATGGAAACAAACTTGAGCCAATAGAAGAAATTACAATGGATCTTGATGAAGAGCATTCATCAAAAATAATTGATTCAATGAATAGAAGAAAAGGTAAATTAATAGAATTAAAAGACACTGGTAAAAATAAAAAGAGACTTATATTTCATGCACCAACAAGAGGTTTGATGGGATATACAAGTAGATTTTTAACGCTGACAAAAGGAAATGGTGTCATCAATAGAATATTTCATGAATATGGCCCATTTGAAGGTGAAATGGAAGGCAGAAGAAATGGTGCTCTAATTTCTATGGAACAAGGAAAGGCAGTTGCTTTTGCAATCTTTAACTTACAGGCTAGAGGAGAAATGTTTGTGACTCATAACGATCCTGTTTATCCGGGAATGATCGTAGGTCTATCACCTAAGCCAGGAGATATGATTATTAATGTCATGAAGGGAAAAAAATTAACTAATATGAGAACACAAGGCACAGACGAAAATGTTGTCTTAACTCCTGTAAGAAAAATGTCAATTGCTGAACAATTAAGTATGTTAAATACTGATGAAGCTTTAGAAATTACTCCAGAGTCTTGTAGATTGAGAAAAGCTATTCTTGATCCTCATGAAAGAAAAAGAAGTGAAAAATCAGGCGCTGCTGCCTAATCAAAAATTTTATCAACTAAAAATAAACCTAGAGCAACGCACGGACCAATACCAAAAGCGAATAAAAGAGTTCCAACCCCTACTGTTCCACCTAAATACCAACCAACACTTACAACAGAAATTTCTAAAAAAGCTCTAACGGCTGCGACTGGTAAATTAGTTACTTTTTGTAAACCAATCATTAATCCATCTCTAGGTCCTGCTCCAAGATTAGAAACTAAATAAATGCCCCCACCAATTCCAACCATCATTACAGAAATTACCGCTAGGATTAATTGATTAAAATAATTTGATGGGGTTGGTACAAACTTAATACAAAGATCAATCATAAAGGCTATAATTAAGGCATTAAATATTGTGCCCATTCCTGGTTTTTGACCCAAAGGAATCCATAAAATTAAGACAGCAATACTTATTAAAAGAGTAATTGTTCCAATGCTTAAATTAACATTTAAGGAAATACCTTGAGCTAAAACACTCCATGGAGAAGCGCCAGTAATGGAAACAATCAATAACCCTTCACCAAGACCAAACATCGTTAGACCAAAGCATAAAAAAAAGAAAGTAGAAAATTTTGGTTTAAAATTATATGGCTTGTCAGAACTCCAATTAACTTTTGGTATTTTCTTTATTTTTAAAAACATTTTAATAAGTTATTTCTATTATAGATAAAGTCCACTAATGTAATTGCTAAATGAGAAAATTTATAGCCATTTTGTTTATTGTAATTTTTCCAGTTATTTCCATGGCACATATGGGTCACTACAATAAATATAACAAAATTGAAATGGAGATTTTTAGAAATGGTGAACTAATTGGATACAATTATTATTTTTTTGAAAGAAATGGTGAAGAAACTATTATTACAAATCAATTTAAATTTTCTGTTGATCTATTGGGAACTACAATTTTTCAGGTTGAGTCATATGGTGAAGAAAAATATATCAAAGATCAGTTGATATCATATAATTCTAAAACTCTTCAAAATGACAAAGAAAAATTTGTAAATTTAGAATTAAATAAAAAGAGTAGAAAATATGATATCAAAGGCTCCTCATTTAATGGCGAAGCAACAACTAATAATGTTATTGGAAATTGGTGGAATCATAAAATTTTGCAAGCAGGATCTCAAATAAGTCCAATATCAGGAAGTATTAAAGAACAGGTGGTTACCTTTATAGGAAAAGAAAAAATTGACCTTTATGGAAAAATTTATGATGTTGATCATTTTAAACTTAAATCTAAGGATATGAATATTCCAAAAAATAAACGATTAGACTTTGATATTTGGTACGATCAAAAAAATTTAAGAATTTTAAAAGTGTCTTACTCAAGAATGGGAAATTGGGAATACAGATTGAAAAACTTTGAGTAATTTATCTCGAAATTTTTTTAAATAAGTCCCATGCACTTATCCACCCTGATTCTAGTCTTGGTCCTACAAACCAATCAGCACAAACACCTATTTTTTTCTTTGGATCCCAATAACTTTTAATTTTGAAAGGTTTTGAGTTGGAAGAATATTTCCAACCATGATTAAGAGAAAAATTAATTTTTGTTTTTTTTATATTTGAGAGTTGAAAGAACTTATCAATCATAATTTTTGAATTCTCTTTTTTATTATTTTTATTTTGATTGATCTTTTTATTTGCCCACTTAAATGTACTTTGAAGGGTCCATAAATCATATTTTGATTTAAATCTTTTTTTCGAGTTTTCATTACCTGCCCAACCAAGAATTGGATCTTCGAAAAGATAGCTACTATTTGATTTCTTGTTTTTTTTTATAGCAATCATAGTAGTTATATTTGCATCCATTTTAATTGATTTTTTTAAAAAAGAATTATTTATGAATCTTTTAGAGAGTTTTTTTAATTGTGGAAAAGGACAGGTCAAAATAATACTTTTAAAAGATCTCAATTTTCCATCAGCAAATGATAAATGCCAAAGTTTGTTTTTATAATGAATTTTTTTTAATTCACTTTTATAGTTACAATTGATTTTTTTTAATAAGTACTTGCTAATATCATTGTTTCCATTTTTACCTATAATTTTCAGATGTTTTTTATTTTCTTTTTTTTTGGAGTTAAGAAAAATATGTTTACCACCCCAAACCTTTAAAATTCTTTTTTTAATTAAATCTTTGGTAAATTTTTTAAATTCTGTAGTTTTTGGCGAAAAGTATTGAGTGCCATGATCAAAGCCTATATTACCTTTCATTCTTTTGAAAGATGCCCGTCCGCCTGGACCTCTCGCTTTATCAAATAGGATTACTGAATTTTTTTTATTAAGAAGATTCGCAATTGTAGCTCCGGAAATACCTGAGCCGATTACGCAAAATTCACTCATTTACCAGCAACAACCATTCCCTCAATCATCATGGTTGGTGAATTGGTTGAATATTTAAACTCTAAATCATTTGCGAGAGTAATATTCTTAAACATGTCTTTAAAATTACCTGCAATAGTAATTTCATTTATAGGATACTTAAACTCTCCGTTTTCCACTAAAAAACCTGTTGCACCTACAGAATAATCACCAGTTACAATATTACTTCCGTGTCCTATAGTTTCTGTAATATAGAGACTCTTTGATTTTGAATTCAATAAATCTTTAAAATTAATATTTCCATTTTCAAAATAAAGATTGCTTGTCCCTCCACATCTTCCATTTGATTTAAGGTTTAATTTTTTTCCATTGTAAGTATCAATCAAATAATGTTTTAAAATTCCTTGGTCTACTAATTTAAGTGTATCAGTTTTAACCCCCTCGCTATCAAAATTTCTTGAGCCTAAACCTTTGAGTATATCCGGTTTATCTAAGACATTAATTTTATCAGAAAAAATTTTTTGGTTAACTTTATCTTTTAAAAAAGAGGTTCCTCTTGATATCGCTGATGATGAAATCGCACTTGCAAAAGTACTTAGTATTCCCTTAGCAATTCTTTTGTCAAAAATTATAGCAATTTTTTCACTACCTATTTTTTTAGGGCTTAATTTTCTAATTGTTTGATTAGCAGCTTGTTTACCTAATTCTCCTGCGTCATCCAAGTCTTTCAGAAAACATTTACTAGAATATTCATAATCTCTCTCCATACTTTTTTCATCTTTGGCAACTGTGACGCTCGAAGCTGTAAACGAAGATGTTTTGTAGCCAGCACAAAAACCTTCACTATTGGCTAAAATAAAATTTGATTTATTTTGAGTAAAACTAGATTCTGTATTAACAATTTTTTTATCATTGGAAGCAGCAAATTCTAATTTTTTCAAATAATCTATTTTTTGATCGTTTTCTATATGGGTATCGTCATAAAGATCTAAATCCTTAATTTCTTTGGCCAATAAATCTTTATCTGGTAATGAATTAAATTCATCTTCAGGAGTATTTTTTGTTGTCTCAACACATTTTTCAATCAAAATATTTAGATTATCATCAAGTAAATTAGAAGAAGATATTGATGACTTTTTTTTTCCAATGTAAGTGGTAATGCTTATTCCAAGATCATCTGATCTATTAGACTCGTCTAGTTTTTTATTTCTAAAATTAACAGTTTCAGATACAGAGTTATTAACAATCACACTGGACTCGGTTGCGCCTAATTTCTTAGCTAAACCTAAACAATATGATGCTTTTTTCTCTAGAAATTCTTGATCTTTGACCATTTAAAGTTTTGTGCCACCAACAGTCATCTTATTAATTAGTATAGATGGTTGAGCAACACCTACGGGAACACCTTGGCCAGCTTTTCCACATGTTCCAATCCCTGGATCCATCATCATGTCATTCCCAACCATAGAAACTTCTTTTAAAATTGAAGGTCCATCTCCAATAAGTGTTGCACCTTTAATTGGAGATCCAATTTTGCCATTAACAATCTCATAAGCCTCAGTACAATTGAATACAAATTTTCCAGAGGTAATATCAACCTGTCCGCCACCAAAACTCACAGCAAAAATACCTTTGTCGACAGCTTTAATCATCTCATCTTGAGTCTGATTACCACTCAGCATCATCGTATTTCTCATTCTTGGAAGAACAATATGTCTATAGTTTTCTCTTCTTCCACTACCAGTAGATTTGGTTTTCATTAAACGAGCGTTTAGACGATCTTGCATAAAATTTTTTAAAATCCCATTCTCAATTAAAACAGTTTTTTCTGTCGGGGTTCCTTCATCATCAATTGTAAGACTACCTCTTCTGTTATCAATAGTACCATCATCAACAATTGTAACTCCCTCACTTGCAACTTTTTGGCCCATTAAATTATGAAAAGCTGAGGTTTTTTTTCTGTTAAAATCCCCTTCTAAACCATGACCAACAGCCTCATGAATTAATATTGCCGGCCAACCAGGTCCTAGCACAACTTTCATTTCACCAGCTGGTGCAGGTTTACTCTCTAAATTTACCGAGGCTATTCTCAAAGCCTCATCACAAACACTTTTCCAGTTATCATCTTTTAAATAAGAGTCATAAGATTGTCTTCCCCCAACACCATACACACCTGTCTCTTTTCTCCCATTTTTCTCAAGCATGACGGATACATTAAATCTTATTAAAGGACGAACATCAGTTAAAGTTTCTCCACCAGATCTAATTATTTCAACTGATTTTTGTTCTCCCAAAAAATTAGCTGTAACTTGTTTAATGTTGTCATTTTTTGAACGTAAATAATTATTTACCTCATTAAGTATTTTAATTTTTTCATTAAGAGATTTTTGTTCAATTGGGTTAATGTTTTCATAATATTTCTTATTAGATTTAGGAATTTCATGATTGTAGGTACCTTTGACAGATTTAAGTGTCGACTTTAAATTTTCTGAAGATTTCTTTAAGGAGTTTTTTGAAATTTCATTAGAGTGAGAATAAGCAACTACTTCATCGGAGATAGCTCTAAACCCAAATCCTAAATCTGAATTATAACTAGAATTTTTTATCTTATTATCATCTAGTAAAATTGACTCGGATTTAGAATTTTCTAAGTACAACTCACCATCATCACATTTTTGAAGAGTATCCGAAATAATATTTTCAGCCTCACTTCTTGATAGGTCAGATTTTTCAAAGAAATTGCTCATAGAAGACATTAAATAGATTGTTTCAAAGATTTTTCAACTAGAGTATTTTACGCATGTACATATATGGGACAAATTAGTAATAAAACATCTAATTATGAAAGTTTATTTTAATAATTCTTGTAAAATTTGTAAGGCAGAAATTGATCTCTATAAGAGGGAAGAAATAGAGGAAATTGATTGGGTTGATATTACAGATAATGAATTAGCAGAACAAGAAACCTCTAAAGATAGTAAACAACTTTTGAGAAGACTGCATGTCAAAGATGGTGAAAAAGTTATTGGAGGTGCGGAAGCTTTTTTATTATTATGGAAAAAAATGCCAAAATATAAATTTCTTTATAAATTTTTTAAGTTACCAATCATCTTTAATATATTTTCAATTGTATATGAAATAGTAGCTTTTTTTCTTTACTTAAAAAATAAAAAGCAACTTAAAAAATCTAACTTGTAAAAAATAATAAAAATTTACTTAATAGAGACATAGAAGATACAAACATCACCAAGACTATTGAGTACATTAATAAAATAATTTTATTCTTTTTTCTTCTTAATCTAACAAAGTCCTTATCATCCAAATCAGAGATATCTCTCTCACCAACTACTGGATAATCATACGTAAACCGCCATGTACTATCACCAAGTCTTGGGTCCAAATTATTAAAATATGTGATCCACGCAATAATGTATCTGAAAATTAAATATAAAATTATTAGAAAGGCAGATCCTAAAATCATTACAGATAATACCTAATTTAATATAAATGTTTAATTGTTATTTTTGGCTCTTTTCCTTGCAATGAGTTGCGTTAAAGAGTCTACCATTGTATCTGACGCTTTGAAAATATCTACATTTCTAAACTCATGAGAAAGTTTTTTTTCAGGATTAGTTTTATCTTCAATAACAATTCCTTCATCTGGAGAATTATTTTTAATATAAATTAATAATAACCAGTCATCATCTTGTGACTCATCCCATTTAATAAAAACTTCACCAGTTTCAAATCTTCTGTCTATACAACGAAAAATAGACATGTCGCGGGTGATATGTCTTTTATTTAACTGAAATACTAGGCTACTTGCACTTCTGTAAAAACTTTCTAATGCAAATTCAATTTTTTGTCTTGCTAAAGTATATTCTTTTTCTTTTTCTAATAAGGTTTCTCTATCTTCATCACCTTGAAGTTTAACCCCTAATGCTTCAACCCTTTCTTTAATTTTTTGATCTCGAAGTAATCGATATTTTTCTTTAAGTTTATCAATTCTTTCCTGTAAACCTGCATAATCTTCTCTTTTTTCTTTTAAAGAAATTTTCTCAAGTTTTTCTAGTTCCTTGACTTCTCTAATTCTGAATTTTTCAATTTGTTTATCTAGTCTTAATTGTTTTAAAAACTGTTTTTGTTTTTCAGCTTGCTCAATTCTCAAAAGTGCTTGCTCTTTTCTTAGGAATAATTTTATATCTTTTACTCGTTGTTTTTCTAATCTAGCTTCTTCTTTAAGTGTTTGTTCTTTTAGTTTAACTCTGAGAGCTTGTTCTTCCTCTTTTTGTTTAGCCAACTCAATTTTTTCTGCCCTTTCTCTTTCAATTTTTTCTATCTTAATTCTTCTTTTTTCATCACGTTTTAAAACTTTATAACTTGAAATTGTCTCTGAAATTTTGTCAAAAAAACCTTGAATATGTTTTTCTAAACTAAAATTAAATTTCAAATTAAATTGAGGTTTCAGGGATAGCTGTAATTTAACTAATTTTAAAACTATACTTTCGTTTTGGGTTTTTTTAATTTGTTTTAAATAGTTAGTTTTTTTTAATTTTTTAACCTTCTTTTTCCTTTTTTTTATAACTCTTTTTTTTTTAAATCTTTTAACAACTCTTTTAGTTTTTTTACCTTTTCTTCGAAACTTATAGGATTTGGCTTTTTTTAATACTTTTCTTTTTTTTTTTGATTTTTTTTGTTTTTTTTTCATTTCTGAGAAGAAATGATTCTATCAATAATTTATTGATAAATATAGTCTCTAGTCACAGGGGTTGATCTATAATTTTTAGTGAGTTGAAATTGATAAACAACTTGATCACCCCACTTAAATGCCATTTCACAACCAGCGAGATAAAACTCCCACATTCTAAAAAATTTTTCATCGAACATTTGGATTATTTTATCTTTATTTTTTAAACAGTTTTCTTTCCAGTGTCTTAAAGTATGAGCATAATGAAGTCTTAAAACTTCAATGTCGGTTACAATTAAGCCAGCTTTTTCAATAGGATTCGTCACTTCACTTAAGCTTGGGGTATAACCACCGGGAAAAATATATTTTGTGATCCAAGGATGAGGGTCTCTTGGTGGGTTAACAGACCCAATAGTGTGAATTAACGAAACACCATCATCTTTCAACAATTTTTCAATTTGTTTAAAAAACTTTTTATAAAATTTCCTTCCAACATGTTCAAACATGCCAACACTCACTATTCTATCAAATTTCTCATCCAGCTCTCTATAATCCATCAGCTTAAATTTTACTTGGTTCTGTAAATTCATTTCTTTTGCTTTTTGATTACAATAGTTTAGTTGATTTTCTGATAGGGTTATTCCTGTAACTTCACACTTAGCATTTTTAGCAATATCAATTGCTAACGATCCCCAGCCACATCCTATGTCTAAAACTTTTTGGTCAGGTTTAATATTTAATTTTTTAATTATATGTTGAATCTTATTATTCTGTGCAGTTTCAAGACTATCATTTTCATTTTTAAAATAAGCACATGAATATTGTCTTTTAGGATCTAAAAACAAATCATAGAGATCATCTTTGATATCATAATGATGTGAAACATTCATTTTAGATTTTTTGATAAAGTTAAAATTGGTAAGATATCGGTAAGACCCCCTTAGTTTATTTAAAAGATAACTAAAAATATTTAACTCGTTTCTTCCAATATTCATCAATGCTAGATCTAAAAAATCTGTAAGAGATCCATTTTCGATAACAATATCTCCATTTGTATATGCCTCCCCAAAGTAAAGATCTGGATGGAATAGTAATTTATAATGAAGTTTTTTATTTAGAATTTTTAATTTAATAGGATCGTCAGTTGGCTGACCAATAATATAATCCTTAGAGTCAGCGTCGGTCAGGATAAACCCTCCTTTTTTAAATACTTTATTAAGAAATCTCGCTAAATACATCTCAAGCTGCCAATTGTGATTTTGTTTCAAAATTTAATTCTTTTAAACTTTGCAAAAGATTTCTCTCATCAACCTCGCTAAGTAGACTTAAAGGTGGTAATAGATTTCCATAAATTTTGTTCTCTTTTGAAAACAAGGTATGAAGAGCTGAAATTAAATTATATTTTTCAAAAGTATTTCTGACATTAACTAATTTTTGGTTTAAAGAATGTTCTCTCTTTTCTTTAAAATCATCGTAAACTTTTCGAGCTAATTGAGATGTAGCATTACAAGTTGCAGTAATAATACCTGAGCAACCATTTTCTAATCCTTTAAGTAATTTTGATTCTGAACCTGGCATAACTGAAAAATTTTCCAATTTTAACTTTTCAAATAAATTGTAAGAACTATCCTTCACACCTATAATTTGATCAGGAAATTTGTGAACCAATTTTTCCACACATTCAATACTAAATTTATATCCACACAATTTTTCAAAATTATAAAGTATAATTTTAGACTCTGGTACTGCATCAATGATTTTTGTGTAAAAGTTTATTACATCCTTGTCTTGATATTTATAATAAGCTGGTGGCATGATTAAAAATTTTTTAAAGTTTAGAGAAACTGAAATTTTCATTAAATTAATTGTTTCATTTAAAGAATTTAATCCTGTTCCGATTAAATGTTTTTCTTTGTATTTACTTTCTGAAAGGTGATTTAGTAATTTAATCTTTTCAACGATAGGAATTAATTGCGCTTGGCCAGTGCTTCCAAATATTGCAGTGCCATGACAACCTTGGTCAATTAAATTTTCTGCATGTGATATAGTTTTTTCAATATTTAAGCTCAAATCAGAGTTCAGAACTGACATCGAAGCTGCATATATCCCACTTATTTTTGTCATAATAAAAATTTATATAAAATATAAATATTAGTAAAGTTTATAAATCGAATATGAAAATACTAGCGGTCCAAAATAGAATGGGTATTGGTGATACAGTAATCTTTTTACCCTTTATTAAGGCAATATCAAAAAAATACAATTCACCAGTAAGTCTCCTGGTAAGAGAAAATTCGAAAGCGACAGAGTTCTTACATCAAACTAATTACATTAATAAAATTCTTATCTTAGAAAGAGATAAAAAATTAAGTAATAAACATGGTGGTTTTTTTGGAACTTTAAATTTAATGAAAGAATTAAAAAAACAAAGTTTTGATAAAATTTTCATTTTTAATTCTTCTCTTAGATTTAATATAATAGCAAAATTATCAGGAATAACTGAAATTTATCAGTATCCATTATTTAGTAAAACTGACCAGCACATTATCAATACGCCAAAAAAATTTTTAAAAGATAAATTAAATATTAAAGAAATTGAAGATCCTGAAATACATATTGATGATGAAACTATTTCAAAATCAGTTGAAAAATTTAACATTGATAGAAATAAAATTAATATACTCTTAGGAATTGGTGGCTCAGGCCCAACGAAAAGAGTTCCCTCAAGAATATTTATTAATTTTATGGAAAAAATTTCAAAAATTAAAAAATGTAAGTTTTATCTTGCCACCGGTAAAAATAGTGATGAGCAAATTATTCTTAGTGAAATACTTCAGTCTAAATTTAAAGACGCATGTTTACCTTTAGATGATTTATCGATTAAAGAAATTTTGCCGATCATAAAAAACTGTAATCTGTCTATTTGTAATGACTCAAGTTTTAGTCACTTATCTGCGGCATTGGGGACTAAAACGATAACTTTGATGGTTGATACTCCAATTATTTACGGAAATTATAATACTAAAATGTTCCCTGTAATTCCAGATGGTGAGGAAACTGTCAAGCATCATACCTCTGGAAAAGATAGAATAAATCCACAGAAAATATTTGATAAAGCTTTAGAGATTCTAAATTAAGAAATATCGTTCAAAACTATATCTTTTGCTTCATTTACTATTGAGGACAACCTAGCTGTCTCTGGTGAAATATCCGGATGGATTTTTTTTTGTATTTTAACATAAGCTTTATTTACATCTTCTTTTGTAATTTTTTTATTCACATCTAAATTTAATATTTTATATGCTTCAGTTACTGAAATTGAAGATGAGTTATTTAGGTTCGATTGATTAAAAGAAAATCTTCCTGATCTTCTCAATGTTTGAATTAATCTATAAAGCGATATTAATTGAAAAATAGATAGACCTTTTAATTTTAATAATGCAAGACTAGCTAATGTAAAAGGCAACGTTAATAAAAAACGCCCACCGATGGCAAATAAAATTGCTAATACAATAAATCCAAGTATTAATAAAATCCTTAGACCTTTTGACATTTTTTTTGAGGAAATCTTAGTTATAAATTTCAATAGAAAGTATAAAATAGTCAAAATGACTAATGTATAAATTATGATATTCATATAGTTCTTCTTTTTAATGAAGGTACCACAACTTAGAAAAAAACTGGAAATAAAATCTTGTCACAACACGAGTTGGGAAGATAATTACAGCTGGATACATCAAAAAGATATTCTTGAAGTCTTAAAAGACAAAAATAAATTAAATCCAGAAGTAAAAAAATACTTAATTGAAGAAAACAATCATACTGACCATCATCTTAAAGATACTAAAAACTTACAGAAAAAACTCTTTGATGAAATAAAGGGAAGAATAAAATTAGATGATGAGTCTCTTCCTTTTAGAGATCACACTTATGATTATTGGACAAAAACCACAACCGAAGGAAATTATTCTATCAAACTCCGTAAAAAAATTAATACAGATAATGTTGAAGAAATTTGGAACGGAGATAAAGAAAAAGAAAAATTAAGCGTTGAATATTTTGGAGTGGGAGATTTAGAGGTAAGCCATAACGATAAGCTACTTGCATATTCTCTGGATACCAAAGGATCAGAGTATTACAAAATCTTCATAAGAGATATTTCAACAAATAAGTTGGTCACAAAAGAAATAATGGATACATCTGGCAGTATTACTTTTAGTCTAGACGATAAATATATTTTTTACTCAAAATTAGATGAAAATCATCGTGCCCGAAAAATATATAGACATAAAATTGGAGACCATTTAAGTGAGGATTATTTGGTTTTTGAAGAAAAAAGTGAAGCTTTTACAGTTGGAATAAGCTTAACCTCTGATGAAAAATATTATCTAATAACAACTTCTGATCACAACACATCAGAGCAATACTACTTTGGTGTTGATGAAATAACTCCAAAACCAAAATTAATCATTAAAAGACAAAGAGGAATTTTATACTCTATAAATTCTTGGGCTAACAATTTTTACAATCATACAAATAATGATGCTGAAGATTTTAAGATTGATATCTCTTCAAGCTTAGAGAACCAAAGTTGGAAACCTTTTGTGCCTTCAAAAAATGAGGTTTTAATTGGTGGTTGTGTGTTTTTAAAAAATTGGATAATTCGATCAGAAACTTCTGATGCATTAGATAAGTTATTCATAAGAAATATATCAACAAATTTTGAGGAAGAATTAATTTTTTCAGATGAAAAAGTATACGTACCAAATATTTCTCTTAAACAAAAAGATCGAAACACAGACGAAATTTACCTTGGATATTCATCGCCGAAAACTCCTTCAAGAGTTTATTCATATAATCTTTCAGATAAATCTAAAAAATTAGTAAAAGAACAAGAAATTCCATCAGGCCATAATTCAGAAGATTATATTGTAGAGAGAATTGAATATAAATCTCATGATGGAAGAATGGTTCCTTTAACAATAACAAGACATAAGAAAACTAAGATTGATGGAACTGCAAATGTCTTATTGTACGGTTATGGTTCATACGGAAATTCAATGAGCCCTAGTTTTTCATCTACACGTTTGAGTTTGATCAACAGAGATATCATCTGGGCTACAGCCCATATTAGAGGTGGAATGGAAAAAGGCATGAAATGGTGGAAAGAAGGAAAATTAACAAACAAAAAAAATACTTTTGAGGATTACATTTATGCAGCTAAATATTTAATTGAAAAGAAATACTCTTCAGCTGGTAAGATCATTGGTATGGGTGGATCTGCAGGTGGATTATTAATGGGAGCAGTGGTAAACCAATCTCCAAAATTATTTTTAGGGATTATAATGGCGGTTCCATTTGTTGACTCTTTAACTACTAACCTTGATCACTCTCTACCATTAACAGTTGGTGAATTTGATGAGTTTGGTAATGCCAAAGATAATAAAGATCACTTTGATTATATATTTTCTTATGCTCCTTATAATAATATAAAAAAAATGGACTACCCTCATATTTTAATTACCACTAGTTTAAGTGACAATAGAGTATTGTTTGATGAGCCTGCTAAATTTACTGCCAAGCTAAGAGACTTAAAAACAGATAATAATTTATTACTTTTAAAAACAGAAATGGATGCAGGTCATGGTGGAAAATCAGGTAGAGATGGCGCTATAGAAGAAATAGCTTTAGACTATGCTTTTGCACTAAAAATTTCAAAAAAAATTTAATTTCTCAATCTTGAAAAAACTTAAATCGTTCCTACATAATTTGTGTAGGTCGCCTAATGGGGCTTATAAATAAACTTGCTTAATAAAGGAGGATATATGACAAGTAAGGATCTATCTATATTTAACTCATTAAGACCATTCTCGATTGGGTTCGACGATATGTTTGATCAATTTGAGAATATGTTGGGAAATGGTGCAATGACAATGCAATCCAATTACCCACCATACAACATCAGAAAGACTGGTAAAGATAACTACGCTATTGAAGTTGCTTTAGCAGGTTTCAACAAAAAAGATGTTGAGGTTGAGTTCGAAGATAATTTATTAACTGTAAGAACAAAACAAGTTGATAAATCTGAGGATAAAAATGCTGATGGAGAGATCATTCATAAGGGAATATCTCAAAGACAATTTGCTAGATCATTTACAATTGCTGATGACGTTAAAGTAAATGGTGCCGAGCTCAAAGATGGTCTTTTAACAATATCTTGCGAAAGAATTGTACCAGAGCATAAGAAGAAAAAACTAATCGAAATTAGATAAGTTAAAGCCTTGCTTGCGGGGCAACTAGCTCCGCAAGTAAACTAAAAACATCCTTTTGATGAAAATCCAATTACCACTGAGTTAGTGTCTACCTCAAATTTTCTTTCACAAGAAATACCATATTTTTTTGTTTTATATACAAGAACTTGATTTCCTTTTTCGTTCTTAAAATCTTCATCAGGATTTCCTAGATCAATTTTAAGTTCACTGGATAATTGACCTATATATTTACCCAATCTTTTATTTTCTTGCTCAACAATTTTGTCAGTTTTTTCTTGTACGGTCTGGCATGCAGTGACCATTAAGGAGAAACTAAGTAACAACACGATTAATTTAAAATTTAACATTTTCATATTCTAGCTTCTAAATATGACCAAAATATAAACTTCTTAGTTGAATTATGTTGATAAAATTAGATTTAGCTAAGTATTTGTCAAAAGAATCATCTATTTAGTCAGGATAGGAGGAATAATGTTAGACAAATATTTTGAGTACAAAAAACACAAAACAAATTTTAAAACAGAAGTAATAGCCGGAACGACTACTTTTTTAACCATGGCTTATATCATGTTTTTAAATCCGTTTATTTTATCAGGTGAATTTGCTGGACCCGAAAAAGGTTTCTTTGATTTCGGCGCAGTTTACACTGCAACTATTCTAGCAACTGCTTTGGCTTGTTTCATAATGGCGTTTCATGGAAAAACTTGGCCCATTGGTCTTGCGCCAGGAATGGGGATTAATGCTTTTGTAGCTTTTGGAGTTTGTGCAGGTATGGGATATACACCGCAACAAGCTTTGGGTGCTGTATTAGTTGCTGGTGTATTATTTTTAATTATATCATTAACACCAATAAGAGCATGGCTTATCAACTCTATTCCTAAGAGTTTAAAGTTAGGAATTGGTGCCGGAATTGGTTTGTTCTTAGCAATTATCGGTCTTCAAATTATGGAAGTAGTTGTTGATAATCCTGTAACATTAGTACAGCTTGGAAATTTAAGTGATCCACTTGTTTTATTAGGATGCGCAACTTTTATTGCAATAATTGTTTTAGATAAGATGAACGTTAAAGGTAATATCATTATTGGTATTTTAGTATTTAGTATAATTGCTTGGGCTACGGGTCTTGCAAAGTTTAATGGTATCGCAAGTGCTCCGCCTTCAATGACTTATCTTTTTGAATTTGATTTATCTGCAGCTATGACAGCTGGAATGTCTACAGTCATATTTACTTTATTGTTTGTTGACTTTTTTGATACTGCAGGAACTTTAACTTCAGTTGCCAATGTAGCTGGAAAAGTGGGCAAAGATGGAAAAGTTAAAGACATCAATAAAGCAATGTTATCAGACAGCGTTAGTACTGTTGCAGGAGCTGTAATGGGAACTACAACTGTAACTAGTTACGTTGAGTCTGGGGCTGGGGTAAAAGCTGGTGGAAAGACTGGAATGACCTCTTTGGTTATTGGTATATTATTTTTAGCATGTATATTTTTTGCGCCCTTAGCAACTAGTTTGCCAAAGCAAATTGATGGTGCTGCTTTACTTTTTGTTTCAGTTTTATTTATTAGAAATATTACTGACATAGAGTGGAATGATGTTTCAGAATCTGCTCCAGCAATTCTTGCGATGATCGCTATGCCTTTAACTTATAGTATCAGCAATGGTATTGCTCTAGCTTTCGTATCGTATGCTTTGATCAAGATATTCACTGGTAAATTTGCAACTACCTCACCAGCTATTTGGGTAATAGCAATTTTGAGTGTTGTAAGTTTTGCAGTTGCTTAAATATTAATTGAACAGGGCTAGTATAAACTAGCCCTGTTTATTTTTTTTCACAATCTCCTCAATAGACAATTCTTCATAATGTTCTGTAGGTTGAACAATCCACGGATCTGAGTCTAATCTGATAGGACAAAAATCAGGTTCGAAAGTTGACGATTTCTTTTTCCATAAACAAGCAGTTTTTACTTCTTTTATATAATCTTTAGTTGGGCCATAATTTTTTAACCACTCAATGCTTTTATTAAGCGTTAAACCGGTATCGGAGAGATCATCTATTAGAAGAACCTTATTAAAATCTTTGTTATTTGCCAAAGAACTTATTTCTCTTGCAAACATCAATTGGCCCTGTTGATCCTCTAAACCTTTACCTGAATAACTTTGAATAACAATATATGCGATTGGTAATTTCAAAATTCTTGATAAAATATCAATAATAGGAGCTGCCCCTCTCATAATACCAACTAATACAGTTGGTTTATATTTTTCATGAATTTGTATTGCTAACTTTTCAACAATTTGAGTATATTCATCAAAACTGATAATTAATTTCTCTGCCATGAAATTTATTATCATAATTAAAAATAATTAAAAAGGAGAAATCATGAAGGCTTATTGGATAAGTTTGTATACTAAAGTTAATGACCAAGAAAATTTAAAAAAGTATGCAGAGACAGTAACTCCAATTATCAAAAGTTATGGTGGTTTACCTTTGGTTAGAGGTGGCAAACATACAACTTTCGATGGTGATGATTTTTTAAGAACTGTGGTTTGGGAATTTCCAAATTACGAGCAAGCTTTAAAATGTCATCAATCTAAAGAATATCAGGCTGGTTGGGATTTAGCCAAAAAGACCACTATAAGACACATGCAAATCGTTGAGGGATTTAGTACTGAATAGGCTCAGGATCTATACTTCTCCACAAATACCATGTAGCTACTGAGCAATAAGGTGAAAATCTTTTTTGAAGTAAAGACACAAATTTTTCTGGTGGAAAATATTTTTTATTATAATTTTTAGAAATCGCTCTCAAAAGCCCAATATCTTGTATAGGCCAAATGTCAGATCTATTATAAGTAAAAAGTAAAATCATTTCAGCCGACCATCTACCTATTTGTCTTAAATTAGATAAATAAACTATAGCTTCCTCATCACTCATATTCTTTATTAATCTAGGATTAAAGGATTTATTAATGATTTGTTTTGCTAAACTTTTTATTCCTAAGACTTTTTGCCTACTTAATCCACAATTTCTAAGTTGTGTTGAGGTCAATTTAGATACAGTTTTTGGATTAATTTTATTTTTACATTTTTTCTTAAATTTTAAAAAAACTGAATTTGCTGCAGCAACACTTATTTGCTGACCAATAATACTTTTGCATAATGAAAAAAAAATATCCTTTCTTGAGGTAAGAATCGTTTCATTGGGGCTTTGATAATTCTTAATTAATCTTGACATTATTTTATCCCTTTTGGATAAATATCTTTTGGCTTTATTCCAATATTTTGGAACTTTAGTCATTGATTGTTTTAGAAGTGATTATTTTTTTATTATAAATTTCTCTTCTAAAAATAATTAATGTTGAAATAATTACCAAAGAGGCTCCAAGAAGAGTTTTGATTGTTGGAACCTCACCCCAAATGAAATATCCAAAAATTATTGCAAATAAAAGAGCTAAATATTTTAAAGGAGTTACCAAAGAAACCTCTGAATATTTATATGACTGACCTAACCATAAATTTGCAACGCCTCCAAAAATGCCAACAAAAGATAATAAAATAAAATCCTGTAAATTAGGCATAACCCATCCTTGTGGAATAGTTAAAAAACTCAATAAGGTTATTGATAATGAAAAATAGAATGAAATTAACCAAACTGGTTCTGTGGTCGATAACTGTCTTATTGATATCGCTACATAAGATAGACCAAGACAAAATATTATGGGAAAAATATAATAAATGTTTAGTTCACTTATCCCTGGTTCAGTGATTACTAATATTCCTATAAAACCAACTATAACAGCTAACCATCTATAAATGCCAACTTTTTCACTTAATAAAAAAATTGAAAATATAGTTGTAAAGATTGGAGCAGCAAAAGAAATACTTACCACAGTTGCGAGAGGTAATTTTCTTAAAGCAATAAAAATTGCTACTAAAGCAATTAAACCCGACAAGCACCTTAGGGCATGCAAGCCTGGTCTTTTGGTTTGATAAAAATTGTGAAGTCTATCTCTTGGTATAATGAAAAAATAAAATAGTATTCCAAAAAACCCTCTAAAAAATAAAACCTGTCCAATTGGATAATCGACTGACCACTTGACAATTATATCCATTAGTGAAAATGCACAAACAGACATAAACATGTACAAAAATCCCAATTGATTTTTACTAAGCATACGAATAATTTGTAAATTAATTTAAATCATAATCAATGGAAATAGCAGTTTTAGCACTTGGATGTTTTTGGGGACCTGAAATCAAATTCAGCAAAATTAATGGTGTTATCAAAACTGAAGTTGGCTATTGCGGTGGTAATAGTTCACAAACCACCTATAAAGAAGTTTGTACAGGGAGTACAAATCATGCTGAAGTTGTTAAAATTGATTTTGATGAGAAAGTAATTACTTATGAAGAAATTTTAAAAATTTTTTTTGAAATTCATGACCCAACCACACTAAATTCTCAAGGACCAGATTTTGGTACACAATATAGAAGTGAAATCTTTTATTTAAATGACAATCAAAAAAAAATTGCAGAAGATGTTTTTGACCAGGTTAATAAAAAGTTATCAGGGAAAGTTGTAACAAAAATTTCCCTACTAAAAAACTATTGTACTGCTGAAGAATATCATCAAAAATATTTAGAAAAGAGATAATGTCATTAGTAGAAACTGATTGGCTCGAAAATAACAAAGACAAAGTAAAAATAATTGATTGCTCATGGCATATGCCACAAACAAAAAGAAATGGTTTTGAAGAGTATAAAACTCAACATATCCCGGAGTCCATTTTTTTTGACCTTGATGATAATTCTGACAAAAAAACAAATCTTCCACATATGTTGGTGAATAAAAATGAGTGGGAAAAAATAGTCTCAAAGATGGGAATTAAAAATGAGGATATGGTTATTATTTATGATAATTCTGATGTTGTGAGCTCATGTCGCTGTTGGTTTAATTTTATCTATTATGGTCATGATCCTAAACTAGTTCATGTTTTAAATGGTGGTTTAAAAAAATGGTTGGAGGAAAAAAGAAAAGTAACAAATAATTTATCTAAAGTTATGAAGTCAGACTACAAAAGTTTTGAAAATCAGGAATTAGTAAAAAACAAAGATTCAATTAATCAAAATATAGAAACCCAAAATTTTAGAGTTGTTGATGCGAGAAGCAAAGAAAGATTTGAAGGGAGAGTTCCAGAGCCTAGAGAGGGATTAAAAAGTGGGAATATTAAAAATTCTGTTTGCATACCATTTGGCTCTTGTCTTAATCAAGATAGAACTTTTAGAAGTAAACAAGAACTTGAAAAAATTTTTCAATCCTCCTTAAAAAACTTAAATGATAAAAATATTGTCTTTTCATGTGGATCCGGGGTCACCGCGTGTGTTTTGGCACTAGCTTATTCTTTAATAAATGATAAATATCGACCCTGTATTTATGATGGCTCTTGGGCTGAATACGGGTTAATTTAAAAAAAATGAAAAGATCGACTAAAACTATATCAATTATTTTAATATTTTTTCTAATCATTGCAGCCGTAATTATTGGTAGAACAATGATTGGAAATCATTTTAAAAAAAAATTTAGTAAAAGACCCCCTCCAGGAATAGTTGTCACCGAAGTGGTAAAAAAGGAATTTGCTGAAACAATAGAGACCTTTGGTACTGCAATCTCAAAAAAATCTGAAACTTTTAAAATAAAAAAAGATGATCTTTTTGAAGATTTAAAATTAAAAGACTTTGTTAAAAAAGGAGATGTATTAATCAAGTTGAAAAGTGGAAATATTATAGCTCCATTCAGCGGAGTACTTGGTTATACTGGTCTTACGGAAGATATTCTTGTATCTAATAATATATTCATCATAACATTAGATGATAATTCAACTATTTACTCCGACATTAAAATTCCAGAGAATTATTCGGCATCTATTAAAAAAGGTCTTCCAGTTAACGTAAAATTATCTAGTTTTAAAGATAAAACTTTTTCAGGTGAAGTTGATTTTGTATCGAGCAGGATTAACGCTGATACAAGAAGTATATTATCCAGAATTAAAGTGCAAAATAATGATCTCGAACTAATATCAGGATCTCTTTTAGAAGTAAGCGTTAAATTTAATCTAAGAAACTCATTGAGTGTACCTGATACAAGTGTGATGATTGAAGGCGACAAATCCTATGTTTACAAAATAAATGGCGAAAATGTTGCAAATAAAACTGAGGTTAAAACAGGTCTAAGAAGTAATAAAAACATCGAGGTAATTTCTGGATTAAGTGAAGGGGAAATAATCGTCGCGGAAGGATTGAAAAAAGTAAGACCTAGAGGAAAAATAAAACCTATTACAAAATAAATGTTTATTACTGAACTAAGCATAAAAAGACCAGCTGTTTCTTGGGTAATGTCTTTAATCTTAATTATTTTTGGTTTATTTGTCTTTTGGAAATTACCAGTCAGAGAATTACCCAATGGAATACAACCGCCTGTAGTCCAAGTCCAAGTAGATTATAAATCTGCATCAGCATCAATTGTGGATCAAGAAGTTACTCAAGTCGTTGAAGATGTTATTGGAGGTGCTGAAGGCATAAAAAATATAGACTCAAAATCTGAGAATGGAAGAAGTACAATCAACGTAGAGTTTGATACTAGCATTGATCTAGATAATGCTGCGAACGATATAAGAGAGAGAGTTGCGAGAGTTGTAGATAATTTACCATCAGAATCTGATCCTCCTCAAATATTAAAAAGGGCAGCTGGTTTTACTACAACTATGTGGTTGTCGTTATCATCTGCAACTTGGAGTGATCTTGAATTAGGTGACTATGCAGAAAGATATTTAGTGGATCAGTTTTCTAGTATTAAAAATGTTGGAAGGATACTTGTTGGTGGTCTGAGAGAATTAAGTATCAGAGTTTGGATAGATCCAATTAAACTTGCTGCAAATGATTTAACTATTAAGGAAGTCGAACTTGCAATGCGCGGAGAAAATATAAGTCTTCCAGCTGGTACTCTTGAGGCAGATAACATTGACCTAACATTAAATTTAGATAAATCATACAATGACATAAATTCGATAAAACAATTACCAATCAAAAAAACAAATAATAAAGTCATTTTATTATCTGATGTTGCTGATATTGAATTTGGACCTGTTTCAGAAAAAACACTTTTTAAGGCCCAAACAAAAGATCAGGTTAATTTAAGGACAGTGGGTATTGGTATTTATGCGAGAAGTGGAGCTTCAACAGTCGAACTTTCAAATGAAATCAAAAAAAAGATAATAGAAGTTAAAAAATCTTTACCAAGTGAATTAGATTTAAGAGTTTCATTTAATAGAGCGAACTATGTGGAGGCTGCTATTGAAGAGGTATATAAAACCCTTTTGATTGCTTTTGCATTGGTAGTGCTAATAATTTATTTATTTCTCGGAAATCTTAAAGCTGTAGTCGTTCCAGCAATCGCTCTTCCAGTAAGCTTAATAGCATCTTTTTTAGGTCTTTATATTTTTGGATTATCGATAAACATATTTGTTCTTTTAAGTTTTATTTTAGCGATTGGAATAATTACTGATGACTCGGTTATTATGACTGATGCGATATATCGAAGAATAGAAAATGGAGAAACTCCACTAGTTGCTGCTTATAAAGGGTCCAAACAAATTTCATTTGCAATTATAGCAACAACATTGATTTTAGTAGCTGTATTTTTACCACTGATATTCATAGAGGGAATCTCAGGAACATTATTTAGAGAAACAGCAATTGCATTATCATTTTCAATAGTTGTCTCATCATTTGTTGCTCTTACTTTGTCGCCAATGCTCGCTAGTAAATTTTTAAATAAAAAGACTTCAAAGAGGATTTTGATTCAAAAATTTGAAAAAATATTTTTAGGATTTTCAAAATTCTATAGAGAGACTTTAGATGTAATTGCTCACAAAACAAAATCAGTAGGTTCTTTTATTATATTTATAATTATTTGCTCCGTATTATTGTTTAGTTTCTCTAAAAAAGAATTATTGCCAATGGAAGATCGTGGTGCTTATTTAATTATTGGCGCAACGGATGAAGGAAGCTCTTTTGAGTACACACAAGAACAAGCACAAAAAGTCGAAGCTAGATTAATTCCACTTTTACAAGCTGAAGATAGTCCATACTCAAGATTTATTATGAGAGTACCAGGCTTTGGGAGTTCTGCAAACTCATATAATAGTTTTATCATAATTGCACTTTTAGATGATTGGAAAAATAGGAAAAAAGGACAGCAAGTTGTTTTAAGAGAGGCTATTGGAAAAATTGTTACATTACCTCAAGCTCTTGCATTTCCAATATCTCCACAATCAATCAGGGTATCTAATTATAATAAGCCAGTACAAATGGTTATTTATGGAAGTACCTATGAGGAACTTGAAGAAATTCAAAAAAGAGTAATTAGAAAATTAAGATCAAATAAAAGTCTCTCAAGAATTGAGTCTGATTACAATCGAAACAAACCTGAGGTGAAATTAGTTATTAATAAAAATAAAGCTAAAGATTTAGGTGTATCAACAAAAGCAATAGGAGAAACACTTGAAACTCTTTATGGAGGAAAAAAAATTACAACTTTCAATAAATTAGGTAAAGAATACCCAATTGTAGTTCAGCAATATTTATCTGATAGAAGGAATAAAGAAGGAGTTTCAAAAATATTTGTTCGTTCTGAAACAAATGGAAAACTAATTTCTTTATCAAATTTAGTTAGTTTTAAAGAGGAGGGTTCAGCAAAACAACTTGCAAGATACAATAGACAACGAGCAGTCACGATATCTGCAAATATTAATGAAGGATACACTTTAACCGAGGCGATAAAATTCTTTGAGAGTATCATGGCAGATTTGGCTCCAAAAAATCAAATTACCTGGAAAGGAAAATCCGAGGAAATTAAAGAAACTAGTAATGAATTATTTATAATTTTTGCTCTCGCATTGCTCACAGCTTACTTGGTGATGGCAGCAACGTTTAATTCATTCATTCATCCATTCATTATAGTTTTAACAGTTCCTTTGGCAATTTTTGGTGGTTTAGTATTTATTTTATTTTTAAATAGTTCAGTTAATATTTTTTCTCAGATCGCTTTGATAATACTTATCGGTATATCAACTAAAAATAGTATTTTAATTGTTGATTATGCCAATCGAATAAGGACTACAGGAAAAAGTATTGAATTAGCTGTGAAAGAGGCTTGTGCAGTAAGATTTAGGCCTATCATTATGACATCATTAAGTACAATGATCGCAATGATACCTTTGGTTATAGGGAATATTGGCCCGGGTGCAGGTGAAGGATCAAGATTAGCTGTGGGAGCAACCATCTTGGGTGGTATGATAATTTCAACTTTTTTCACATTATACGTTACTCCATCTATGTATTTAGCTTTAGCAAAAAACACCAAAAGGATTGATATAATAGACCTGGAGTTAAAAAAAGAACTCTCTAAAAAATAATATATTTATTTTTATTTAAAGAATTGCTGCAACTCAATAATTGTTTTTTATAAATATTAGATTGTTTCTCAACTTTTTTAGCTAATCCAATAACTTTTTTATTTTTTTTATAATGCTTAAAATTTCCCCAGCCCTCATGATAGGCCAAATATTGTTTAAAAGCGTCTTGTTTGGAAATTTTTAAAATTGTTTCTGATTTACTAGTATACCAACCAATGAAATCAACACTATCTTTAAATCTAGCTCTTGTTGCTAACTTATTTCCTGTTTCTTTTTTATACTGTTCCCAAGTCCCTTTTACTGCCTGAGAATATCCAAATGAACTTGATGGGCGTTTATAAGGGATTACTTTAAATATTTTTTGTCTAGCTGGCTTAGCTAACCAGTCAAAATCTGACTCCATTTTTATAATAGCTAATTGAATATAAATAGGAGTACCCCATTTTTGCTCTGTTTTTTTTGCATACTTGTACCAGAGATAACGCTCATTAAATATTGAACAACTATTTGCAGTATTTGATGGAATTGATGAGCATCCTGTTAAGAAAAAAATAAATAAGATTACAAATTTATTTTTTAGTGATCCCATACTTATTTATAAGATTCTTAAGAAAAATTACAACTATCACCCCTAATAAATTTCCAAACAGATCTGACCACTGAAAACTCCTTTCAGGAATTAATATATGAAACACCTCTAATAAAACTGAAATTATTAAGAGATAATATAAAACTAGTTTTAATTTTTCTGAATTTAAAAAAGTTAAATATCCTAAAATAGTAACCAATCCGAAAGCGTAAAAGTGGTTAGATGATATTATAAAATCTGATGTAATTTGTGGTTGAACTTTACAATTATCAAAAAAAACACATCCAAATAAACTCCCAGGGAATAAATATAAGATGATTAACAATAAATTAATTACATAAAAAAATATTTTAAATTTTGAAAAAAAATTTATCATTTAATTTGATAGTTTTATTTATAAATTTAATTTAAACATAATTATATGAGTTTTTTAATATTAGTCAGGCATGGACAAAGTACTTGGAATCTAGAGAAAAAATTTACTGGTTGGGTTGATGTTGATTTGACTGAAAAAGGTATATTGGAGGCAAAAAAAGCAGGATTTTTATTGAAAAACAAAAACATCAAAATTGATTTTTATTACACTTCTCTTCAATTAAGAGCAAATAATACTCTTAAAATAATTCAACAAGAATTAGATGATAAAAAAAATTTTACTAAAGCTTGGCAATTGAATGAGAGACATTACGGAGCACTAACTGGTTTGAATAAAATTGAAATGAGTAAAAAAATTGGCGAGGATAAAATTTATGAGTTTAGAAGATCATGGGATCTAAGACCAGATCCACTAAAAAAGGAAAGTCCATATCATCCACTTAATATTGAAACTTATAAACAAATTCCGAGAGAATTATTACCTGACACTGAGTCTTTAAAAGACACTTATGAAAGAGTTATTAATTTTTTTGAGGGACACGTGAAAGAAAATTTAAAAAATAATAATGTTTTAATATCTGCACACGGAAACTCTATTAGGGCTCTATGTAAGAATTTATTTAATTTAGATAATAAACAAATTTCTAATTTAGAAATACCCACTGGAAACCCTATGTTGATAGAATTTAGAGAAAATTTTGCAATAGCAAAATGTGAATATCTTGATAAGGAAAGAGCTAAAGATCTTTTAGTTTTTTGAAGACATCTAAATTTGTTAAATGATAAAATTTTTTTTTACTTTGGAAACCATTTAATTTATTTTCACTTCGTAAATTATCCCATATTTTTGTAATAGAAAAATTTGAGACACTATATTCTTTAAATAAACTTTTGTTTAGAATTTGACAACCAATATATATCAAATCGTTTTTTTCATTTTTTTTTATCAAGTTATTTTCCAATGTAAAATCACCTAAAAAATTTTTATCAAAACTTAATTCTTTATTTGATAGCAGGAGAACATTATTTAGTTTATTAGAAAAATAAAAATTTTGCATTTGAATGATTTCATGAAGATAATCTTTGTGCCATAAAGTATCAGGGTTAAAAATTATAAAATCGTTGTCATCAGAATAATTTATCAAATTTAATATTCCTCCACCTGTATTAAGTATCTCATTTTCCTCTTTGATTATTTGAATATTTATTGGAAAGTTTTTATTTTCAATAAATTTTGAGATTTGATCACCTAAATGAAATGTGTTGATAAAAATTTTTTGAACACCCAATTTCAAAGTTAAATTTATGCAGACTTCTAACATTGTTTTATCATTTAATTTCAAAAGAGGTTTAGGTGTCTTTAAAGTAAGTGGATTTAACCTCGATCCGAAGCCTGCGCATAATATCAAAGCTGTTTTAATTCTCATTTAATCTTTTTAAAATTTTGACTTAATAAATTTTTCAAATCAATGAATGTCTGATTTTGATCAATTCGCATATTAATCAGTTGCCATGTATAAGGAATAAATCTTAAGTAATTTTTTTTTCTATCCCTGAGTGCTAGGCGGGTAAATATTCCAATTATTTTAAGATTTCTTAAAACTGATAATATTTCAAAATCATTCTTGAATTTTTTAACATCCAAGTTTTTTTGTTTTTTTGTATAAAACTTAAAAATTTTCTCCTTAAAAGAGTTAGAAGTTTTTAGTCTCACATCATCTATTAAAGAGGCTAAATCATAAGCTTTGTTACCAATTAATGCGTCCTGACTATCAATAAGACCTATTTGGTTTTTAACTAACATTAAATTTGAAACATGAAAGTCTCTGTGGACGAAAATATTATCTTTTAATTTTAATTTCAAAGTTAATTCTTTAATAATCTTTTTAAATTTTTTACAAAATTTTTTTTTTCTTAATTTTGATAAATTATTTTTTGCATACCAATCACAAAATAAATTTGCTTCATTTATTAAAACCTTTTTATCATATTTTGGAATTATATAATTTTGATTTCTAAAATTTTTTACTTTTCTATGTTTGATAGATTGTATTTGTATTAACAATTCAATTATTCGATTAAAATAGCTTAGTTTATTTTTACCCTTTTTTCTTAATGTTTTGAAAACAGTTTCATTTCCAAAATCTTCTATTTCAATGAAATTTTTATCATATCTCTGGGTATATAATCGTGGTGCTAAAATTTTGTTCCTGTTTAAAATTTTATTTATTGCATCGTATACAAGTAAATTTTTAAATTTTTCTTTTTTGGCATAAACAACGATGGAGGATTTACCATTTACTTTTTTTCTAAAAAAACGTCTAAAAGATGCATCCCCCTTTATTTTTATTAATCTTGGCATTCAGGAATAGAAGCTATAAACCTTTAATTTGCACAGATCTAGTTTTGTGATCTTTTCCATACTCGAAAACTAATTCTATCAAATTTTTTGGGGGTTCTTTAATCATTTGTGGTCATTCTACTAAAGTAATTATGTTTTTATTATCCTCAAATAAATCTAAACTTTTAATTTCCTCAGTAGATTTTAATCTAAATAAATCATAATGATTTATCTTGAAATCATTTATTTGATACTCATTTAACAAATTGAAAGTGGGACTCGTAACTTCTGTTATCTCCAATTTATTATTTTTTTGAAATTGATTAATAAGATATCTAATAAAAGTAGTTTTTCCTACTCCGATTTCACCATATAAAAAAATAAAGCATCCAGGCTTGATTTTTTTTATAAATGCACTGGCAAGTTCCTCTGTTTCTTTTTCTGAAGATAAATCTATTTTATCACTTTTAATAGCGGTAGGCATTAGGTTTAAAAGGACCTTCGACTCCTACACTTATATAGTCCGCCTGTTCTTTTGATAATTTGGTTAATTTTGCTCCAACTTTCTTAAGATGAAGGGTGGCAACCTTCTCATCTAAATGTTTTGGTAAAACATAAACTTTGTTCTCATAGTTTTTATGATTATTCCAAAGCTCTATCTGGGCAATCACTTGGTTAGTAAACGATGCGCTCATTACAAAACTTGGATGACCTGTGGCACAACCTAAATTAACTAATCTACCTTCTGCTAATAAAATAATCCTTTTTTTACTTGGTAATTCTATTTCGTGAACTTGAGGTTTTACTTCAGTCCATTTATAATTTTTCAAAGCTTCAACTTGAATTTCGTTATCAAAGTGTCCTATGTTACACAAAATTGCCCTATCTTTCATTTCTCTCATATGATCGGCTGTAACAATATCTTTGTTACCAGTTGCTGTAACGACGATGTCAGCTTTGCTAATTGCCTCTTCCATCAAAACTACTTCGTAACCCTCCATTGCTGCTTGTAATGCACAAATTGGATCAGCTTCTGTAACTAATACTCTAGCACCACTTTGTCTTAAAGATGCAGCACTTCCTTTACCAACATCTCCAAATCCAGCAACTATGGCAATTTTTCCAGACATCATAACATCTGTAGCTCTTCTTATGCCATCAACTAAACTCTCTCTACATCCATAGAGATTGTCAAATTTAGATTTGGTGACAGAATCATTTACATTTATTGCAGGCACTAACAAAGTTTTATCTTTTTCCATTTTATTAAGAGCTTTAATGCCTGTTGTTGTCTCTTCTGAAACACCTTTCACATTTTTAAGTAATTCTTTATACTCTTGATGCATCATTGCAGTGAGGTCTCCTCCATCATCTAAAAGCATGTTAGGCGCCCAATTTTTTTTACCCTCAATAGTTTGTTTAATACACCAAATATATTCCTCTTCAGTTTCTCCCTTCCAAGCATATACTGGTATCCCAGCTTTGGCGATTGCAGCCGCTGCATGATCTTGAGTTGAAAAAATGTTACATGATGACCATCTCACCTCTGCACCTAAAGCAACAAGTGTTTCAATTAAAACAGCTGTTTGAATAGTCATGTGCAGACATCCAATAATTTTTGCTCCTTTTAGCGGTGACTTTCCAGAGTATTCTTCTCTTAAAGCCATTAAGCCAGGCATTTCACTCTCTGCTATTGAAATTTCTTTTCTTCCAAACTCAGCTTGGGTCAAATCTTTAACTTTGAAATCTTCCATGGTGCGTCTTCTAACAATAAAGAATTAATTAATCAATAGAACTCTTTAAGCATTTGGAAATATAATTTCCATACTTGCTCCTTTTTTGTCTAATCTGTTAGATGCTCTTATTGTAGCATTATGTAAATCGACTAAATTTTTAACTATATTTAAACCAAGTCCTGAATGTTGTCCAAATTTATCAGGTCTATTACTATAAAATCTTTTAAATATTTTATTAGTATCTTTTTCTTTAAATCCTTGTCCTTCATCTAAAATATTGATTGAAACTTTATCATTTTCTAATTTTGAAACTTTAACAATTACATCTTTATTATCACCACTGAAAGATATTGCGTTATCCAAAAGATTAGCAACTATTTGTTCAATCCTATTTTCTATTCCATTTATCAAATATTGGTTTTTTCCATCGTTCGAATAAGAAATATTTATTCCTCTTTTTAATTTATAAATATTATTAAAATCATCTACGACTGATTTAATAATTGGCTCGATGTTAAGTTTTTTAATTTTTTCTTTACTTAATGCAACTTCATCTTTTAGCATTTGTGAATAATCTGTAATTAATCTTTCAATCCTTTGAACATCATGACTCAAAATATCAATTAATTTAATCCTTTGCTCAACATCAGTCGTATCATGTAAAATTTCAGAAGCACTCTTGAGAGAAGCTAATGGATTTCTTATTTCATGAACTAAATCTGTTGAAAAATTTTCAGCATGTGAAATCCTTTTAGTTAATTCATTCGTCATATCATCTAGTGATTTTGAGAGTAATCCTAGTTCGTCATTTCTTTTTTTTAAAATATCAAGATTAGTAACTTTCGGATCTTTATTTCTGATTGTTTCAGTGTACGTTACTAAATTTTTAATTGGTTTTAAGAAATATCTATTTAAAACAAAGGAGAAAATTAATATTACCAAACCAATAGCTAAAGCAGTTCTAATTACAAAAGTCTTTCTTTCATCTATAGCTGCTTTAACATCGTTTGCATTTTCTGTAATAGCTAAATAACCAATGTTTTCACCTTTTTGCATTACATTTTTAATTGTTGTCAGCTTAAATTTATTGAACTCTTCTTGGGTAAAAGTAAAAGGTGTTCCAAAATTTTTAGAAGATGCATAATTTAAAAGTACATCATTAAGAGAAACAACGTTATTATTTCCAACATCAATATTTTTTTTCTCAGTGATTTCTTTAGTTTTTTTTTCAGTTAACACTTCAAATTCAACAATATCTAATCTTTGTGAAAATGATCTTGGATCAAGATCTAAGGTATCTGTATCACCAATTAAGTTTAGTTGATTATCAAAAAATATCACTCTATCTAAATTTTGAAAAAGAAATCTTGTGGAAAAAAGAAATTTCCTGATATCATCTTCTACAAATTCGACATTTAATCTTGTCAAATTATCAATTGTATTATTAATCACTTCAATGTGATTAGATGATTTTTTTTTTATCAAATTTGGTTGAACATTTTTTAAGTAAATAAAAAGGAAAATTCCAATAATTGTAAAAAAAATAAAATTTATAAATAAAAATTTTTTTAATATAGATAAGTTTTTAAGAAGGTTGCTTAACATCAGCTAACATTCCACCTATATCCACTTCCATATCTAGTTTCTATAGCTGAAAATTCAGGGTCAACCTTTTTAAATTTTTTTCTTATTCTTTTAACATGACTATCTATTGTTCTGTCCTCTATATCGGTATCTTCTCTATATGCTATGTCCATCAACTGAGCTCTTTCTTTAATTATACCTGGTCTTTTTGCTAATTCCTTAACTAATAAAAATTCAGTCGTAGTAAGTTTATCTGGCAATTGTTTGCCATTCCATTCACACTCTAATTGTGAGGGATCTAGTTTTAACTTACCATGAGATATTATACTTTTGTTTTCCTCTATAATTTCTTTTGAGTCTTTCTTTCTAAGTTGCACTCTTATTCTCTCAATCAACACCTTAATTGAAAAGCCTCCTGATTTTTTTATGAAATCATCTGCCCCTAACTTCAATCCAAGTAATTCATCAATTTCATCATCTTTTGAAGTCAAAAAAATAACTGGTAATGAAGTTTTTTTTCTTAGCTTTTTAAGTAGTTCTTCTCCATCCATTTTTGGCATTTTAATGTCAACAATTGCAAGATCCGGTGGGGTTCTAGTTAACCCAATTAAAGCGCTTTCACCATCAATATATGTTTGAACTTTAAATCCCTCTTTCTCTAAAGCTATACTCAGACTTGTTAAAATATTTCTATCATCGTCGACAAGGGCAATTGTTTGTTTCTGCATACTCAATTATAAAAATACTAAATTGTTCTAATTTGGGCAATTAAATTAATGAAGTGTACCCCAATTTTCTCCGGTATTTAGATCAACTGTTAAAGGTATGGAAAAAGAATGCTGTTCACTCTTAACAACACTAGACATTTCATCAATTATAATTTTACTGATTCTTTTTGCTTCTTCTTTGGGAGCTTCAAAAATTAACTCATCATGGATTTGCAATAACATTTTTGTTTTTTGATTTTTTTGATCACTTAATTTTTTATTAAGTCTTATCATGGCTAATCTCATTATTTCTGCCGCGGAACCTTGAATTGGAGCATTAATTGCTGCGCGCTCTTGGAAATTTCTAATATTATAGTTTTTATCGTTGATATTAATAAAATGTGATCGTCTTCCAAAAATATTATTCACAAATCCACTTTTTCTACAAAACTTTATTGTTCGGTCCATATAAATTTTTATTTCAGGAAATTTCAAAAAATAAGCATTAAGAAATTCCTCAGCTTCATGATTTGTGACATTAATTTGTTTTGCCAATCCATATTGTGAAATTCCATAAATAATTCCAAAATTTATAGCTTTAGCTTTCCTTCTCTGATCTTGATTTACTTTTTTTATATCAACATTAAAAATTTGACTAGCTGTGAGTGAATGAATATCTTCGTTGTTTTTAAAAGCTTTTTTTAATCCTTTCACGTCAGCCAAATCAGCTAAAATTCTCATCTCAATTTGGTTATAATCTGCAGAAATTAAAACATGATCTTTTTTAGCTATAAATGCTTTACGGATATCTTTACCATCCTCGGATTTAATCGGAATATTTTGTAAGTTAGGATCGCTTGACGCTAATCTGCCAGTTGTAGTAGCTGCTAATAAAAAAGAAGTATGTACTCTTTGTGTGTTAGGATTGATGTGTTCCGGCAAGGAATCTGAGTAGGTATTTTTCAATTTAGATACCTGTCTCCAATCCAATACTAATTGGGGAAACTTATGACCTTTAAATGCTAAATCTTCTAAAACCGAAGCGCTTGTTGCAAAACTCCCTTTTTTTGTTTTTTTTAAATCTGCAATTTTAAGATCATTATATAATATTTCCCCAAGTTGTTTTGGTGATGCAATATTAAATTCTTTTTTAGATATTTTAAAAACTTCGTTTTGAATTTTAACGATCTTTTTTTCAAATTTAGTGGATAATGATTTTAAAAATTTATTATCTATTTTAACTCCCTCAATTTCCATAAAAGCAAGAATTTTTAATAAAGGCTTTTCAAATATCTCGTAAATATTTATCATTTTTTCATCCTTCAAACTTTTTTGAAATTTTTTGTATAATCTAAATGTAATATCAGCATCTTCGGCTGCGTAATCTTTGGCTTTTTCAACATCTACTTCACTGAAATTAATCTCCTTTTTTCCTGTGCCAACTAAATCTTTAAAAGATATTGTTTTATGGTTTAAATGAATTTCTGACAATGTATCCATATTATGTCTATTTTTTCCTGCATCAAGAACATAGGACATCAGCATAGTATCTTCCATTGAAGTCATATTAATTCCATGTTTGAAAAAAACTATAAAATCAAATTTTATATTTTGACCTATTTTTTTGATACTAGGATCCTCAAGTAAAGGTTTTAACTTTTTTAAAACTAAATCTTTTTCGATACATTTGTTAGATTTATGACCGATAGGAATATAACAAGCTTTTCCAACTTTTGAGCTTAATGAAACACCGACTAGATCTGCCTGATGAGGATCTAATGAATTTGTCTCGGTATCTACTGCAACTTCACCTAACTCCTCAGCTTCAGTTATCCAGTTGTCGATTTGTTCCAAATTTTCAATTAGATAATATTCTTTTTTATTGATTGCTTTTTGATTTTTTTCAATTTTAACCTCGTTTTTGATACTTGTTAAATTTGGTTCTCCATATGCAGAGATAGCTGAACTCAACAATCTATTAAATTCCATCTCCCTCAAAAATTTATAGAGTTTATCTTTATCAATACTTTTTAATTCAAGATCAGTTAGATTTTTATTTACTGGAGCATCACTTTTTAATGTCACTAGTTTTTTACTTATTAAAGCCTTATCTTTATTCTCAATGAGTGTTTCTCTTCTTTTGTTTTGTTTAATTTCATGAGCAGATTTTAAAAGTTTTTCAAGGTCTCCATATTTATTAATTAATTCTGCAGCTGTTTTAACACCAATTCCAGGAACTCCTGGTACATTATCACTACTATCACCAGCTAAAGCCTGGACATCAATTACCTTTCTTGCACCAACACCAAATTTATTTTTAATATCTTCCTCTGAAATAAACTTATTTTTCATTGGATCATAAATTCGAACGTTTTTTTTATATAATTGCATTAAATCCTTATCGGAGGACACTATTGTTACTTTTGCACCTTCTTTTAAAATCATTTCAACATACGTTGCAATTAAATCGTCAGCTTCATAATTTATCAATTCCAATGAAGGTAAATTAAAAGCTAATACTGATTTTCTGATATAATCAAATTGAGGAGCTAAATCATCAGGTGCTTCAGCTCTATTAGCTTTGTAATCACTATAAATTTCGTTTCTGAAAGTTTTTCTAGCAGAGTCAAATATAACTGCAAAATGTGTTGGTTTTTGTAAATTTTGATTTGACTTTGAGTCCTCTAGAAGTTTAAAAAGCATACTGCAAAAACCACTCACTGCACCCGTCGGTAATCCATCACTTTTACGCGTTAATGGTGGTAACGCATAATACGCTCTAAAAATGTAACCTGATCCATCAATTAAATAAAAATGATCTGTTTTTTTAATTTTTCCCATTAGAAATTAATATAGATTATAGACAGAAATAAGAGTATTATTTTTTATGGAACTTATAAAGCAAAATACACAAGCCCAAATAATTAAATCAATACTTGTAATTTTTTTAGGTTCTGTGTTACTTGCTGTCTCTGCGAAAATTAAAATTCCTTTCTATCCAGTTCCAATGACAATGCAAACTTTTGTAGTTCTATTTATTGGAATAAGCTTTGGATATAAAATAGGTGTTGCGACAATTGGTTTATATTTAATTGAAGGAATTGCAGGTCTTCCCGTGTTTTCAAATTCCCCAGAAAGAGGAATAGGTTTAGCTTATTTTACAGGTCCAACAATGGGATATCTAATTGGATTTCTTTCAGCTTGTTTTTTTGCTTCTTTTGTAAAATTAAAAGATAATTTTTTAATCATTTTCTCAAAACTTATACTTGCAGTATCAACAATCTATATTTTTGGTATTTTGTGGTTAGGAACACTAATCGGTTGGGACAAACCTATATTCGATTTAGGTGTTAAGCCTTTTCTATTAGCTGAAATATTTAAGATTGCTTTACTAGTGCTTATTGCTAAGAAAATTTTAAAATTTAGAAAACTTATTTAGGTGATCTTTTAGATAAAATTCTTTGAAGAGTTCTTCGGTGCATTTTTAGTCTTCTTGCCGTCTCTGAAACATTTCTGTTACACAATTCAAAAACTCTGTGTATATGTTCCCATTTCACTCTATCTGCTGACATTGGATTTTCAGGTGGAGCCGCTTTTTTAGCAGGATCAGCTAAAAGAGCTTTTTCAACATCATCTGCATCTGCAGGTTTAGCCAAATAATCGATTGCACCCTCTTTTATTGCTGCAACAGCAGTTGGAATATTTCCATATCCAGTTAACATTATTATTCTACTTTCAGGATTAGAGGTTTGTATTTGTTTAACAACTTCCAAACCATTACCATCACCCAGTCTCAAATCAACAACAGCGAATCCTGGTTTTTTTGCTTTGACTGTATCAATTCCTTTTTGCACACCTTCAGCTTGAATAACTTCAAAACCCTTTTTTTCCATTGCCCTAGCCAATCTTTCTCTAAATGGATTGTCATCATCAACAATTAATAGTGATTTATTGTTGAAATCAGCTAAATTTTGTAATGCGCCTTCGTTTTTCATGTGAATGATATGGGAATTTTTTTCCACAATTCAATAGGTCATTATTTGCTTTACATTAGGTAAGTATTGAATTAATTGCTCGATTCATTAAAGTTTTTTAAATAAAAAGACTTTTTTTTGTTAAATTTTTTTTGGGGGGCATGAAAAATGCAAAAATTTAAGTCGGTTGAAGAACTAGTTAATCAACTGAGACCAGACAAACCGGTTTATTGTATTAGAAAGAAATCTATTCTTTCAGCTTCTAAATTTTTTCAAAAAAACTTTCCAGGTAAAATTCTATATGCTGTCAAAACAAATCCTCATCCTGAGGTAATTAAAACTTTACTAAAAAGTGGTATTAATCAATTTGATGTTGCCTCAGTGGAGGAGATAAAAGCAGTCAGAAAATTTGATCAAATATCTAAGTGTTCTTTCATGCACACAATTAAAAGTAGAGAAGATGTAAGTGAAGCATACTTTAAATATGGAGTGAAAACATTTGCACTTGATACTAAAGATGAATTAATAAAAATTATTGAGAGCACCAGCAATGCAAAAGATTTAGAATTATTTGTAAGGGTGGCTGTATCAAATGAACATGCCGAAATTGACTTATCAAAAAAATTCGGTGCTATAAATTCAGAGGCGGCAGGACTTTTAAGATTAGTAAAACAACATTCAAAAAAGATTGGATTAAGTTTTCATGTAGGATCGCAATGTATGCATCCAATTTCATACTCAAAAGGGATTTCCGAAATTGCAAATATAATAAAGAAAACGAAAATTGTTCCTGATTATTTAAATATAGGAGGCGGCTTTCCAACTATCTATCCAGATTTAATTCCACCCTCTTTAGAGAGTTATTTTGATGAAATTAAGAAAGGTTTAGAAAATTTAAAGATTGAAAAATTACCAGAAATAATTTGTGAACCAGGTAGAGCCTTAGTTGCTGAAAGTGGTTCAACTATAGTTCGGGTTAACTTAAGAAAAAAACAAAAACTTTATATAAATGATGGAACTTATGGAACACTTTTTGATGCAGGAACACCAAATATTGTTTTTCCATCTAAAATGATAAAAGATAATTCAAACAAAATTATTTCAAAAAAATTAACTGCATTTGATTTTTATGGACCAACATGCGACAGCATGGATTACATGAAAGGTCCTTTCCTTTTACCTAATAATATTAAAGAAAATGATTATATAGAACTTGGTCAATTAGGTTCATACGGCCTTACCTTTAGAACACAGTTTAATGGTTTCTATTCTGATAAAATTTATGAAGTTGAAGATAATGCTATAATGAGCCTCTATAACAAAGACAGCAACAAAGATACTTTAGTTGCTTAATGTCAAAAAACAAAAATCTAGGACATAATAGTAAAAAAGACTTTCTTAAAAATCCAGTTGAACATATAGATATTACATCTTTTGACTCTAGAAAAATTATTTCATCAATGGAGAAAATGTCATTTGTATCAAGAGAAACTGCAAATGCAGCAAACATCTATAATGAAATGTTAAAAGATAAAGATTGTACAATTTTTCTTACTTTAGCTGGTTCGACCTCAGCAGCTGGTTGTATGAATATTTACAAAGATTTAGTCAAATACAATATGGTAGATGCAATCGTTGCAACTGGTGCTTCGATAATTGATATGGATTTTTTTGAGGCATTAGGATTTAAGCATTATCAAGGCTCTCAATTTCAAGATGATACTGAACTCAGAAAAAATTATATTGATAGAATATACGATACTTACATCGACGAAGATGAATTACAAATTTGTGATAAGAAAATTTGTGAAATAGCTGATAACTTGGAGCCTAGAAGCTATACCTCTAGGGAATTTATTCACGAAATGGGAAAATATCTTAAAAAAAACTCAGTGAAGAAAGAGTCTTTAATTGAAACTGCCTATGATCACAATGTGCCAATATTCTGTCCTGCTTTTACAGACTCTAGCGCTGGTTTTGGTTTAGTAATTCATCAAGAAAAGAGTCCGAAATCTCATATTACAATAGACTCTGTAAGAGAATTTCGAGAATTAACTGAAATAAAAATTAGATCAAAAGGTTCTGGATTATTTATGATAGGTGGCGGAGTGCCAAAAAATTTTATTCAGGACACAGTCATATGTGCTGAACTTTTAGGTAAAGATGTTGAAATGCATAAATATGCTGTGCAAATTACTGTAGCAGACTCAAGAGATGGTGCGTGTAGCAGTTCAACTTTAAAAGAGGCAAGTTCATGGGGTAAAGTTGATGTCACGAAAGAACAAATGGTTTTTGCTGAGGCAACAAGTGTATTACCTTTGATTGCAAGTGATGCATATCATAAAGGTGAATGGAAAAATAGAGATAGAAAAAACTTTACAAAAATTTTTGGATAAAACATTGCAATATCTTTCAAATAAAAAAGGATTTCTTGGAATAGATAATAAGTTCAATTTCAAAGAAAAAGTTGTAATTGTTCCTTTTGGTCTGGAAAAAACTGTGAGTTATGGTGGTGGAACTAAAAATGGCCCAAAAGAGATAATTAAAGCTTCACATCAAGTTGAATTATATGATGAGGAATTAAATTGTGAACCTTACAAAAAAATAGGAATTAAAACTTTAAAACCTTTTAAGATTGATAAAAATATTAAAAAAGCTTTAAAAAAGATATCTAACATAAATAAAGAAATTCTTAATAATAAACTTTTTCCAATGACTTTTGGTGGGGAACATTCAATCACACCAGGATGTATTGTTCCATTTGTTAAAAAACATAAAAATATCTGCCTCTTACATTTCGATGCTCATGCAGATTTAAGAGAAAGTTATAATGGTGAAAAATTTTCACACGCATCTGCTATCAGAAGATGTTTAGATTATAAAAACGTTTCAATAATCTCATTTGGAATTAGAAATATTTCTAAAGAGGAGATACCTTTTTTAAAAAAAAATAAATCTAGAATTAGTATTTTTTGGGCAAAAGATAAGGCAAAATGGAATTTAAAAAAATTTAAAAAACTTATTAAAAATAAGACTGTTTATTTAACTTTCGATGTAGATGGATTAGATTCGAGTATCATGCCTGCAACTGGAACACCTGAACCTGGCGGTTTATTATGGGATGAAGTTTTAGATATAATTAAGATTGCAGCCAAAAACTCAAACATCGTTGGCGCAGATATCAATGAGCTCGCACCGATCAAAGGATTTAATTCCTATAATTTTCTAGTAGCAAAGTTGGCTTATAAAATATTATCTTATAAATATTTATATTAAATCTAAACTGGTTTAAGTGTTTTCAGCAGTAGTCTGAAAGGGATTAACATCATTAAAGCAACAAAAATTTTTACACTTAAATCTCCTAAAGACAATGTGATCCAAGGAATGCCTGTTCCATAAAAAGATATTGAAAAAAATATAAACGTATCAATTGTTGAACCTATCAAAGATGACGTTAAAGGTGCAACAAACCATTCTTTTTTTCTCAATTTATCAAAAATTTGAACATCTAAGAGTTGGGCAACTAAAAAGGCAGTACCCGATCCAATTGCAATTCTTATAGATATCAAGTCTGTAAAGTTTGTTGAGAATAAAAGCGTAAAGCTAATACCTATAGCAAAACCAATATAAACAATTTTTCTGGCAACTATCTTGCCAAAAGATCTGTTGGCTAAATCTGTGATCAAGAAAGCAATCGGATAGCTAAAAGCTCCATAAGTTAATACTTCTTCTAAACCATAATATTTTATAGGGAACTGAACTAAATAATTAGATGCTAAAACAACTGCTCCCATTAAAAATGAGAGTATAAAAAAAATTTTATTCATTAAGCTGTCTTAGATTGAACTTGTTTTTTTTGAAATGGAGACTTTATTAATAAACTTTTTTTCATCTTCTTTAATCTTGGAGACAAATTTTTATTTTTTACAGTCTTTAAAAACTCGTCAAAACTTCCTTTTTTATCTACAGATCTTACACCAGCATTACTTACAGTAAGTTTCATGCTTCTCTTTAAAAGTTCACTTGTAAATTTTACTTTTTTTAAATTAGGTAAAAATCTTCTCTTTGTCTTATTATTAGCATGACTAACGTTATGACCTTTAAGGGGAATTTTGCCGGTAAGTTCACATTTTTTTGACATAATATTTTCGACTATATAAAGTGAGTTGATGATTGCGTCAAGTTTATAAAATTTAAGAAGTTGTTTTTTTCCCTATGATTTCACTATAATGTTTAACTCCATCTCTTATCAATAATTCCTTAAGCTCTTTTTTAATAAGGTTTACAATATTTGGCCCTCTGTATACCATACCTGTATAAAGTTGAACATAACTCGCGCCAGCTAAAAACTTATTGTACGCACTTATTCCAGAGTCTACTCCACCAACTCCAATAATTTTAATTTTATTACCAAGAGTTTTATAAAATTTATTAATCAGCATTGTAGATTTTTCTTCTATTGGTTTACCTGACAAACCTCCTTTTTGATGCTTTTGAATGTCATTTAATTTATCTCGAGTAGAGTCAGAGGTGTTCGATAAAATGACTGCTTTTATATTATTGCTTAAAAGAACATCAGAAATTTTGGGTATTTCCTTATCTTTAATATCTGGTGAGACTTTTACTACAATTGGAATTTTTGAATTTAGTTTTGTTTTTTCACTATTGATTATATTTAATAAACTATTTAATTTTTCCTGATCATGAAAGTTTCTCAGCTCTTCGGTGTTGGGAGATGAAATATTAATCGTAATATAGTCTGCAAATTCATGGAAGGTTTTTAAACATTCAACATAATCCTTCAATCTATCATTTGTATCTTTGTTAGGACCTATGTTAATTCCAAGTAAACCAATTGGTTTATTATTTGAGATCCTATCAACAATGTTTTTTGCACCTAAATTATTAAAACCCAATCTATTAATTAATGCCTCATCTTCGACTAATCTAAAAACTCTTGGCTTGGGGTTACCATATTGTTTAAGAGGTGTAGCTGTGCCCACCTCCACAAAACCAAATCCCAATTTAAATAAAGAATTATAAACCTCAGCATTTTTGTCAAATCCTGCTGCCATTCCAATTGGATTTTCTATCTCTTTTTCAAATAATTTAGTCTTAAATAAATGGCTATTTTTATTTTTATCCAAAACATTTGGCACGAAATTAAATTTTAATGACTTTATTGCCAAACCATGGGCTGTCTCTGGATCAAGTTTAAAAATTAGAGATCTTAAATTTGAAAACATTATTTAATTTTATTTATTATAAGATCTTTAGTTTCTTTAACACCAAAAAAACTTATAAAAAAACCCATTCGAGGGCCATTTTCGACTCCAAATACAACTTCATAAATTAATTTAAACCAGTCTCTCAAATTTTCTGAATACCCATTTTCTTTTCCTGTTGAATAAATTAAAGTTTGAATTTCTTCGGGAGACATCTTGTCATTACATTTATCTAAGGTTGATATTAGAGCCTCTAGTGCTTTTTTTTCTATTTGATCAGGTATTTTATATTTTTTTTTGGTTTTTATTACATCGTTAAAATATTTAATAGCATAACCAACTAGATTATCAAAAATGGGGTGATCTTTTTCAGAAATATTTTCCTTATATTTTTTTACGAACTTCCATAATAATTCTTTATTTTCCGCATTACTTGTTTCTACAAGATTTAATAACATAGAAAATGACATAATCATTTTTTCTTTTGGGACACTACCATTATGAACATGCCATACTGGATTCATCAGTAACTGAAGCTCATCTTGAGTTTTAGCCTTTTCAATAAATTCCAAATATTCGTCTACCGCTTTTGGAACTATCTCATTATAAAGTTTTTTAGCTCTTTTTGGATTTTGATACATATATAATGATAAACTTTCTGGTGAGGCGTACTCCAACCATTGCTCGATTGTTATTCCATTTCCTTTTGATTTAGAAATCTTTTCCCCTTTCTCATCCAAAAAGAGTTCATAAGCAAAACCAGATGGGTTTTTTTTTCCAATTAGTTTAATAATTTTAGTGGATAATATTGCACTTTCTATCAGATCTTTTCCGTACATTTCAAAGTCAACATCTAACGCATACCATCTCATGGCCCAATCGACTTTCCACTGAAGTTTACAATGACCATCTAATATACTTGATTCTAAATCTTTACCTTTATTATCAAACACAATTTTAGACTTAGAATTATCAATTTTTTTAACTGGAATTTCCAAAACATGTCCTGTTTCTGGACAAATAGGAAGAAATGGACAATAAGTTTTTTGCCGTTCTTTTCCTAAAGTAGGCATAATGATATTCATTATTCCATCATAATTATCTAAAATAATTTGAAGTGTTGGATTAAAAAAACCCGATTTATACAATTGAGTAGAGCTCTTGAAATTATATTTAAAATTAAAATTATTTAAAAACTTTTTTAATTTCTCATTATTATGTTCACCAAAACTATTATATTTTTCAAAGGGGTCTGGTACGTCTGTCAAAGGTTTATGAAGGTTTTTTTCTAACAATTCTTTATTGGGTACATTGTCTGGTACTTTTCTAAGACCATCCATATCATCAGAAAAAGTGATAATTTCTGTTGGAAGATCAGTTAATTGTTTTAACGCATTAACCATCATAGAAGTTCTAGCAACTTCTCCAAATGTTCCTATGTGGGGAAGTCCACTTGGGCCATACCCAGTCTGTAGTGTAATTTTACCTTTTTTTTCTAAAAAAGATTTTCTTTCTCTAAGCATTTTTTTTGCTTCAACGATTGGCCAAGAGCTTGTTTTTTCTAAGTTTTCTTTTTTTATCATGAATAATTCAACAAAATCTTTAATTAGCGAACTACTTAATTCTTATAGAGTTGAAATTTATTTACCATAAAATAATGTCCTTTCAAAATGTCTAATTATAAAACAGTTTTTTTCACCCTTGGAATTCTTCAAATAATTCTTGGTATTTTTATGCTTGTTCCAATAATTGTACAATTTATTTATGGTCAAATAGATTCTTCTTTTTTTGGTGCAGCAATTGTTACAATCATTTTTGGAACCTTATTTTTTCTCTCCAATCTCGATCATGAAAAAAAACTTAATTTGCAACAAGCATTCCTTCTAACTGCATTAGCTTGGTTAAGTATTGCTATATTTGGTTCATTACCCTTTATATTCTCTAATTTAGAATTTTCAGTCACAAATGCATTTTTTGAGAGTATGTCGGGTATTACAACAACTGGTTCAACAATCATATCAAATTTAGAAAATATGCCTAAAGGGATATTATTTTGGAGAGCAATACTGCAATGGTTAGGGGGTATTGGTGTAATAGTGATGGCGATTACATTAATGCCCATTATGAATGTTGGAGGAATGCAATTATTTAAAATTTCGAACAATGATTCATCTGAAAAAATTCTTCCAAAGTCTAAAGAGGTTGCTCTAAGATTGATTTATATTTACTCTGTATTAACAGCGCTATGTGCAATCACTTACAATATTTTTGGAATGAATATTTTTGATAGTATTACACATTCGATGACAACTATAGCAACTGGTGGATTCTCTAATTATAATCAATCCATTGGTTTTTTTAATAGCTTAGCGATAGAAACTACGGCTATGGTATTTATTATTTTAGGAAGTGTTCCATTTATCGTTTACATTAAATTTTTGAATGGCAATAGGTCTATTTTTACATCAGATTCTCAGATCAAAACTTTTATTAAAATAATATTTATATCAATTTTCATTTTATCGATTTATCTTACTTTAAACAATTCAACTTCATTTAATTTAAGATCAATTTTCTTTAACGTTATTTCTATTCTAACCGGGACCGGTTATGTCAATGCTCAATTTGACAATTGGGGTAGCTTTCCTCTAGTATTATTTTTAGCTTTGATGTTCATAGGTGGCTGTGCTGGTTCAACAACATGTGGCATAAAAATTTTTCGTTTTCAAATTCTTTATTCATTTGTAATTAATCAACTAAAAAAAATTATTTACCCTAAAGGTGTTTTTGTGTTGAAATACGATAAAAATCCAATTGATGATAAATTCATAGCATCGATCATTTCTTTTATTTACATGTACTTAATAATATTTTTTTTATTGTCTGCGTTATTATCTTTAAATGGACTTGATTTTATAACCGCAATTTCAGGTGCTGCGACCTCTATTTCAAATGTTGGTCCAGGTTTAGGATCAATAATTGGACCTAATGGTAATTTCTCCTCATTACCAGATTTTTCCAAATGGATTTTGACAATCGGTATGATCTTGGGAAGACTGGAGTTATTTGCTATATTAGTGTTATTTTTACCTTCATTCTGGAGGAATTAAAAAATGATAGAAATTAAAAAACAATCCCTTTCAGAAACATTTTCAGTTTATTTCGATAAAAGAATGTTAAAAATATTATTGCTTGGTGCTATCTCTGGTTTTCCTTGGGTATTGATAGGTAGTAGTTTAAGTTTATGGTTAAAGGAAGATGGATTAAGCAGATCTACAGTCGGTTGGGCTGGTCTTATATTTGCAGTTTATGCATTTAATTATTTATGGGCTCCTTTAATCGATCGTATTCAAATACCATACCTAACAAAAAAAATTGGACATCGAAGAGGATGGATTGTCCTTATGCAGATATTAATCTTAATCTCATTATTTTTGTGGAGTGTAATAGATCCTTCAGAAAATTTAGCCCTTGTAATATCAGTAGGTTTGCTGATTGCAATTGCTTCTGCAACACAAGATATTACTGTGGATGCTTTAAGGATTGAGCAAATTAGCGAAAATGAGGGTAAATCAATGGCTGCGGGCGCAGCAATGGCTGTCGTTGGGTGGTGGAGCGGATATAAATTAGGCGGAGTTTTGTCATTGTTTTCCGCAGATTTTTTAGAAAATTTAGGTTTTCAAAATTATTGGCAACTAACTTTTTTAATCTTAGGAATTTTAATAATTTTAATGAATATTGGATTAATGTTTGTCAATGAAACTGACTCGACTGAAAGACAAATTAATCAGAAAGAAAATGATCAATTAATTGCTGGTAAATTCCAAAATTCAAATTTTCTTACTCAAACTATAACTTGGATCAGTGGAACAATTAGTGGACCTATAATAAGTTTTTTTAAAAAAAATGGCTTTCATATAGCTTTGGGGATCCTAGGGTTTGTTTTTTTATTCAAAGTTGGAGAGGCTTTTTTAGGGCGTATGTCTATTATCTTTTACAAAGAAATTGGTTTTAGTAAATCAGATATTGCTATTTACTCAAAAACCTTAGGATGGGTAACAACTGTCATCTTCACTCTGCTAGGTGGACTATTTGTAATAAGATCTGGTGTTTTAAAAGCAATGTTTTTAGCAGGAATTTTAATGGCGAGCACAAATCTCTTGTTCAGTCTTTTAGCGTGGAGTGGTAAATCTGAAATACTATTTGCAATTGCTGTAATCTTTGACGACATTGCAGCAGCTTTTGCCACTGTTGCATTTGTTGCATTCATATCATTGCTAGTTGATAGAACTTACACAGCAACTCAATATGCTCTATTAGCTTCAATAGGTACTGCTGGAAGAACTACATTAGCATCATCATCGGGCGCTCTAGTTGATTGGCTTAATGGAGACTGGGGGGTATTTTTTATCTTAACAGCTATAATGGTAATACCATCTTTAATTATATTATGGATAATAAGAAATAAATTAAAGATTAATGAAAAATAATTTTTTTTATAATTTTTCACTTGGAAATATAAATGCAAAACCTTCTAATAACTCTGAAACTTTATCGCAAATCTTGTATGGTGAAAAATTTAAGGTATTAAAAAATCAAAAGAACTGGGTTAAGATTAAAACTAATTTTGACAATTATATTGGTTATATTAAAAAAAATTATTTTTACGAAAATTTTAAGCCAACTTTTAAGATAAAAAAAACAAAATCTAGAATATTTATTAAAAAAAAAAATAAGTTTTTACCAACAAAAAATTATCTTTTCTTTGCATCTGGAATATCGGTTTTAAACAAAAATAAAAGACTAATTGAGTTTAAAAAGGACAGATGGATAAAAAAAAGTGATATTGTTAAAATTAATCATCTTGAAAAAGATTATTTAAAAATAATGAAATTATTTAAAAGTAGTAAATATCTATGGGGCGGAAAAACATCTGATGGTATTGATTGCTCTGCTTTGATCCAAATTTACTTTTATTATAACAGAATATTTTTTCCAAGAGATACAAAAGATCAGATAAAGTTTTGTAAAAGAAAAAGAGGTAAAAATTTTAGTAAAGGAGATATAATATTTTGGAAAGGACATGTCGGTATATGTCTAAGTAAGTCTAAATTTATTCATGCTTATGGACCAAAAAAGAAAGTGGTAGTAATGCCAACTAAACAAACAATTCAATTAATTGATAAAACTGCAAATCTAAAAGTTAAAAAAATAAGTAATATTGGTAATTATTAATCTCTACCAAAGTCAGGTTTATTTACATCCTGTTTTAATTTAATTATTTTAGACCTAACTTTTTTTGTTTGAATTAATTTTTTAAGAATTGATCTATTATTTTTTGAATTAATGTCTGTCTTAAAAGATCTTAAATTTTTGATAAATATATCAATTGCTCTTGAAACATTTTTTTTATTATCAAAAAAAATGTCTCTCCACATAATTTCATTTGATGCAGCAATTCTTGAAAAATCTCTTAATCCACCTGCACTATATTTAATTAAGTCATATTTTTGCTTTTTCTCAAAATCTTGAGCTGATTTAACCAAATTGTAAGCTATTAAATGTGGTAAATGGCTTGTAATTGAAAATATTTTATCGTGTCTTTCCGCATTCATGATTACAGTTTTTGAACCCATTTTTTTCCAAAAAGAATTCAAAAATTTTAAATGTTTCATATTTATTTTCTTATTTTTAATCAATACACACCACTTATTTTCAAACAGGTTTTCCTTACCATGCTCAGGCCCACTTACTTCCGATCCAGCTATAGGATGACTTTGAATCCAGGATATTTTTTTTTTTAAATTTCTTTTAATAATTTCTGAAGACTCTATTTTTGACGAACCAACATCAGTAATAATTTGTTGTGAATTAAAATTATTGTTTAATCTTAATATCATCTTTTTGTATTCACTCATTGGCGTACAAAAAATAATTAGATTTGATTTTGGAACTACCTCTTGTAGTTTATTTACGAGAGTTCCTGGTAACTTTAGTCTTTTGATCTTTGATATATTTTTTTTAGATTTTTCAAAAATGAAAATTTTTTTTGCTAATTTTTTTTTTGCAATTCTTTTTACTAACGAAGATCCTAACAAGCCACAGCCGATGATGAGCACATTTTTCATTAATTAAACATTCCTTTTACTGCTCGCATAAATTTTAAATTATCTTTTTTTGATCCAATTGTTAATCGTAACATATTTTTTATATTGTAGCCATTTTCTGTTGATCTTAAGATAATTCCTTTCATCTTTAATTTTTCATAAAAATTTTTCGCTTTGAATTTACATTTTTCAAAATTTAATAATAAAAAATTGGCCGATACATTGTTTGAATTAATTCCATATTGTCTAAGAAAATTTTTCAATTTTTTTGCATAAATAATATTGTGTTTAATCGAACGAGTTATAAACTTAGTATCCTTAAGAGACTCAATAGCAGCTTTTTGTGCTACCTCATTAACGTTAAAAGGTGGCTTAATAACATTCAGTGCTTTAATAATTTTTTTTGAACCATATCCCCACCCTACTCTTAGAGAGGATAAACCGTATATTTTAGAAAATGTTCTTAAAATAAAGACATTTTGTTTATTTTTGAATAATTTTAATCCACTTTTATAATCATTATTTTTCATATATTCTGCATATGCATCATCCACTACTAGCAGAATATTTTTTCTCAATTTTTTTCTAAGTTCTAAAAGCTCAGAACTTGTTAGATATGTTCCAGTTGGATTATTAGGATTTGCTAAAAAAACAATTTTTGTTTTTTTTGAAACATTTTTAATAATTTCTGGAATTGATACTTTAAAATTATTTTCTTTAGCAAAAATAACTCTTGCACCAACTATTTTAGCATATATCCTGTACATTAAGAAACTATACTGAGGAAGAATAACTTCATCCTTAGGATTTAAAAATAATTGACATAGCATTTGAATAACCTCATCAGATCCAGCGCCGCAAATAATTCTATCTTCATCACATTTAAACTTTTTTGATATTTGTCTTCTTAAGGCTTTAGACTTGCCATCTGGGTACCTAAAAAAACTTAAATTTTTATTAGACAAAATTTTTTTTGCTCTTGAGCTGACACCTAAGGCCGATTCATTCGCAGATAGCTTTACAACTTGATGAAATCTCTTAACACTGGATTTGCCAGGTTCATAGGTTTCAATATTCAATCTTTTAAATCTCATAGTTGCAATCTTTTATAAATTTTATGCCCTTTATAAATAAAAAAACATTTTTTTACATAGTTTAAGTGTAATTATTTTAAAAATTGACATACTAAATAACATCTAGTACAAAATTTATGCGCTGATTTAACTGAATTGCGAGCGCTTTAAAAAAACCGCTAAAAAAGTTTTTTTTCTCACAATTCAACTTTCAGCTTTTATTATGAATATAAAAGAAAATATAAAAACATTGATTGTTGAAAAACCACTCAAATTAGATTGTGGTCAGACTATTAATAATTTTCCTTTAGCGTATGAAACTTATGGTTCACTCAACAATGAAAAAGATAATGCGATTTTAATATTTCATGCTTTAACTGGTGATCAATTCGTAACAGGTATAAATCCTATAACCAAAAAAGATGGTTGGTGGTCTTACGCAGTAGGCTCTGGTAAGTCGATAGATACAGATAAATATTTTGTAATATGTGCAAATGTAATAGGTGGATGCATGGGGTCTTTTGGGCCTAGCCATGAAAATCCTAAGACAAAAAAAATTTACGGAACGGATTTCCCGGTAATTACAATTAATGACATGGTAAATGCACAATTAAATTTGTTGGATTTTTTTGGAATAAAAAAACTTTTTTCAGTTGTAGGTGGTTCAATGGGTGGGATGCAAGTCCTACAATTTATTAGTAATTTTCCTGATAAAGCTAAAACAGCAATACCAATTGCTTGTACTTCAAGCCATTCTGCGCAAAATATAGCTTTTAATGAACTTGGCAGACAAGCCATTGCAGCAGATCATAATTGGTCAGATGGAAATTATAATTCAAAAAGTATTGTACCCGATAAAGGATTAGCTGTGGCTAGAATGGCCGCACATATTACTTATCTCTCAAAAAAAGGGCTTCAAGAAAAATTTGGAAGAAAACTTCAAGAAAGAGATGATTTAAAATTTGGTTTTGATGCTGACTTTCAAATTGAAAGTTATCTTAGATACCAAGGTTCGGTATTTGTAGATCGGTTCGATGCGAATAGCTATTTATATATTACCAGAGCAATGGATTATTTTGATTTAGTAAAACAATTTAATGGAAATTTATCTGATGCTTTTAAAAATACTAAAGCGAAATTTTTTATAATATCCTTTACCTCAGATTGGCTTTATCCAACACAAGAAAATAAAGATATTGTAATTGCCTTAAACGCAGTAGGTGCAAATGTGGGTTTTGTTGAAATTGAGTCTGATAAAGGTCACGATTCTTTTTTGCTTAATGTTCCAGATTTCTTAAAAGCTCTTAAAAATTTTTTAGATAAATCTTATGCAGAAAAACTTTCATGAAACCAGAGTATAAAATTATTTCAGATTTAATTGAGAAAGATGCAAAAGTTCTTGATGTAGGATGTGATGATGGAACTTTGATGGAATTTTTAAAAACAAACAAAAATGCTAATATCAGGGGAATTGAAATTTCAAAAGAAAAAGTGCAAATTTGTATTGCTAAAGGGCTGACTGTTATTGAGGGAAATGCAGAATTTGATTTAAAGCAATTTCCAAATGACTCTTTTGAGTATGTTGTACTTGGACAAACTTTACAAGCTTTTATAAATCCTGAGACTGTAATTAAAGAGCTTTTACGAGTTGGTAACAAAGCTATAGTAACTATTCCAAATTTTGGGCATTGGAAAGTAAGATTGAATTTATTATTTAAAGGAACAATGCCAATTACAAACTCTTTACCTCATGATTGGTATAACACACCGAACATTCATATGTGTACGATAAAAGATTTTGTAAGATTTTCTAAGATTATTAACTTTAAAATTTTTAAATCTTTAGCGTTAATTAATGAAAATGTTTCTGATATAAATAACTCAAATCTTATTTTTAAAAATTTATTTGGAGAACTTGGTATATTTTTAATAGAAAAATAAATGAAAATTGAAATTATAAAATGTCTACAGGATAATTATAGCTACTTAATCATTGATGAAGAAAATCAGACCGCTTGTGTCATTGACCCTAGCGAGTCTGTACCAATAATCAACTATCTTGATAATTCAAAAATAAATTTAAAATTTATACTTAATACACACCATCATTACGATCATGTGGGTGGAAATCTTGAATTAAAAAAAAAGTATAATTCTAAGGTGGTTGGATTTATTGGAGATAAAAATCGTATACCCGAGATTGATATATCTCTAGAGGATAACCAAATATGGAAACAAGATAATTTTGAGGCAAAAATTTATCATATTCCAGGTCATACATCTGGACATATCGCTTTTCATTTTTTTAAAGAAAAAAAAATTTTTACTGGTGATACTCTATTCTCTTTAGGGTGTGGCAGAATTTTTGAAGGTACCCACGAACAAATGTATAATTCACTTAAAAAAATTAAATCATTACCAAAAGATACAGAAATATATTGTGGCCATGAATACACTTTACAAAACTCAAATTTTTGTATTGCCAATGACTCTGATAATTTAAAATTAAAAAATAAAATACTAGAGATTAACAAGAAACTTAAAAATGCATTACCAACAATACCAAGTACTTTAGCTGATGAATTAGAATGTAATATATTTCTTAAAGCAAAAGATTTAGAAAGTTTTTCAAAATTGAGAGATTTAAAGGATAATTTTTAGTTAATAAGCTTGACTAAAGAAATGCCCTGACTATATTGCCTGATAAAAAAATCTTTTTTATGTCATACGCAGTTATACAATCAGGTGGAAAACAATATAAAGTGAAGTCTGGTGAGATTTTAAAAATTGAAAAATTACCAAATTCAAAATCCGACACTAAAATTGAGTTTAATGATATATTGGCATATGGCGATAATAAAGTAATAGAAATTGGTTCGCCAACAATTCAAGGTGCCAAAGTTGAGGCAAACCTAATTAAAAATAGTAAAAATAGAACTGTACTTATTTTTAAAAAGAGAAGAAGACAAAACTCAAGAAGAAAAAATGGTCATAGACAAGAATATTCTATGATTAGAATAAATAAGATTTTTTCAAAAGATGGTAAGCTTTTATCTGAGGCTGAGAATATTTCTAAACCAACAAAAAAAGATTCTGAAAAAAAGGAATTAAGTAAATAAAGGAATAAAATATGGCTACGAAAAAAGCTGGTGGATCATCAAGGAACGGCAGAGATAGTGCAGGCAGAAGACTTGGTGTAAAAAAATATGGTGGTCAAAATGTTATTCCTGGCAACATAATTGTTAGACAAAGAGGCACTAAGATATTTCCAGGAGAAAATGTGGGTATGGGTAAAGATCACTCAATTTTTTCAGTAATAAAAGGTAAAGTTGTTTTTAAAAAAACAAAATCCGATAGAACTTTTGTTTCAGTAAAACCTAATTAATATTACAACTCAAAATAGCGTTGTATTATGAAATTCTTAGATCAAGTAAAAATTTATATTAAAGCTGGCAATGGTGGTGATGGCTCTCCAAGTTTTAGAAGAGAAAAATTTATCGAGTATGGTGGACCAGATGGTGGCGATGGTGGTAAAGGTGGTTCAGTAATTTTAAAAGCTGAGAGAAATTTAAATACTTTAATCGATTTTAGATATCAACAACATCATAAAGCAAAAAGAGGTAACAATGGTGCTGGACAAAACCGGACTGGTAAAAGTGGAGATGATCTCATTCTCAAAGTTCCATTAGGCACTCAGGTTTTTGAAGAAGATAATAAAACCTTAATTTTTGACTTTATAAAAATTGGGGAAGAGTTTGTGGCTGCTGCGGGTGGTAAAGGTGGTTTAGGCAATACAAGATTCAAAAGTTCAACAAATAGAGCTCCAAGAAAATTTACTAAGGGTACTCGTGGTGAAGAATTTACTATATGGCTTCAATTAAAAACAATTGCAGATGTTGGAATAATAGGATTACCTAATGCTGGAAAGTCAAGTTTACTAGCAGCTATTACTAATGCTAATCCTAAAATTGCAAATTATGAATTTACAACACTAAATCCTAATCTTGGTGTGGCAAGCTATGATGATAAAGAAGTTACGATTGCAGACATTCCTGGATTGGTAGAGGGGGCACATAAAGGAACTGGTTTAGGAATACAATTTTTAAAACACATAGAGAGGTGTAAATCTCTTTTACACATGATCGATATAACAAACGATGATATAAAAAAAAGTTACAATCAGGTAAAAAAAGAATTAAAGAGCTATAGTTCCAAACTTGCAAAAAAAAGAGAGCTTATTGTTTTAAATAAAACCGATTTAATTGACGATAAAGAAATGAAAAAAATTGAGAAAAATTTAAAAAAAATTACTAAGTCAGAAATTATTACAATTTCTACAATGAAGAAGAAATATATTTCAAAAATAAAAGCAAAATTAGTTGGTTATGCATCTTAAAAATTCGAAAATTATAGTAATAAAAATTGGATCATCACTGATTGTAGATAGTAAAAAAAAGATAAGAAAAAAATGGTTATCTTCTTTTGCTAAAGATATTCAAAAACTAAAATCTAAAAATAAAAAGATTATCATTGTAAGTTCTGGAGCAATTGCACTTGGATGTAAAAAAATGAATTATAATAAATCAAATTTAAAGCTTGATAAAAGTCAAGCTATAGCCTCTGTAGGTCAAATCGAACTTATGAATTTATTTTCTCAAACTTTTTCAAAATTAAATATTAATATTTCACAAATTTTGCTAACTTTGGATGATACTGAGGAGAGAAGAAGATCAATAAATGCTAAAAGGACATTTGAGAACTTATTTAAGTTGGATTACATACCCATCGTTAATGAAAATGATACAATAGCAACTTCAGAAATAAAATATGGTGATAATGATAGACTTGCCTCTCGTGTTGCACAGATAACTAATGCCGATACTTTAATATTATTATCTGATGTAGATGGTCTTTTCACAAAAAATCCAAAATTATTTAAAGACGCAAAATTAATTAAAAAAGTGAATAATCTGGACAAAGATATGAAAAAAATTTACATAAAAGGGGTAACAGAGTTTGGTAAGGGTGGAATGAATACCAAAATTGAAGCTGCTAAGATTTGTAATTTGGCAGGATGTAATATGATTATTGCAAACGGATTATATTTAAATCCAATACAACAAATTGAAAAAAAGAATATTTGTACTTTATTTGAGTCAAGAATATCTAAATTACATGCACGAAAAAAATGGATAATAAGTTCTGTTTCACCAAAAGGGACTCTTGTTATAGATGATGGTGCTAAAAAAGCACTAGTGAGTGGTAAAAGTTTATTGGCAGCAGGGATTATTAATTTATCAGGGAAATTTAACAAAGGTGATCATATAAAGATTCTAGATACTAAGAATAAAGAATTTGCGAGAGGTTTAAGCTCTTTTTCTTCTGAAGAAATAAATAAGATAATGGGTTGTCACTCAAATGAGATTGAAAAAAAACTTGGATACATAACAAAATCTGAAGTTGTTCATAAAGATGATATGGTTGAGGTTTAATGCAAAAGTTACTAACTGATATCGGAAAAAAATCCAAAAAAGCTGTTAATAAAAGGTTAAGTACAAAAAAAAAAGACAAAGTTCTAAAAGATTATCGTCTTCTAATCTTAAAGAACAAAAAATTAATAATTAATGAAAATAAAAAAGACATTAAGAATGCCTACAAAAAAGGTATTAAAAATAATTTAATCCAAAGATTAATATTAAATGATAAAAAAATAATTACGATAACCAATTCTATAAAAAAAATTATTAGTTTAAGGGATCCTACAAATGTCATTTTAGAAAAATGGAAAAGGCCAAATGGTTTGGTAATATCAAAAGTATCCATACCTATTGGTGTAATTGGCGTTATATACGAAAGTAGACCCAATGTTACAGCAGATGTTGCATCGTTATGTTTTAAGTCTGGTAATGCCGTCATTTTAAAAGGTGGATCTGAAGCTTATTATTCTAATCTTATTCTCACAAAATTCTTTAGAAAATCGCTAAAAAAAAATAATGTTGATGAAAACTTTGTTCAGTTTTTAAAACTTAAAAAAAGAAGTGTTGTTGATTTTCTTCTACAAAAAATGAGTAAATTTATTGATGTAATAATTCCAAGAGGTGGGAAAGGTTTAGTTAAAAAAGTACAGGATTTGTCATCTGTTCCAACAATTGGTCATTTGGAAGGTGTTTGTCATTCTTATGTAGATAAAAATGCAAATCCTAAGATTGCAAATAAAATAGTTCAAAATGCTAAGATGAGGAATACCGCAATATGTGGAGCAACCGAAACAATTCTTTTACACGAAAAAATCATCAAGAAATGTGGAAATAAAATTTTGAAAAATTTAGAGGAAAATGGATGTAAAATTATCGGTGATAATCAGATAAGAAAACTTTATGATAAAAAAATTCAGAAAGCTTCTATAAAAGATTGGTCAAAAGAATATTTGTCACCTGTTGTATCTGTGAAATCAGTAAAAAATATAGATGAAGCTATAGCGCATATTAACAAATACGGAACCATGCATACGGATTGTATTATTACTCAAAACAAAAAAGCAGCAAAAAAATTTTTAAATGAGGTAAAAAGCTCAATAGCTATGCACAATACATCAACACAATTTGCAGATGGAGGTGAATTTGGGTTTGGTGGCGAAGTGGGAATCTCAACCAACACACTTCCACCAAGAGGTCCCGTAGGACTTAATCAACTTATTTCCTATAAATATCAAGTCACCAGCAAAGGTCAAATAAGGAAGTAATTTGAATTTGAAAAAAAAAAGAATTGGAATTTTAGGTGGTTCATTTGATCCTGCTCACAATGGTCATCTAGCTATATCTAAAGAAGCAGCAAAAAGATTTAAACTTGAAAAAATTATATGGGCTATTACAAAAAAAAATCCTTTTAAAATAAAAAGTTCTTTTAGCCTGCAATCTAGAATTAAAGGATGTAAAAAGATTATTAAAAAAAATAAATTTATTGAGGTCAAATTTTATGAAAATAAAATTAAATCAAATAAAACAATAAATCTAATAAATTACTTCAACAAAAATAAAAAAAATGAAATTTTTTTCTTAATGGGTGCAGATAATTTAGTTAATTTCCATAAATGGCATAAATGGAAACAGATTTCAGAAAAATGTAATATCTTAGTTTTTGATAGATATGGATATAAGAAAAAATCATTAAATTCAAAGACATATAAAACCCTTAAAAGTGAGAAATTTAAATTTGTTTATTTTAATAAAGTCAATATTTCGTCTTCTCAATTAAGGAAAATTTGATAGTCTAAAATTAATTAATGGATAAAATTTCAGATCTTAAAAATTCTATCATCAAAACATTGGATATTAACAAGGCTCAAAACATAATAAGTATAGATCTTAAAGACAAAAGCTCTATGGCTGATTTTATGATTATTGCGAGCGGCACTTCATCTAGGCACATACAATCTTTATCCGAGCAAGTTTTGGAAAAATTTAAAGATAATGGCATTAAAAATTCAAAAATTGAGGGCGCTGATAGTAGTGAATGGAAATTAATTGATGGTATAGACTTAATAGTTCATATTTTTCACCCAGAAAAAAGAAAATTTTATGAACTTGAAAAAATGTGGTCCGAACTAATCCCTAAAGAAAAATTAATTATCTAATGAAAAAAGTATTAACATTATTTTTATTTTGTTTTCTATTTCAGCATGTCAATTCTGCTGAGAATGATATTTACAAAAAAATTGATTTATTTGGAGAAGTGCTTGAAAAAATCAATAAAGAATATGTAGATGAAATTAATCAATCTGAGAGTATGGACTCTGCAATCAATGGCCTTCTACAATCTCTGGACCCTTACTCGGCATACATGTCTCCAGAAATATTTAATGAAATGCAGACTGAGACCAGTGGTGAATTTGGGGGTCTTGGTATTGAAGTAAGTATGGAGTCAGGTGTTGTAAAAGTCATTTCTCCTATAGATGATACACCAGCATCTAGAGCAGGGATTAAAGCAGGCGACTATATTGTCAAAATTAATGATGTCCAAGTTCAGGGTAAATCTCTCAGCGAAGCTGTTGATTTGATGAGGGGGCCAGTTGGATCAGGAATTGAACTCACAATTCGAAGACGTGGAGAGAGAAAAGCTCTAATATTTAATGTTGTAAGAGAGGTTATACAAATTCAATCTGTTAAAGCTGATATTTTGGAGAAAAGTATAGGTTATTTAAGACTAACCTCGTTTAATGAAAATAGTGGCAAACAAATAGAAAGAGAAGTTAAAAAATTAGAAAAAAATAAAGATGTTAAGTCCTACATTTTAGATCTAAGAAACAATCCTGGCGGACTACTTTCTCAAGCAATAAAAATCTCCGACTTTTTCCTAGATAATGGAGAGATCGTATCTACAAAAAGTAGAAAGCCTTCTGAAAATAGAAAATGGTTTGCAAAAAAAGGTGACCTAACAAATGGAAAAGTTTTGATTGTTCTTATTAACTACGGATCAGCTTCAGCATCAGAGATAGTTGCGGGAGCTCTTAAAGATCACAAAAGAGCAATTTTATTAGGTGAAAATAGTTATGGCAAAGGTTCAGTACAATCTATCATACCTCTTAAAAATGATGGGGCAATTAGGCTTACAGTGGCAAAATATTATCTTCCTTCTGGAAAATCTATTTCTGAAGTTGGTGTATCTCCAGATATAGAAATCGATGAGGAAAACGATGATTTCAGAATCAAAACTGAGACCGACAATCAATTAGAATACGCCATTAAACTTCTCAAAGGCTAGTATGGAAGAAAAATTCAGAAATCTGCCACTTAGGAGTGGAGTGGGAATTGTTGTCCTTAACAAGGAGGATAAAGTTTTTGTAGCAAAACGAATAGACAATCCAAAAAATTTTTGGCAAATGCCGCAAGGTGGAGTAGATGACGGTGAAGATTTTTTAGCTGCTGCTTATAGAGAATTAGAGGAAGAGACTAGTATCAAAAATGTAGAACTTGTAAGAGAAATTGAAGGCACAATAACCTACGAGCTACCCAAAAATTTATTGGGTATTATTTGGAAAGGTAAATATAAGGGACAAAAACAAAAATGGTTTTTGATGAGATACCTGGGTAAAGATGAAGATATAAATATAAAAACAAATAAACCAGAATTTTTAGAGTGGAAATGGATTGAATTAGATAAAATAACTGAAGTAGTAGTGGACTTTAAATATCATGTATATAAAGAACTTAAAGAAAAAATAAAAACAATAATTAATTGATAGACTTTAAAGTTTCAACTTTTTGATCAGCCAAATATTTCAATTGATCACTAATTTCTGGTTTATTAGACTCTTCCTCTGCAATTTTTAATAAATCCTGTAATTTGTTTTTCTCAATGTCTTTTAAATTAAGGATGTAGCTAGTTAAAATGGATAAAGTATTATTTTTAAATTCAATAATTCCATCTTCAACATAATATTTTTCTTCATCAGATTTTGCTTTAATGGTAATAATACCCGGTTTTAAAAATGAAATTATAGAAATATGATCTTTTAGTATTCCCATTTCTCCTTCAAATGCAGGAACAATTACCTCATTAACATCCTCTTTTGATAAAAAGGATTTCTCTGGATTAACTATTTCTATTTTAAATTCATCACTCATTAAGCTGCTGCATCTTTAGACATTTTTTCAGCTTTTTCGATAGCTTCTTCAATGGTTCCAACCATATAAAATGCTGCTTCTGGAAGATGATCATATTCACCTTTGCAGATTGCATCAAAACCTTTAATTGTTGAATCTAAATCAACTAGTTTTCCTGGTGATCCTGTAAATACCTCAGCCACAAAGAAAGGTTGAGATAAAAACCTTTGAATTTTTCTAGCTCTCGCTACGACTAATTTATCTTCCTCTGATAATTCATCCATACCTAATATAGCTATAATATCTTGCAATGATTTATATGTTTGTAATATTTTTTGCACCTCACGAGCTACTCGATAATGCTCATCACCAACAATTCTAGGATCAAGAATTCTTGAAGTTGAGTCTAGTGGATCAACTGCAGGATAAATACCTATTTCAGCTATTTGTCTTGAAAGTACAGTTGTTGCATCTAAATGAGCAAATGAAGTTGCTGGTGCAGGATCCGTTAAGTCATCAGCAGGCACATAGATTGCCTGTACTGATGTAATTGAACCTTTGTTAGTTGTAGTAATTCTCTCTTGTAAATTTCCCATATCAGTTGCTAATGTTGGTTGATATCCCACTGCAGATGGTATTCTTCCTAATAATGCTGATACCTCAGAGCCTGCCTGAGTAAACCTAAATATATTATCAACGAAAAAAAGAACATCTTGCCCTTCTTGGTCTCTAAAATATTCTGCAACTGTTAATCCTGTAAGTGCCACTCTTGCTCTTGCTCCTGGAGGTTCATTCATTTGTCCATAAACTAAAGCAGCTTTAGAACCAGGACCCTCAGATTTTATTACTCCAGACTCCATCATTTCATGATAAAGATCATTCCCTTCTCTAGTTCTTTCACCTACACCAGCAAAAACTGAAAAGCCGCCATGAGCTTTAGCAACGTTGTTGATTAATTCCATAATTAAAACAGTTTTTCCAACACCCGCACCACCAAACAAACCTATCTTTCCTCCTTTTGCATATGGAGCTAAAAGATCAATTACTTTAATTCCAGTTACAAGTATTTCTGTTTCTGTGGATTGATCGTTAAATTCTGGCGCTGGTCTATGAATTGGCCAATTTTCTTTGGTTTTTACTTCTCCTCTTTCGTCTATAGGCTCTCCCACAACATTTATAATTCTTCCTAAAGTTTCAGGTCCTACTGGCACTTTAATTGGAGCATTCGTATTTATTACTTCATCACCTCTTTTTAATCCTTCGGTAGCATCCATCGCAATTGTTCTTGCAGTAGACTCTCCCAGGTGTTGAGCTACCTCAAGCACCAACCTATTATTACCATTTTTACATTCTAAAGCTGTTAATATCTCTGGTAAATCACCTTCAAACTTTACATCAACAACTGCCCCTATAACTTGTGTTATTATTCCCTTGCTCATAATTATAAACTTTCTGCTCCTGATATTATCTCTATTAGTTCTTTTGTAATTGCTGCCTGACGACTTCTATTATATTCAATAGTAAGTTTATCAACCATTTCACCTGCGTTTCGAGTTGCATTATCCATTGCACTCATTCTTGCGCCTTGTTCGCTAGCTGAATTTTCTAACATCGCTTTAAATATTTGCGTCGAAATATTTTTTGGTAATAAATTACTTAAAATTTCATCCTCATCCGGTTCAAATTCGTAATTATCTTCTGAATTATTTTGATCATCACTTTTTGCATTTAAAGGGATGATTTGTTGAGCTTGAGGTATTTGAGTTATTACGTTTTTAAATTGATTGTAAAAAATAGTACAAATATCAAATTCTTCTTTTTCAAACTTTTCAATAACTATTTTTCCAACTTTTTCGGCATCAAAATAATTTGCATTTTTCGAATTTTTAAAAGAAATGTTCTCAATAATTTTATTTCCGTAAACCCTTTTCAACTGATCATTTCCTTTAGAACCAACTGTAATAATCTTTAATTCCTTCCCCTCTTTATTTAACTTGGCAAAATAACTTTTAGCTTTTTTAATTATATTTGCATTAAAACCTCCACATAAACCTCTATCGGATGTCAGCACAACACAAAGATGAACTTGTTCTTTCCCTGAGCCCGATAGTAATTTAGGAGCTGCTTCTTTATCAGAGATACCACTAGATAAATTTAAAATTATATTATTCATTTTTTCAGAATATGGCCTTCCTTTTTCAGCGCTATCTTGAGCTCTTTTTAATTTAGCTGCGGCTACCATTTTCATAGCTTTTGTAATTTTTTGTGTAGATTTTACACTTGTTATTCTTTTTTTTAAATCGTCCAAACTTGCCATAAATTAATTAAGATTTAAAGTTTTTCTTAAGATTGGTAATTACTTCAATTAAAGTTTTTTCAGTTTCTTCCTCTAACTTACCAGAACTTAAAATAGATTGTATTAACTCTGGTTTATCAGATTTACATCGTTCAATAATTCTATTCTCAAAGTCAGCAATATCTTTTAAATCAATATCATCTAAATATCCTTTTACTCCACAAAATACAGATATCACCTGTTCAGCAACAGTCATTGGTGAATATTGTTTTTGTTTTAATAACTCAGTTAATTTCGATCCTCTATTTAAAAGCTGTTGAGTTGAGGCATCTAAATCAGATCCAAATTGAGCAAAAGCTGCCATTTCTCTATATTGTGCCAATTCGAGCTTCATTGATCCTGATACTTTTTTCATAGCTTTTGTTTGCGCTGCTGATCCAACCCTAGAAACAGAGAGTCCAACATTAATTGCTGGTCTTATACCTTGGTTAAATAACTCAGTTTCTAAAAAAATTTGTCCGTCAGTAATTGAAATTACATTGGTTGGAATATAAGCAGAAACGTCTCCACCTTGAGTTTCAATGATCGGAAGAGCTGTCAATGAACCTCCACCATGTTCATCACTCAATTTAGCAGCTCTTTCTAGTAATCTACTATGAAGATAAAATACATCACCTGGGTATGCTTCTCTGCCTGGTGGTCTTCTCAAGATTAGTGACATTTGTCGGTAGGCAACTGCTTGCTTTGATAAATCATCATAAATAATTAGAGCATGCATTCCATTGTCTCTGAAATATTCTCCCATTGCACACCCCGTGTAAGGAGCCAAAAATTGAAGTGGAGCTGAGTCTGATGCTGTTGCTGCCACTATAGTTGTATATTCCATTGCACCAGCTTCTTCTAAAGTTTTTTGAATTTGTCTTACAGTTGATCTTTTTTGACCAACCGCAACATAAATACAATAAAGTTTTTGTTTTTCATCTCCAGACTCATTAATCTTTTTTTGGTTGATGATTGTGTCAACTGCGACTGCAGTTTTGCCAGTTTGACGATCTCCAATAATTAATTCTCGTTGACCTCTTCCAATTGGAACTAGACTATCAATTGATTTTAAACCTGTTTGCATTGGTTCACTTACAGACTGTCTTGGAATAATACCGGGAGCCTTAACTTCAACTCTACTTTTTTTGACACTTTTATCTAATGGTCCTTTTCCATCAATTGGATTTCCTAACCCATCAACGACTCTTCCTAATAATTCTTTTCCGACAGGGGTATCAACAATACTTCCTGTTCTTTTTACTACATCTCCCTCTTTAATGTTTCGATCATCTCCAAAAATTACAACACCTACGTTTTCACTTTCTAAATTTAAAGCCATACCTTTTGAACCGTCAGAAAATTCTACCATTTCACCAGCCTGAACATTATCTAAGCCATAAATTCTTGCTATACCATCTCCAACTGACAAAACTTGACCAACCTCGGAAATTTCAGCTTTTTCACCGAAATTTTTGATTTGTTCTTTTAATATCTTTGTGACCTCTGAGGGGTTTATATCCATATTATGCCTCTATCATTTTATTTTCAATTTGTTGTAATTTACTTTTTATAGAAGTATCAATCATAGTACTTCCAACTTGCACAATCAAACCTCCAATTAAACTTTCATCTTGTTTATAATTCAATTTAATCTTTGATTTAAAATTATTAGATAACTCATCTGTAATTTTTTTAATCTCATCTTGAGTTAAGGATTTTGCAGATTTAATTTCAGCTTTTAACTCACCTCTTTTCTCTGAACATATTTCAATAAAACTTTTTAGAATTTTTTCAGTATAAAAATATCTTCTTTTTAAAATTAAAAAATTTAAAAAATTTTTAAATAAATTTTCTAATTTAAAGTTATTAGAAATCCTATTATTAATATCTGTTAGAATATTTTGACTTAAAGTGGGGTCTTTTAAAAAACTATTAAATTCTTTGCTTTGATCGATTAAGCTTAAATATGCCAAAGAATTTTCCTCGATTTGTGGAAGTAAATTTGCTTCTTCGGCAAGCTCATATAAAGCTAAAGAATATCTACTAGCTGAAGTGCTGGAAAATTCTTTATTATTACTCAAATTTATACCTATTAAATATTGAAGATTTATTAATAATTCTCGAGTTAATTAACACATGACCAATTGGTCTTCAAGTAACACGTTTGTCAAAAAAAGCAGTTTTTTTGGATTAATTGAAGCTTATTGGATCAACATCAACTGAAAGTTTTATTCCTGAGGTAAATTTATATTTTGGTATAAACTTTGCTAATGAATTCTGTAACTTTAATGTTTTAAGCCCTCTTATTAAAAGCCTAACACGATATTTTCTCTTCAATCTAAATATTGGTGCATTCACTGGACCTAATATTTTTCCACTAATCTTATTTTCTAAAAATAATTTAAATCTTAAGGCCTCTTTTTCTAATTGATTTTCATTATCACCAGTCAAAATTAAAGAAATAAATCTTTGAAATGGAGGAAGATTATTTATTTTTCTAATTCTGATTTCCTTTTCAAGAAAATTTTCAGGATTTTTATTAGTAATATCTGAAATCATATTGTTATTTATATTATAAGATTGAAAATAGATTGTGGCTGATTTTCCAGTTCTACCCGCTCTGCCCGACAATTGGTGATAGAGTTGTAAATTTTTTTCTGCACTTCTTAAATCATGACCATTAGATGATAAATCAATATCTATTACTACAATGCAATTTAAATTTGGAAAATGAAACCCCTTTGAAATTAATTGAGTACCAACTAAAATTTCAATTTCATTATTTGTAATTTTTTCTAACTTATCTTTTGAACTTTTTTTATTCATTGTATCACTCGAAAAAATTTCTACTATTTTATTAGGAAATTTTTTTTTTACTTCCTCAGAAATTCTCTCTACACCTGGACCACTAAATATAAATTCACATTTCCCATTTTTTTTACAATTTCTTTCTAAATGGGTTTTGTATCCACAATAATGACATAATAAATTTCCCTTTCTCTTATGATAAACTAAATTTATAGAACAATTAGGACATGAAAATGAATCATAACATTTTTTACATAGCACATTAGGTGAAAATCCTCTTCTATTTAAAAAAAATAAAATTTGATCTTTTTTTTTTAAATGAATATTTACTTTTTCAATAATTTCATTTGATATCCAAGATTGTTTTTCCATCTTAGCATTATTTAAATCAATTATTTCATAGTTAGGTAGAGATGCGTTTTGATATCTATTTTCTAGCTTTGATAATTTATATTTTTTTTTTTTTATATTCTGAAAAGTCTCAACTGATGGAACAGCTGTTATTAAATTTACGGGTATATTCTCAAAAGATGCCCTTGAAATTGCCATATCACGTGCATTATAAATTACACCTTCATCTTGTTTGTATGACTGATCGTGTTCCTCATCGACGATTATTAATCCTAATTTTTTAAATGGTAAAAAAAGTGCAGATCTAGCACCAATAACGACTTTTATTTTTCCTGTTACTATACCGCTCCAAATTATTTCTTTATTTTTTTTTGAAATACCAGAATGCCAGATTGCCGGCTCTATACCAAAAAATTCTAAAAATTTTTTTTCAAATTGGTTGGTTAATCCAATCTCTGGTAACATAATTAAACCTTGATAACCTTTTTTTAAAATAACTTTTAAGGCTTCAAAATAAACTATTGTTTTTCCGGATCCAGTAGTACCTTGCAACACATGAACATTAAAATTTTGATTTGAATTATTTATTTCATTTAGAGAGACTTTCTGATCTTTTGTTAGCCGATATAAATTTTTTTTTTTTTCAATTTGAAATACTTTATAAAATTTATCTTCAAATTTCCCAATAGGTTTGCCACTTAACAAAGTCATTTTTAAAGCCATACCCTTAGATATAAGATTATATTCTGAAAACCAGTTTAAGAAATTTAAAGTTTTTATATTTAGTTTTGGAATGTCTAGTTTCTTAATTATTCTTTTTATCTTAAAATTTTTTTCGTTTTTTTTTTCAAATTCATTCCACACAACGCCAATCTTTTTTGAAGTACCAAATGGTACTTCTACAAAATCTCCTACACTTAAATTTAAGTTACTTTCATATGTAAAAGGATAATTAAAAATATTAGGCAAAAGAATCGGAAATTGCATAGTTTATTATATAACAACTTATAAATATTTATTATTTAGTTTTATTTTTTTGAAGTTTTTAAAAAGTCTAAAACTAAAAGACCATTAGAAAAATTGTATGTATGCGTGCCTTCAATATCTTTTAAAAAATTAGGTGAAACTTCAAATTTACTCTGTTCTTTATAATTATCTTCATTTAATTCTTCAATTTTTGCTACCCCCAATGATTCACCATATCTATTGAAACCCGGTTTTTGATAAACTCTATAAAAATTATTATCTTCAATTATTAATCCAGCATTTCTTGCAAAAAAAGGATCAAATATTACTGGATTTTTTTTATGAGGCTTCCATTCATCAGAAAGAATATTTTCGCAGCTAAAAACGTGTAATTGAGAGTTATGATCTAATAAAGAACTATTTGATAAAGTAGTAAGTAACCACCATTTTTTATTTTTATAAAAAATATTAGTATCTACTGCTGAAACATTTTTTATTAGAGTTTTAGCAAATTTCCACTTTAGAGGAAAATCTACACATTTATACAATCTTATATCTTTGGCCTCATGTGTTTCTGGACACATATACAATTCTTTTTCGTGACGAAATAAAAATGGATAAGAAAGATGAAAATTTTCTTCTAGCACTACCCCCAGTTCTTTGAATGAATCATTATTAATTTCGTAAACAGAAATACAACCCTTATTAGTCTTAAAATTATAATCCTCAACAAAACAATAGTGATTATCTCCTTTTTTGATAATAAAAGGGTCTGCAAGGTATCTGTTTGGAGGATTAGGTATTATTTTTGTTTGGGTAAGGTTTACACCCTGCCATTCATTCGTAAATTTATAGGCAATATTCCATTTGTAATTATGTAAAAAATTTTTACTTAAAATCTTAATTAAAATTTTTTTTAAAGTAGAAAATAAATAGGAAAATAAAATATAAAGTGAAGGTATTGAATAAATTTTCCCTGTAGTTTTTTTCTCAAATTTAAGTCTTTCCTTAGGGTTTTGTGATGTTATTTCATCAATTGTGTGATGTAGAAAAATATTAGATTTTTCCAAGAGATTAATTAAATTTATTGTATAAATCCAATGAGTAGTAAAATAACCTTTAAATAATACTTCACCATTATCAAGCTCATTTCCAAGTCTTTGTATTATAAATCCGGTTCTTGTTTCTTTATTGATTATTTCCCAAAATCCCGGCGGTCCACCACGATAAAAATCATTATCACCATGATGAAATGAAATTATGCCATTTTTGCAAAGTTCTAAAATTTCTCCTTTTAAAATTCCAGATCCACCACGTATTAAAAGATTTAAATTTAGTGATCTAATTTTTTGTAAATCAATTTCAGTATAAGTATAAAAAAGACCATTTTCTGATATTTCTGGTTCAACTTCAATTGATTCAATATTAAATTCTTTAAGAGAATACTCATCAAAGAAATCTGAAAAAACTTTAAATCTCTTTAAAATCATTGACTCTAATATGGTCAACATTTTAAATCCAGCAGCAGATACAAATTTTTTAAAACCTCTTCTTTTAATATACTCTGATGATTTTTCTAAAAAATTTTGATTTTTTTTTTTACTAATTTTTTGAATTATAATATGGCTTACTTCATAATTATTTGATTTTTGTGACGCCGTAATAAAGTCAAAAATTTGTTTCGATGAGTTTAGGTTATCAACAATTATACCTACCCTAGCTTTTTTCATTATTTTTTTACCAAAAATTTACCAATTAAGAGTGTATAGCTCTTTTCTCTACTGATAAAGCTGCTTCTTTTACTGCTTCTGAAAAAGTAGGATGAGCATGACATGTACGCGCTATATCTTCTGAACTTGCTCCAAACTCCATCGCAATTCCAATCTCAGCAATTAATTCTCCAGCGTGTGGACCTATTAAGTGTGCTCCCAATACTTGATCAGTTTTTTCATCAGCAAGAATTTTTACAAAACCCTCGGTGTCATCAATGGCTTTTGCTCTAGAGTTAGCCATAAATGAAAATTTTCCAATTTTATAATTTATTTTCAGTTCTTTTAATTGTTCCTCTGTTTTTCCAATAGAGGCAACTTCTGGACTCGTATAAATCACACCAGGAATAGTATCATAGTTAACATGACCTGATTGACCTGCTATATTTTCTGCGACCGCAATTCCCTCATCTTCAGCTTTATGAGCTAACATGGGACCACTTATTACATCTCCTATCGCATAAATATTATTTTGATTAGTTTTAAAATTTTTGTCTGTTTTTACTCTCTTTTTTTCATCTAATTCCACTCCAATTTTTTGAAGATTTAGTCCCTCTGTATTTGGCTTTCGACCAACAGATATTAATACTACATCACATTCAAAATCTTTTTTGGCACCATTTTCGTTTAAAGTTGAAACAATTGCATTATTGTTACTCTTTTTAATTTTCTCTACTTTATGCTGCATATGAAAATTGATACCTTGTTTTTTTAGAATTTTCATAAACTCACTTGAAATCTCTTTGTCCATACCTGGTGTGATATGATCTAGAAATTCGACTACATGGACTTCTGAACCAAGTCTAGACCATACAGATCCCATCTCTAAACCTATGTATCCTCCACCAACTACGACCATTTTTTTGGGGACTTGTTCTAATTTAAGTGCTCCAGTGGATGAAACAATTACTTTTTCATCAATTTCAACTCCTGGCAATGATACTGGAACTGAACCAGTTGCAATTATAGTATTTTCAGTTTGTATAATTGTCTCTTTATTATCGTTATCTTTGATTACAATATCATTTTTAGATTTGAAACTTCCGGTACCTTTAAAATAGGTGACTTTGTTTTTTTTAAGAAGAAATTCCACTCCTTTAGTCAAAATTGTAACCGCTTTGTCCTTATTCTTCATCATTTTTGACAAGTTTAATTTTACCTCACCAATTTCAATTCCCTTATTTGATAGACTTTGTGCTTTATGAAACTCCTCAGATAAATTTAATAAACTTTTAGAAGGAATACATCCAACATTCAAACAAGTACCACCTAGTGAACCTCTAGATTCTATACATGCAGTTTTGAGGCCTAATTGTGCTAATCTTATTGCGCAAACATAACCTCCAGGTCCTCCACCAATTACTACTGCTTGAAATTTATCTGTCATTTAAATATCCAAAAATAGCCTTCTTGGTTCCTCTAAATTTTCTTTTATCATTTTTAAAAAGGAAACAGACTCTTTACCATCAACAATTCTATGGTCATATGATAACGCTAAGTACATTATAGGTCTGATCTTAATTTCTCCATCAACTACAATAGGTCTATCAACTATATTATGCATACCTAAGACACCTGATTGTGGAAGATTAAGAATAGGGGTTGAAAGCATTGAACCATAGACACCTCCATTACTGATGGTGAAAGTTCCACCTTGAAGATCTTCAATTGTCAATTTCCCATTTTTTGCTTTTTCAGAAATTTCTTTAATATTTTTTTCAATATCTGCAAAAGACAATTCATCTGCGTTTTTGAGGACTGGTACGACCAATCCTTTTTCAGTGCCAACTGCAAAACTTATATTATAATAATTTTTATAAACAATTGTATCACCTTCAATTTCAGCATTTATCGCTGGGAAATTTTTTAATGCTACTATACTTGCTTTAACGAAAAAGGACATAAACCCCAATTTTACCCCATAGCGATTTTGAAAATCATCTTGATTTTCTTTCCTCATTGCCATTACATTTGACATATCAACTTCATTAAATGTTGTCAGTAAGGCTGCATTATCCTGCGCTTGTTTTAATCTCTTGGCAATAGTTTGTCTTAATCTGGTCATCTTAATTCTTTCCTCTTGACCATATTTTATTTTTCTTTCAGATGGAGGAGGATTGATACCCATTAAATTTATCAGATCACCTTTTAAAACTCTGCCATCTTTTCCTGAACCTTTGACAGAGCTGATATCTATCTTGTTTTCAGTTACAATTTTTCTTACTGCTGGGGACAAAGTTTCGTCAATTTTTGTTTCAACTTCTACTTTTAAAGGCTCTACCTCTTTTGTAAGAACTAATGGTTTCTCTTCCTCATCATTGTCTTGAAAAACTTCCATATCTTCATCTTTATCATCTTCATCTATCAAATTTTCTTTATCAACTTTTACAGTGGGTTGTATCTTTTTAATTTCCTGATTTTCTTTAGACTTAGTCTCACTCTCTGAAACGGATCCTAAATCAGCACCAACTTCAACGACCGATCCATTTTTTGAATTTATTTTTGTAAGAACCCCAGATACTGGAGAAGGAACCTCTAAATTTACTTTATCAGTTTCTAGTTCAACAAGTGGTTCATCAGCTTCAACTGAGTCACCCTCGTTTTTTAACCACTTAGAGACAGTTGCCTCTGTGATACTTTCCCCAAGAACTGGAACTAATATCTTTTCACTCATTAATATTTATTCAAAAACTTTCTTTATAATTTCTTGTTGTTGAGAAACATGTCTTTTGGCATATCCTGTTGCAGGTGATGCATCTGGACTTCTTCCAATATAAGAAATTATACTATTCTTAGCCTTTATATTATCTAATGTCCATTGGATATAGTCTCTGACTGAAAACCAAGCACCCATATTTTTTGGTTCTTCTTGACACCAATAAAATTTTGCTTTTTTTGCATATGGTTTGAGCTCATTAGCAAGTGCTTTTGCAGGAAAAGGGTAAAGTTGTTCAATCCGATATAACACCACGTTGTCTTTTTTTATTTTTTCTCTTGCTTCAAGTAAATCAAAATAGACTTTTCCAGAACAAAGAATCACTTTTTCAATATCTTTTGATTTTTTTAGTTTAATAAATCCTTTTACTTTCGGATCAATAGCATGATCCCATAAAACTCTATGAAATGAATTTTTTTTACTAAAATCATCCAAATTGGAAACACAATGTTTATGACGTAATAAAGATTTAGGGGTCATGATAATTAATGGTTTTCTAAAATCTCTATGCATTTGTCTTCTTAAAGCATGAAAATAATTTGCAGGAGTTGTGCAATTCATGACTTGCATATTGTCATTTGAACATAATTGTAAAAACCTCTCTAACCTTGCTGATGAATGCTCGGGTCCTTGTCCCTCATATCCATGTGGTAACAACATTACTAGACCAGACGCTCTTGACCACTTTCGTTCACCAGAAGCTATGAATTGATCGATAACTACTTGTGCACCATTAGCGAAATCTCCAAATTGAGCCTCCCAGATAGTAAGAGTATTAGGTTCAACTAAACTATATCCATATTCAAACCCTAAAACAGCTAATTCTGATAAAAAACTATCTACTATTTCAAAATTTTTTTGTTTATTAGAAATATTATTTAAAGGGATATATCTCGAATTATCTATTTGATTTCTTAAAACAGAATGTCTTTGACTAAATGTTCCTCTTCCTGAATCTTGACCTACAAGTCTTACTGGATAACCCTCCTCCAACAATGAACCAAAAGCTAAAGACTCTGCGGTAGACCAGTCTATGCCGTTGCCATTAGAAACTGAAATTCTACGATTCTCTAGAATTTTTGTAATTGTTTTGTGAATATTTATTTCAGTCGGTATTGTATTTATTTTATCGGAAATATTTCTCAATTTTTTGGTGTCAGAACCTGTTACTCCTCTTTTGTCTTTTCCTCGCTCTGGTCTATATCTTGACCAGGTTCCCTCAAACCACTCTATTTTTGGTTTATAATTTTTTGCATTTTTAAATTGATCATCTAAAAGATCTTTAAATTTTTTTATAGAATTTTTTAAATAATCATTTGTAATTGATCCTTCACTTACCAGTTTTTCACCATAAACTTTAATAGTTGAAGGATGAGATCTTATCTTTTTATACATTAAAGGCTGAGTAAATGAGGGCTCATCACCCTCATTATGTCCAAATCTTCTGTAGCAAATTAAATCAATGACAACATCTCTATTAAATTTTAATCTAAAGTCTGTTGCAATTCTTGCTGCGTAAACAACTGCTTCTGGATCGTCACCATTAACATGAATAATTGGAGCTTCAACCATTTTAGCTATATCAGATGGATATGGCGAAGATCTCGCAAATCTAGGGCTTGTTGTAAAACCTATTTGATTGTTTACGATAATATGAATTGTGCCACCAGTGTTATGTCCTGGAAGACCAGACATCGCAAAGCATTCAGCAACTACTCCTTGTCCAGCAAAGGCTGCATCTCCATGAATAAGAATCGGAATTACTTTTTTTCTCTCTTTATCTTTATGAAAAAATTGTTTTGCTCTAGTTTGTCCTAAGACGACTGGATTTACCGCTTCTAAATGTGAAGGATTGTCGGTCAAACTAACATGAACTGAATTTCCATCAAACTCTCTATTAGATGAAGCACCTAAATGATATTTAACATCACCAGTATCATCTTTAGACTTTGAACTTATTTCTCCCGCAAACTCATTAAATATTCTTTTATAAGATTTTTGAAGAACATTAGCCAATACATTAAGTCGACCTCTATGAGACATCCCGATTTTAACTTCTCTAACATTTGACTGTCCGCCAATTTTAATTATTTGTTCAAGTGCAGGAATTAAGCTTTCACCACCATCAAGACCAAATCTTTTGGTCCCAACATATTTTGTATGAAGAAATTTTTCAAAACCCTCAGCCTGAATCAGTTTGTTAAGAATTGCCTCTTTACCATTTTGTGTAAAATTGAAATCATCAGCCTTTTCAACACGATCTCTAAACCATTTTCTTTCAGTGGGATTTGAAATATGCATATATTCATAACCTAAAGAACCACAATACTTTTCTTTTAAAAATTTTAATATCTCATTAATATTTGAGTATTGCTTGTTAGTGACATTGTCTAAGAAAATTTTTTTTTGATAATCTTCTTTTTTAAATCCATAAGACTCTGGATGAAGTTCCTCTAAATAATCTGTTTTTAACAAACCTAATGGGTCTAACTTTGCAATAAGATGACCTCTTTGTCTATACGACCTGATCATCGCAACAGCTTTAATTGAATTTGTATTTGATTTAATTATATCATCATCATTTTGCTCTGTGATTTGATTTTCAAAATTTTGCTTTTTATTTATTGAAACTTTCTTAGAAGGACTCCACGAAGGACCATTGATTTCATTTACAATTATATCGTCTTCATCGCCAACTTCCTTAAAATATTTTCTCCAGCTATCAGGTAATTCAGGATCATTATTTACAAATTTTAAGTACATTTCTTCGATGAAAGCGCTGTTTGATTTATTGAGAAATGCTGTTTTTTTAAATTCTAAATTTTTAGAAGAAGACATTATGTTAAATCAATATAAACTGACTAAGAAATTTTTCAATCAGACAATTTATCGAAAAGTGTTTTCCCAATTTTGGATGGAGAATTCGCCATTGTTATCCCACAATCTTCCATCTTTTTAATCTTATCTTTCGCGCCACCTTTGCCCCCTGAAATGATTGCACCAGCATGGCCCATTCTACGACCTGGTGGTGCTGTTATACCCGCTATAAAGCCAACAATTGGTTTTTTTATTTTGTGATTTTGAATAAATTCTGCTGCTTCCTCTTCAGCTGTTCCTCCGATTTCTCCTATCATTAAAATAGACTCTGTTTCGTCATCATTCAAAAATAAATCTAAGCAATCAATAAAATTTGTACCGTTTATTGGATCTCCACCAATACCTATACAAGTAGATTGACCTAATCCATTTTCTGTGGTTTGAGCAACTGCCTCATAGGTTAAAGTCCCAGATCTAGAGACAATACCAACTGAACCTTTTTTGTGAATATTGCCTGGCATAATACCAATTTTGCATTCATCTGGAGTTATTATTCCTGGACAATTAGGTCCAATTAATCTGGAATTTGATTTTAGTAATTTCTGTTTAACTCTCAACATATCTTGAATTGGGATTCCTTCAGTAATGCAAACAATTAGCTCGATTGATGCCTCTATTGCCTCAATGATTGCTGCAGCAGCAAACTTCGCTGGCACATATATCATCGTGGCGTTGGCGCCCTCAGAGTTTTTAGCCTCTTTAACTGTATTAAAAACTGGTAATCCTAAATGTTTTTGTCCTCCTTTTTTAGGAGTGACTCCACCTACTAATTTTGTTCCATATTTAATTGCTTGCTCAGAGTGAAATGTTCCATGCGAACCAGTAAAACCCTGACAAATTAACCTAGTTTCTTTATTTACAAGAACTGACATTATTTTATGGCCTTAACAATTTTATTTGCTGCATCATCTAAATTTTCAGCAGAGATAAGTTTTAATCCAGAATTGTCTAATATAGTTTTTCCTTCTTTAAAATTCGTGCCAGCTAATCTCACTACCAAAGGAACATTGATATCGATTTCTTTTGCTGCATCAACCACACCTTGGGCAAGAACATCACATCTCATGATGCCACCAAAAATATTGATTAAAATACCTTTAACATTTTTATCTGATAAAATTATTTTAAAGGCTGCAGAAACTTTCTCCTTTGACGCTCCTCCACCAACATCTAGAAAATTTGCTGGCTCTTCTCCGTATAACTTTATTATATCCATTGTAGCCATTGCTAAACCAGCTCCATTTACCATACAACCAATACTTCCATCTAATTTTATATAAGCTAAATCATGTTTACTAGCTTCGATCTCTATAGGGTCTTCCTCATTTAGATCTCTAAGATTTAAAATCTCTGGATGTCTAAATAAAGCATTGCTGTCAAAATTAATTTTTGCGTCTAGACAAACAATCTTTTTTTCTTTTGTTAAAATTAATGGATTAACTTCAACCATATTTGCATCCGTTTTAACAAACATTTTATAAATCGATTTAATCAAAGAAATAGCCTCCATTTTTGAACTATCCTCTAAATCGAAAATTTTGATTATCTTTTCACACTCTGTATCAGAAATTTCTTCTGTAAGATCAACTTTGTTAGTTAAAATTTTGTCTGGGGATTTTGCTGCTACTTCTTCAATATCCATCCCTCCCTCATTACTAGAAATAAATGCAATTTTAGATGTGGCTCTATCAATTAAACATGATAAATAAAATTCTTTCTCTATATTAGAAGAGGTTTCAACATAAAGTCTTTTTACCTCTCGACCTTCTGGCCCAGTTTGATGCGTGATTAATTTTTTCCCAAGAAGTTCATTAGCAGATTTCTCTAATTCATCTAAATTATTTAAGATTTTGACTCCTCCTGCTTTCCCTCTCCCACCTGCATGGATTTGGGCTTTTAAGACATATTTATCAGTTTTTAGTTTTTTACATTTTTCAATTAAATCTTTAACAGTAAATGCAAAAACTCCCTCTGGAACAACTGCACCAAACTCTTTTAAAATTTGTTTAGCTTGGTGTTCGTGAATATTCATTTTTTAGCTAAATCAGGATCGATTTTAGAAGCTGCTTCCCAAAGTTTTTTTACTGCTTCAACTGAATGTAAAAATTCAGACTTCTCTTTTTCATCTAAGTTAATTTCTTCTATTTTTTCAACTCCACTTTTTCCAATGATAATTGGCACACCAGCATAAATATCTTTTATTCCATACTCGCCATTTAATTGAGCTGCACACGGAAGCATTTTTTTTTCATCATTGAGATAAGCTTTAGCCATTTCAATTCCCGAGGCTGCAGGTGCATAAAAGGCAGAACCTTTTTCTAAAAATTTTACTATCTCGGCTCCACCATCTCGAGTTCGTTGATTTATTTCTTCTAATCTTTCTTTTGAAATTTTTCCTTCATTGACTAAATCTAATAAAGGTTTTCCAGATACTTTGGTAAATCTTGGAAGAGGAACCATTGTATCTCCATGTCCTCCCATAACCATCGCGTCTATCTCTTTTACTGGTACATCAAATTCTAAAGATAAAAATAATTTGAATCTAGAGCTATCTAAAATACCTGCCATTCCAACAACTTTGTTCGATGGTAAACCTGAAAATTTTTGGAATGCCATAACCATCACATCAAGTGGATTAGTAATACATATTACAAAAGCATCAGGAGCATTTTGTTTAACTCCATTTGCAACTTGTTTTATTATCTTTAAATTAATACCTAATAAATCATCTCTGCTCATCCCAGGTTTTCTTGGAACTCCAGCAGTAATGATTACTACATCTGATCCCTCAATATTTTTGTAATTATCCGTTCCAGAAAATTTCACATTAAATCCATCTACAGATGAGGACTGGGCAATATCCAAAGCTTTTCCTTTGGCAATTCCACTTGCTACGTCGAATAAAACTACTTCCTCAACCAACTCTTTTGTTCCTATTAAGTGAGCTAAAGTTCCTCCAATTTGGCCTGCACCAATTAATGATATTTTGCTATTTTTTTTTGTCATTTTTTCTATTTCATCGTAGGCATAACAAATTCTGCATTAGACCTGATGCCTGAAGGCCATCTTGAAGTAATTGTTTTTAATTTTGTATAAAATTTTATACCCTCCATACCATGCATTGCACTATCTCCAAATAAAGATCTTTTCCATCCACCAAAACTGTGAAAGGCCATTGGCACAGGTATTGGCACATTAATACCTACCATTCCAACCTGAATCTTGCTCGCAAAAGTTCTTCCAGCATCTCCATCTCTTGTGTAAATACTCACTCCATTTCCATATTCATGATCATTTATTAACTTTGCTGCATCCTCAAAAGTTTTTACTCGAACTACAGATAACACTGGTCCAAATATTTCCTCTTTATAAATCCTCATTTCTTTTTTGACATGGTCGAATAAACAGCCACCAATATAAAAACCATTTTCATATCCTTGTAATTTTAGGCTTCTTCCATCCACAACAAGCTTAGCTCCCTCTTTTACCCCTAAGTCTACATATCCTCTTACTTTTTCTAAATGCTCTTTTGTTACTAAAGGGCCCATTTCAGAATTTTTATCCATTCCTGGTCCTACTTTTAAAGCTTCTGCTTTTTTTGAAAGTCTTGAAACAAGTTCATCACCTATATCTCCAACTGCTACCGCAACTGATTGTGCCATACATCTTTCTCCTGCAGACCCATATGCAGCTCCCATTAAGCCATTCACCGCACCATCTAAATCACAATCAGGCATCACTACCAAATGATTTTTTGCACCCCCCCAAAGCTTGAACTCTTTTTTCATTCTTAGCTGAATTTTCATAAATATATTTTGCAATTGGAGTAGAGCCAACAAAACTGACTGCCTTTATATCTGGGTTTGTTAAAATAGCATCGACAGCTTCTTTATCTCCATTGATGACGTTAAAAACGCCATCGGGTAAACCTGCTTCTTTTAAAAGTTCAGCTAATTTTATAGAACAAGAGGGATCTTTTTCAGATGGCTTTAATATAAAAGTATTTCCACAAGCAATTGCAATTGGAAACATCCACATAGGTACCATTGCTGGAAAATTAAAAGGTGTAATACCTGCAACTACACCTAATGGCTGCCGCATAGACCAACTATCAACATTTGTACCAACATTTTCTGAAAATTCACCTTTCAACAAATGAGGAATACCACAAGCAAATTCAACAACCTCTAACCCTCGAGTTAGTGAACCTTTTGCGTCCTCATAAACCTTTCCATGTTCATTCACAATTAGTTGTGTGAGTTCATCTGAATTTTTTTCTATAAGCTCCTTGAATTTAAACATGACTCTAGCTCTCACTAAAGACGGTTTTATTGACCATTCTTGAAAAGCTTTTTTTGCTACCTCTACCGCATTGTCTAAATCTTTTTTAGACGCGATTCTGACTTCTTTTTCTTGATCACCAGTTGATGGATTAAAAACTTTACCCTTTTTATCTGATGTTCCAGGAATTATTTTTCCACCTACAAAATGTTCAATTAATTTCATGAATAGGACCTTTTAGATTAAAAATTGTTATTAGTCTATTGTTTAAATATTAGCTGTTGCTAACATCTTTTTTATTTCGGCAATTGCTTTTGCAGGATTTAACCCTTTGGGGCAAGCGCTAGTGCAGTTTAAAATTGTATGACACCTATAAAGTTTAAGTTCATCTGCAACTTTTTTTAGTCTTGAATTTCTCTCTTCATCTCTACTATCTATGATCCATCGATAGGCTTGTAAAAGCACTGCTGGTCCTAGATATTTATCACCATTCCACCAATAACTTGGGCAAGAAGTTGAACAACACGCACACATTATACATTCATATGCGCCATCTAATTTAGCTCTATCTTCTTTTGATTGAAAAATTTCTTTAGTTTCTGACTTTGAATTTGATTTTAACCATGGCTCAATTGATTGATATTGTTTATATAAACCATCCAAGTCGCCTATTAGATCTTTTTTGACCTTAAGGTGTGGTAATGGGTAGATATTGATATCACCATCTATTTCTTTGTGGGGAGTTGTACAGGCAAGGCCATTTTTTCCATCCATATTCATTGCACAAGAACCACAAACTCCATGAGCACAAGATCTTCTATAAGCCAAAGTCGGATCTATTTCATTTTTAATTTTATTTAAAATATCTAAAACTTTTGAGGGACAATTATCCATATCAACTTCATAGGTATCAATTCTAGGATTTTCCTCTGTAGACGGATCCCATCTATAAACATTTACTTTTCTAAGATTTTTTGAACCAGTTTTATCCTTAAAATATTTACCTTTTTTTACTTTGGAGTTGTCAGGTAAACCTATTTGAGCCATCAATAAACTCTTTCCTGAGGTGGAAAATACTGCACTTCATTAGTTAGTGTTGATTTGTGAACTTCTCTATAACTAATTTTTGTATCTTTTCCGTCACACCAGGCAAGAGTATGTTGCATAAATTTATTATCATCTCTTTTTGGAAAGTCTTCTCTCGCATGTGCTCCTCGACTTTCTTTTCTGTTATAGGCTGAATCAACTGTTACTACAGCTTGTCTTATTAGGTTATCAAATTCTAAAGTTTCAACTAAATCAGTGTTAAAAATTAAAGATTTATCTTTAACTGATAAAGAGTCTAGCCCGTCATAAGTTTTTCTTATTTCATTAACACCTTCTTTAAGAGTTTTTTCAGTTCTAAAAACAGCACACTTAGATTGCATAGTTTTCTGCATTGATAACCTTAGTTCAGCTGTTCCGATGTCACCCTGTGAATTTCTTATCTTATCAAAACGATCTAAGCATTTTTGGGTTTCTGTTTCACTGATTTCCTCGTGTGGAGTTCCTGGTTTTATTAGCTCTGCTGCGCGTTTAGCAGCTGCTCTACCAAAAACAACTAAATCAATTAATGAGTTTGAACCAAGTCTGTTTGCACCATGAACTGAAACACACGCTGCTTCACCTATTGCCATTAAACCTGGAACAGTTTTTTCTGAACCATTTACAGTTAATACTTCTGCTTTATAATTTGTTGGAATACCGCCCATATTATAATGAACCGTTGGAACAACCGGAATTGGTTCTTTAGTAACATCTACATTAGCAAATAATCTTGCAGCATCAGTTATACCAGGTAACCTACTTTCGATAATATCCTTATCTAAGTGACTTAAATTAAGATGCACATGATCTTGATCTTTTCCCACTCCTCTTCCTTCATTAATCTCAATTGACATTGATCTGCTCACAACATCTCTTGATGCTAAATCTTTTGCTTTAGGGGCATATCTTTCCATAAATCTTTCACCCTTAGAATTTGTAAGATATCCTCCTTCACCTCTTGCGCCCTCTGTGATCAAAGTGCCATGACCATAAATTCCAGTTGGATGGAACTGCACAAATTCCATATCTTGCAAAGGCAAACCTGCTCTTAATACCATCGCATTACCATCACCCGTACAAGTATGGGCTGATGTTGCAGAATAATATACTTTTCCATAACCACCTGTTGCAATTATAACAGTGTGAGCTCTAAATCTATGAATAGTTCCATCATTTAAATTCCAAGCAATTAGACCTTTGCACGCTCCATCTTTCATTAATAAATCTAATGCAAAATACTCAATAAAAAATTCTGTATTATGTTTTAAAGCTTGTCCATACAAAGTATGTAAAATTGCGTGACCTGTTCTATCAGCAGCTGCACAAGTTCTTTGTACAATTCCATTGCCGTAATTTTTGGTCATACCACCAAATGGTCTTTGATAAATTTTTCCATCTTCAGTTCTGCTAAATGGAACACCATATTTTTCTAGCTCTATTACAGCCTTTGGTGCCTCCTTACAGAGATATTCAATACTATCCTGATCACCTAACCAATCAGCTCCTTTAACTGTATCGTACATATGCCAACGCCAATCATCCTCACCCATATTTCCTAAAGCAGCGGAAATACCACCTTGCGCTGCAGAGGTGTGACTTCTAGTTGGAAAGACTTTTGAAATACAAGCTGTTTTTAAACCAGCCTCACTTAAACCAACTGCGGCCCTTAGACCAGAACCACCTGCTCCCAAGACTACCACATCGTATTCATGATCGATTATTTTGTAAGAACTCATAAGTTAATTAATAATATAATTGTAATTAATGGAATTACCACAGCTGATACGTACAAAAAACCATTTGCGACATTTTTGATTTTATAATCTTTTATATAATCCTCAAAAACCTCACTAATACTTAATGCTGAAAAGAAATATGCAGTAATAATAAATAAGCTAAATAAAAACTTAGATAATGGGTTCGTAAAAAATTCCAATACTTCTGAATAGCTCTGATCATAAATACTTATAAAACTTAGAATAAACCAGGCCATTAATGGAACTAATATTGCTCCACTAATTTTTAAAAAAATCCATTTTTTTGTTGCAGCAATCATTTCAAAATAAATTTTTTCCAATCAAATATAAAATTATAGTTAAAAAGATTGACCCTATGATTACTAATAGACCAGTTATTTTAGTTGTCTTAAGTTCAAATCCATAACCTAAATCCATTATCAAATGTCTAATCTCACTTAAAATTTGAAAACAAAAAGACCAGGTCAAACCTAAAGTAATAAATTTTCCAATTTGAGAATTTAATAGTAAATTAACAGCCTCATAACTATTTTCACCTAATAATAATAAAGATGCCCACAAACAAATTAATGTAATCCCAATTATATTTATTATGCCCGTAATTCTGTGTGAAATAGATACTAAAGACGAAATATGCCATTTATAAACTTGTATGTGAGGGGATAATGGTTTTTTATTTTCCATGGTAATTGTTTTTAATTACTGTTTCTGCAATTTCTACTGCATTCAAAGCCGCGCCTCTCAAAAGATTATCTGAAACGATCCATAAGTTTAATCCATTTTTAATTGTTTTATCTTCTCTTATTCTTGAAATAAAAGTTTCATCCATTCCCTCTGCTTCAATTGGAGTTGAATAACCGCCATCATTTCTTTCATCAATAACTTTACAACCTTCAAAATTATTCAAAGCATCTCTTACCTTTTCCAGAGTAAAAGGTTTTTCAAATTGTAAGTTGACTGACTCAGAATGAGAAACAGAGATTGGTAATCTCACACATGTTGCCGTTAAATTAATTTTGCTATCTAAAATTTTTTTAGTTTCGTTCATCATTTTTAACTCTTCCTTAGTATAACCATCATCTGCAAATTGATCGATATGAGGGATGGCATTAAAAGCTATTTGTTTTGTAAAATTTTTAGATGATACTTTTTTACCATCTAAAACTAGTTTAGTTTGCTCAATAAGTTCATCCATGGGAGCTTTTCCACCTCCAGAAACTGATTGATAAGTAGACACAACAATTCTTTTGATAATAAATAGATCGTGTAAAGGTTTAAGAGCAATCACTAATTGAGCTGTTGAACAATTCGGATTTGCAACAATATTTTTTTTAATTTTTTTTAGATCATCTGAATTTACTTGTGGAACTATCAAAGGTACGTCTGGATCCATTCTAAAAAAACTAGAGTTATCAATTACCAAGCAATTTTTGGCTGCTCTTTCAGCAAATTTTTCAGAAATTTTTCCACCCGCTGCAAAAAAAGCAATATTAACTTTTGAAAAATCAAAATTTTCTAAATCAAGGACATCCATTTCCTTACCTCTAAAACCAATTTTTTTTCCAACACTTTTTGAGGACGCAACTAAATATAAATTATCTATGGAAAATTCTTTTTTCTCCAAAATTTCCAATGTTTTTCTACCAACATTTCCTGTTGCTCCTACAATTGCAATATTCATGATCTAAGTTTTATACTAGATGAAAGGTAAATCGCAAACTTTAAGAGCTAAAGAATTTCCATCAATTTCTATTGTTCCGGACGAAGATGCTTTGCAATATGGTTCTTTTATCATTGCAATACCAATAACTTTTTTAAAATGAGGCGAGTAACAAGCGGATCTTAGTTCTCCAATTATATTTCCATCATTATTCTTGATGTTTAAAGAACTAGTTAAAAGAATCTTGGTTAAATCTATCTGAACACCCATTAGCTTTCTATCAATTCCTTTTTCTTTAATTTTTTTAAGTTTATCTTTACCTAAAAAGTTTATATCGGTCTCTAAATCGATATATTTATCAAAACCACATTGAAATGGATTGTCATTGTTATCAAAATCATTCCCATAAGAAAGTAAACCACTCTCAATCCTTTCTATTAAATTTGGACATCCAGGTCTGACATTGAATTCTTTACCAATTTCAAAAAGATGATCGTATAACTTCAAACCTGATTCAGTGTTTTCAACATAAATTTCAAAACCACCTTGTTTTGACCAACCAGATCTAGCTATTAAATGTTTTGCCCCATTAAAAGTGAAATAATCAAATCCAAAAAATTTTAACTCTTTTATTTTTTCACCAAAAACTTTTTCCATTAAATCAAAAGATTTAGGACCTTGAACCGCTAAGATATCTACGATTGGTTCAAAAATTTTGACATCAAATTTATTTCCTGAAGCAAGTCCTTTTGCAAAAAAAATTACATCAGAGTCAGCAATTGATATCCACCATCTATCTTCAGCTAATTTTAAAATAACAGGATCATTTACCAAATTTCCATTTTCATCGATTAAAGGACAATAATAACATCTTCCTACTTTGGATTTCGATAAATCTCTACAAGTCATGAGTTGTACAAGTTTTGCAGCATCTTTGCCTGAAATTTCAACCTGTCTTTCTGCAGCTACATCCCAAATTTGAACATTCTTTTTTAAATGATCACAAGACTCTTCCAAGGAACCGAAAGCTGCTGGTAAAAGCATATGATTATAAACAGTATAAGCGGTAACACCTTGTTTCTCTATTCTAGAAGTATAGGGTGTACTTCTAACTCTTCTTGATTTTGCTATCGGATAACTTTTCATTTAATTAAAAATTCCAAAATCTTTTCTCTCATTTCAAATGCTTTTTCAATCATTATCATATGACCACAACCTTGAATTACATGAGTAGATGAGTTTTTTACTAAATTTGAAAATTTTTTCCCTGCATCTAAATTGATCATTTTATCTAACTCTCCGAAAATAAGTAACGTGGGAAGATCTAAAACTTTTGTTGCCTCTAACCCATTTGAGTAGTTATTACACGCATTTAAATCAACTGCTAAAATTTCACTAATATCTCTTGGGGACTGAATTATTTTTTCTACTGGATTACCACCAATAAATTTTTTTGAGCCTTCATAACCCCACTTCATCATTAATTTTACAGCATCAGAGTCACCATTATTTGCAAGTTCTATTAAATCAGGATGAACTGGCATTTTATTTGAGCCGCCAACGAAAACTATTTTATTTACTCTGGTTTTATATTTAAAAGCATATTCAAGTATTTCTAAACATCCTTGAGAATGACCAACTAAAATCAAATTTTTTAATTGCAATTTTTTAAATACACTTTCTAACCAATCAGCAATTTTTTCTATGGTATCTAAACATGGTCCATCTGAATTTCCATGACCAGGAAGATCGATGGACAATACATTGAAATTCTTATTCGAAAAAAATTGTTCAGTTAATGACCAAACTATGTGTGAAAGGCCACTTCCATGAAGAAATACTATTGTTTGTTTTTTTGGATCTATGCCTTGACCTGCATCAGATGCATGAATAGTTTTATTTTCTATTTCAAATATCAATCAATTACCTAAAATTTTTTTCTCAATTCAAATTTTTGAATTTTTCCTGTCGATGTTTTAGGTAGTTCACAAAAAACAACTTGTTTTGGCACTTTGAAACCTGCGAGGGTTTCTTTACAAAAACCAATTAATTCTTTCTCGGTTGTTGGTTTATCCTTTACCATCTCAATAAATGCACAAGGTACCTCTCCCCATTTTTCATCTGGTTTAGCTACAACGGCTGCAATAGATACTGAGGGATGTTTTGCAAGAGTGTTTTCTATTTCTATAGAGGATATGTTTTCACCTCCAGAAATTATTATATCTTTAGACCTATCCTGGATTTTTACATATCCATCTGGATGCATGACAGCTAAATCACCAGAATGAAACCAACCACCAGCCATTGCTTTATTTGTAGCATCCTTATCCTTAAAATAACCCTTCATGACTACATTTCCTTTAATCATTATTTCACCAATCGTCTTTCCATCTTTTGGAACTTCAGTCATTGTCTCTGGATCCATCACAGCAATCCCTTCTGTATTAGGATATCTAACTCCTTGTCTTGCTTTAATTTCGTTCTGCTTTTCCTCATCGAAGTCATTCCAAGCATCATTCCACGCACATTGAGTTACATGTCCATAAGTTTCAGTTAATCCATAAACATGCATAACTTCAAAACCAAGTTCTCTCATTTTTTTGAAAATTATACTTGGCGGTGGAGCTCCTGCAGTAAGGACGTACACTTTTTGCTTTAATTTTTTTCTATCAGACTCTGGTGCACCAGTGATCATATTTAGTACAATAGGCGCTCCGCCAAAGTGAGTAACATTATGTTTATCTATTAATTCAAATATTTTTTTTACATCTATATTTCTCAAACAAATTGTTCTTCCATTTAACATAGGTATAGTCCAAGGATAACCCCATCCATTGCAATGAAACATTGGGACGATAGTTAAAAAATTAAGTCTGTTTGGCATGTTCCAGGCGACTGCACTACCCGTGGACATTAAATATGATCCCCGATGATGGTAAACAACGCCTTTAGGGTTTCCAGTAGTTCCGGATGTATAGCTCAATGATATTGCTTGCCACTCGTCCTCTGGCATTTTCCAATCAAAATTTTCATCACCAGTATTTAAAAAACTTTCGTATTCTAGATCACCAATTTTTTCACACTTTGATTGGTCTGCAAACTTATCAACTATATCAATAATTGTGATTTTCTTTTTTAAAGTGTTTAACGCTTTTTTAACTTCTATGTGTAATTGTCTATCAACAACAAGAACTTTAGCATCACTATGTTCTAAAATATAAGCAATAGTTTTAGCATCTAATCTTATGTTAATTGTATTTAATACTGCACCAGACATAGGAACAGAGTAATGTCCCTCAAAAATTTCAGGTGTGTTGAAAGCTAAAAATGAGACAGTATCTCCTTTTTTAATTCCAATTTTATTAAGGGCGCTTGCAAATTTAATGGTACGTTTGTAAACATCAGCCCAGGTGTATTTACGATCTTCATAGATAATTGCTTCATAATCAGGATAAATCTCTTTTGCTCTCTTCAAAAAAGTCAAAGGAGTTAAAGGAACATAATTTGCACTATTCTTATCTAAATTAGTATCGTAATGACTCATTTAATTGAATTTAAAATTCATAATATTGGAGCTTCCAGAAATTGCTGATTTGTAATGTTGTTCAGCTCTTGGTAGAACTTTATCAAAATAAAACCTAGCAGTATCAATTTTGTCATCATAAAAGTTTTTATTTTCATTATAATCTTTAAAACTTACCTCTAGTACTTTTATCCATGCATAAGCAATCGAAACAAATCCAAGAGTTTTAAGATAATCATTAGCAGCAGCACTTACATCATCTTTATCTGTTTTAGATTTCTCAATCATCCAATCACTAAATTTTTTTAATATATCTAAATAATTGTTAAAATCTGAGATGAATGGTTTTATTTTTTCGTTGTTAGAATTACATTCATTTTTAACCTGATCTAAAAATTTATTAATTACATTCCCGTTCTTATTTGATAATTTTCTAAAAACTAAATCAGCAGCTTGTACAGAATTCGTGCCCTCGTAAATTGGTGTGATTCTATTATCTCGATATAACTGTTCTATTCCTTGATCTTTAGTATAACCATACCCACCATAAATTTGCATTGCATCGCTAGTGATTTCCATTGCTAAATCTGTAAACAAGGATTTTACTACTGGAGTCATTAATGAGACATAATCAGATGCCTCCCGCCTAGCTTTTTCATCTGGATGATATAGGCTTACCTCAGTTTGTTGAGATAACCAAAAACATAAGGCTCTCTCGCCCTCAATAATAGATTTCATATTTAACAACGATCTTCTAATATCTGCATGCTCAATTATAAAATCAGCACCATTTTTAGATTTTGAATTATTCGACTTACCTTGCTTTCTTTCTTTTGCGTATGAAAGTGAATTTTGATAAGCAATCTCTGATATACCCAAACCCTGTATCCCAACAACGATCCTCTCAAGATTCATCATCGTAAACATTGCACTCAAACCTTTTTCCTTATCACCAATCATGTAGCCAGTTGCTTCATCAAAATTAAGAACACAAGTTGCTGATCCTTTAATTCCCATTTTTGTTTCGATAGAACCAGTTGATATTCCATTTCTTGGACCAACATTCCCATCTTCTTTTACAATAAACTTTGGAACTAAAAACAGACTGATACCTTTAGTGCCAGCCGGAGAGTCATCCACTCTTGCTAAAACCAAATGAATAATATTTTCAGTTAAATCGTGATCACCAGAGGTAATAAAAATTTTCTGTCCAGTTAATTTGAATGTACCATCAGATTGTTTTTTAGCCTTTGTTTTTAGTAGCCCTAAATCAGTACCACATACTGGCTCAGTTAAGCACATTGTTCCACTCCACTTACCTTCTACAATTTTTGGTAAATATTTATTTTTTATTTCATCGCTAGCATGATGATTAATACAATTATAAGCACCAATACTAAGTTCACTATAGAGTTTAAAAGAAAGGCTAGCAGAGGATAGCATTTCATCAAAAAATGCGCTCACTGTTTTTGGCATACCTTGACCCCCATATTTTGGATCACATGATAAAGATGTCCAACCATCCTCAATATATTTTTTATAAGCCTCTTTGTAACCCGGAGGCGTTCTAACAACTCCATTTTCTAAAATTGCAGGATTTTCATCTCCAACTTTAGCTAATGGTAAAATTAAATTTTGATTTATTTTTGCTGCTTCCTGTAGAATGTCTTTTACTAAATCTGGGGTAACTTCTTTGTATTTTTCCAATTCATTATACTCTTTGTTGTTTCTTAGTTTTTCAAAAAGAAACATCATATCTTCAACGGGTGCAGTATAAGTTGGCATAATTTGATTTTAAAATAATTAATTAATTATTGCAATTTTGAAATGATCGCATCACCCATTTGTGATGTAGTCACCTCTTTTGTACCTTTTGATAAAATGTCTTTAGTTCTTAAACCATCATTTAATACATCCTGTACAGCTTTTTCCAGAGCTTCTGCCTCTTTATCTAAATCTAATGAATATCTCAAGGCCATAGCAAAACTTAAAATTGTAGCTATTGGATTAGCAATACTTTTACCAGCTATATCTGGAGCCGAACCATGAATAGGTTCATACATAGCCCTCATCTCTCCATCTTTATTTTTTGCACCTAAAGATGCAGAAGGTAAAAGACCTAATGATCCAGTCAACATTGAGGCTTGGTCAGATAACATATCTCCAAACAAATTATCTGTTACAATTACATCAAATTGCTTTGGATTTCTCAACAACTGCATAGCACAATTGTCTGCAAGCATATGACTTAGTTCAACGTCTTTAAATTCTTTATCGTGTAATGTCTGAACCTCTTCTTTCCAAAGTTGGCCTGCCTCCATAACATTTGATTTTTCACAAGAAGTTACTTTGTTTGATCTTTTTTTTGCTAAATCAAAGGCAACTCTAGCAACTCTTATAATCTCATTGCTTGTGTAAGTGTGAGTATTAATCCCTTTTCTTTCCCCATTTTCTATTGGTTTAATTCCTCTAGGCTCACCAAAATATATTCCTCCAGTTAACTCTCTTACAATCATAATATCTAAACCTGAAACAATTTCAGGTTTTAATGTTGAGGCATCAACTAATTGTTTAAAACATATCGCCGGTCTCAAATTAGCAAATAGTTTTAATTCTTTTCTTAGTTTTAAAAGTGCTCTCTCAGGTTTTTTGGAAAACTCAACATTATCCCACTTTGGTCCTCCTACAGCGCCTAACATAACAACTGCACTTTCTAATGCTTTATAAAAAACCTCATCTGTAATCGGTGTACCATGCTTATCGTAAGAGCATCCTCCCGCTAAATCTTCATCCATCTCAAAATCTAGAGACTTTTTATCATTGAACCAACTGATAATTTTTTTTACTTCACCGATAACTTCGGGACCAATACCATCTCCAGGAAGTAATAGTATCTTTCTCTTTTTTACCTTAATCACTTATAATCCATGGCTTAGAGCTTTTTAATTTTTGCTCAAAACTTTTTATCTTATCAGACTTATTTAAAGATAGCGCAATATCATCTAAACCTTCAAGAAGACATTTCTTTTTAAAGGAGTCTATTTTAAATTTAATTTCATTATTACCATAAACTATTTTTTCTTCTTTAAGGTCTACTGAAATTTCTTCTTTTCTATTAGCATATTCAGACAACTCTTTTATTTTTTCCTCATCAACAATAATTGGTAAAATTCCGTTTTTAAAACAATTGCTATAAAAAATATCAGCAAAACTGGAGCTAATTACACATGTAATACCAAAATCTAATAATGCCCATGGAGCGTGTTCTCTTGAGGATCCACAACCAAAGTTTTTTCCTGCTATCAGTATTTTTGAATTTGTAAAAGGATCTTTATTTAATATAAAATCGTCTATTTTATTTCCATTATCATCATACCTCATTTCAAAAAACAAATTTTTTCCAAGTCCAGTTCTTTTAATTGTTTTTAAAAACTGCTTTGGGATAATCATATCAGTATCGATATTTACTATTGGTAAATATGCTGGAATACTTTTTAATGTAGAAAATTTTTGCATTAATTTTGATACTTTCTTACATCATCCAAATTTCCAGAAATTGCTGCTGCAGCTGCCATTCCTGGGCTCACAAGGTGTGTTCTTCCACCTCTACCTTGTCTTCCCTCAAAGTTTCTGTTTGATGTAGATGCACATCTTTGCTCTGGTTTTAATTTATCAGCATTCATCGCTAAACACATAGAACATCCTGGTTCTCTCCACTCAAAACCAGACTCTTCAAATATTTTATTTAAACCCTCTTGCTCTGCTTGTTCTTTCACTAGACCAGATCCTGGAACAACCATTGCATGCACATGAGAGGCAATTTTTTTATCTTTTAAAATCTTTGCTGCTTCTCGTAAATCCTCAATTCTTCCATTTGTGCAACTACCTATAAAAACCTTATCTATCTTAATATCTTTAGCAGCCATATCAGGTTTTAAACCCATATATTTTAGAGCTCTTTCAATAGAATTTTTTCTATCCTCATCCTTTTCGTTGTCTGGGTTTGGTACTTTATCCTCAATGGTAATGACATCTTGAGGTGAAGTTCCCCAGGTAATCATCGGTGAAATTTCATTAGCTTGAAGACTTATTTCTTTATCAAAATTTGCACCATCATCAGATTTTAAACTTCTCCAGTACGCTAAAGCTTTATCCCATTTTTCACCTTTGGGTGACATGGGTTTTCCCTCCAAATACTTGAAAATTTTTTCGTCTGGTGCAATCAAACCTGCTCTTGCTCCACCCTCTATAGTCATGTTGCATATAGTCATTCTTTGCTCAACACTCAATGATCTGATTAAATCACCAGCATACTCAATAACACATCCTGTTCCACCTGCTGTTCCTATTTTTCCAATTATTTGTAAAATTACATCTTTTGAAGTAACACCTAACGGAAGTTTTCCATTAACATTAATTCTGAAATTTTTTGCTTTTTTTTGCACTAAAGTTTGTGTTGCTAGTACGTGTTCAACCTCTGAGGTGCCTATACCAAATGCTAAAGCACCAAACGCTCCATGTGTAGCTGTATGACTATCTCCACAAACTATAACTGTTCCAGGTTGAGTAAATCCTTGTTCAGGACCAATTATATGAACTATGCCTTGACGCTTATCCTCCATTCCAAAGAGTTGGATATCAAATTCCTTACAATTCTTTTCTAATGTATCAACTTGAATTTTAGACTCTTTATCTGAAATACCATTTGTTCTATCAGTAGTTGGGACGTTGTGATCTGCAACGGCCAATGTAAGCTTTGGGTGTCTTACTTTTCTTTTAGAATTTCGTAAACCTTCAAATGCTTGTGGACTGGTCACTTCATGAACGAGATGCCTATCAACAAATAATAAAGCTGTTCCATCATCTTGCTGATCAACTAAGTGTTCTTTCCAAATTTTGTCGTAAAGAGTATTAGGCATTGAAAAAAAAATTATTTTTTTTCTGGAGAAGTTTCAAGTTTTTCTTCAGTTTTAGGTTTTGTTTTAACTTTGGCTGATTCTTCTTTTTTTGGCTCTTCCTTAGGAGTTTCTTCTTTCTTAGCCTCTGCCTTAGTTACATCTTCTTTATTATCAGATGGTTCTGTTGAAACAGGAGCTAAATTTTCTTCAGTTACTGTTTCTGGTTTTACATCTATATCAATACCAATCTTCTTTCTTATTTTTTCGGCAATTCTAGCTGATTTACCAGTTCTATCTCTTAAGTAATATAGTTTAGCTCTTCTAACTTTTCCTGAACGAATAACTTTAATTGAGTCGATTACTGTACCAAATAGTGGGAATGTTCTCTCAACACCTTCACCAAAAGAAATCTTTCTAACTGTAAAAGAAGAATTTAAATCTCTGCTTTTTTTCGCAATACATACTCCTTCAAAATACTGAATTCTCTCTTTTTTTCCCTCTGTAATTCTTACACCAACTTTTACAACATCACCTGGAAAGAATTCTGGAATCTTTTTTTCCGAAAGAATTTTTTTTACATTATATTGATTTATTTCTTCAATCGTTTTCATTTCAATATTTATCAAGTTAATCCTTCTTATATTTTTGCCACAAATCTGGTCTTCGGACGCGTGTTATAGCCTCAGATTGAGATAAACGCCAGTCTTTAATTTTGCTATGATCCCCTGATAATAAGACATCTGGTACTGATTTTTCCTCCCAAATTTGAGGTTTTGTATATTGAGGATACTCTAAAAGACCATTTTCAAAAGTTTCCTCTGAAGATGATTTATCATTACCTAAAACTCCAGGCAAAAGTCTTAACACACTATCAAGAACTACAAGAGCAGCTGTTTCCCCTCCAGAAAGCACATAATCTCCTATACTTATTTCCTCAATATTTCTTGTGGATAATACTCTTTCATCAACACCTTCGAAATGTCCACAAATTAAACTGAATGATTTTTCTTTTGATAAATCTTGAGCAAGTCTTTGATCAAATTTTTTACCTTTTGGCGAAAGATAAAAAATTCTTTCCCCCTTCTGGATATTTTTATCAATTGATTTTGCTAGTATGTCTGGTTTTAACAGCATACCTGATCCACCACCATATGGAGTATCATCAACAGTTTTGTGTTTATCTGTTGCTGCATCTCTTATGTTTACTACATTAAGACTCCATATCTTTTTAGCCATTGCTTTTCCATATAATCCTTTGTTTAACGGACCAGGGAAAATTTCTGGATAAAGTGTTAAC
>CACDUM010000001.1:0-171440 GCA_902555965.1 uncultured Pelagibacteraceae bacterium | reverse complement strand
TACTTTTAATTTTATTATTTTTAGTAACATCTATATAAGACATTCTTGGACTGGCTTCTGTTTGGCCATACATTACAAAAAAATTTATTTTATTAAATTTGCAAACATTATTTATATATTTAAGAGTTTCAAAATTTGTTCTACCACCAGCCACAGCAAGATATTTAATATTTTTTGTAAGAAACTTTTCAAATTTTATTCTCTTTAAAAAATCACAGATTTGAGGAACTGTGCTGAAATTAGTAATTTTTTGATTTTTAACAATCTGCCAAAATTTAACATTTACTGGTGATACTTCATTTAGATAAATTTTTGCACCAAATTCTAGGTGAGTATTAATTATAGATAATCCATAAGAATAGGCCATCGGCAAAGTAGTAATAGTTTTTTGTTTTTGATTTATTTTTAAATATTTTTGTATTTGATAAGTATTTTCAAAAATATTTTTTTTTGAAATTCTCACAAATTTTGGATTCGAAGTTGTTCCTGAAGTTGTTAGCAGTATTGCATTTTCATCATTAATTTGGTTGTTTATTAAAGATTTTAATTTAATTAAAGTGTAATCATTAAAAGAGATTTTCCTTCCACTAATTATTATTTTTTTTTGATTTGGATAAAAAATAAAATTTGGTTTAAATTTTTTGATGGTATCTTTAATGAACTTATTTGAATGGTTTTTATCGAGAATTATAATTTTACAGTTATGCTTAATTGAAAAAACGTAAAATATAATTGATAAAATCGTATTACTTGAAACAAGTAATAAAAGAGATTTTTTATTAATTATTTTCTTAAATTTTGTAACCTGATAAAGAATATCTTTATATGAAATACTCGTATCGTTATATAAAATAGCTTCTGAATTTTTGTATTTTTTAAATTTTTTAAATAAACCCATTTTTAAATAAATTTTTTTAAAATTTCTAAATCTTCCAAACAGTCTATGTCTAAATCGTAATATTTGGGAGTAGCAATTGGTAATATTCTTTTCCCTAACCTATTTTTTAACTTTATATAAACTTCTCGTTTTGATGCAAAAAGTGCATTGTTTACAACAAACATTCCTTTGAGATCTTGAGTTCTGGGCCATTTCTTTTTTTCAACATCGTGAGATAGCCAATTGCTATTTTCATCCATTAAAAAACTTTCAATTTTAGTAGCACTAAAAGCACTATCAAAATCATTTTTATTTTTTAAAAATTTTTTTATAAAACTTATGTATAAATTTTCATCGAATAATGGACTAGTTACATGAGACCAAAATATAATATCTCCTTTGCATATACGTGGAACTTCCAAAATAAGCTTATCTAGTACATCGTCTGATGAAAGAGATTTTTTTCTATCAAAAACTTTTATCCAACTATGTTTTTTTAAAAAAGATTTTGTCTTTTTACAATTTGTTGAAAAAATTATCTCTAATTTATAATTTGGAAGTTTTTTTTTGAAAATTTTATTGAGTTTTATTAAATGATTAATTTTAATTTCTAAAAGTCCTGCTTTAAAATTTTTAATTGGTCTTATATTTTTGTTCTTAATTCTTTTACTCCCACTCCTTACTGGAAAAAAAATACTTACTAATTTGCCCATATTTTTTTAAAAGGCACTTTTAGATATGTTTTGGTGAGGGTATTTATATTAAGTTTATTTGCTAAAAGTTCCTTAATGCATTCTTCTGTCTCTTCCATGACTTTTATACTTTTTACACTTGCCGAATTTTCATTCACACCATCAAAAAACGCGATATTAAGGTTTTTAATACCAATTTTTTTTAATACTAAACCACCTAATAAAATTGCATTTATGGCAAGGGTATTACATTCGACAACATTTTTGAATTTAAGAAAATTAGGTTTAAAACTTTTTTCTATTATGATTGTATCTATTTTAGAATCTTTAAAAAATTTGTTAATATTTTTATTTTCAAATTTTGAAATTTCATCTCCAGTGAGTATTAAAAAAATAGAATTTTTTATTTTAATATTTAACTTAAGAAAATTATTTAGTGAATTACTTCCTGTAAAAAATAATGGAGTCTTTGAACTTAAATTCTCAAAAAAAGTTTTACCATAGTCAAAAATACTAGAACCAGCGCCAATGAATAAAGGATGATTTTTTAATTTCGTTTTTTTATTTTTCAATTTTGAAATATTAGTTATCTCAAGTTTTTTAGATTCTTTTACATTTAAAATTTTAATAGCAGTATTAGAATTTAACCTTCTTCTTTGAATCAGGTCCATAATTTTACTCTGAGAAAATCCATTTTTTGCCGCATAAGCATAAGCATATGATTCTCCCCATCTTAATTTTGACTTAAGATCTAAAAAATCGCTAAGTAATTGATTAATTTTGAAACCTGAAATTTTAGAATCAACTTTCTTCAAAATAGCTATAAGTATTTCAGTAGCGGCATTTCCAGCGCCTCTACCCATTCCGGTAAAAGTTGAGTCAACAACTGTGCAATTATTGTCAATCGCTGCTAAAGAGTTGGCTATAGCAAGTCCACAATTATTATGAAAATGTGCACCTAATTTAAAGTTTAATTTCTTAATAAAATTTTTTGAATTTAAAATTTGGTTTGGCTGAAGTGCGCCATAACTATCGACTAAAGCTAAAGTTTTTACTCTACTATTAATGTTATTGTTAATATTATCAATTATATTTTTGTTATCATGCCATTTGCTGAAATACATTATATTAACATTAATGTCTATTTTCTTGAAGTTTAAACAAGCAGCATCTATGAATTTTTTATAATTTTTTAACTCATAAGGAGAAACTGCAAATCTAATACCATCAAGAAAACTTGAGTTTTTTTTTATTAATAATTTCATTTCATGCACAGACTTAAATTCTTTTAAATTAAGCATTGCGTAAATTTTTTGATTTTTTCTTAAAATGTTTTTTGCTTTACTCAAAGATGATTTATTAAGATGATAGTAAATACCGAATTCATCAATATTATTTGATAAATATCCTAATTCGACAATATCGATTGGTAATTTGGAAATTGTGCTTAGATAATTTTTAACAAATTTATCAGAAAACCACCAATTTGTATAATATCCACCATCTCGAAGTGTGCAATCTAATATTTTTACATTATTTAATTCTTTGTTCATAATTTGAACATAAACTAATTTTATATTATGTTCAAATTATGAACGATGATAAAAACTACGAATCTTATAATATTTTAAAGATTTTAGAGAAGAAACCTGAGACAAACCAAAGAGATTTAGCCAAGATATCAAATCTTAGTCTAGGTAAGATCCATTATATTCTTAAAGAATTAAAGAAAAAAGGAATTATAAAAGTAAAAAATTTTAGAAAGAATCAAAATAAAATAAACTATATTTACCTTATAACGCCCAAGGGTTTAAAACATAAAACAAAGTTAGCATATTTTTTTTTTAAAAAAATTTCAAGAGAATATGACGAGTTAAAAAAAGATGTAAATAAATAGATGTTTTCAAATCTAAAAATTTTATTCGAGAATAAAATTAAATCTTTTTATCTTGTCCTAATTTTGAATGTCGTATCTTTATTCTTTGAATTTTTATGTCTTATTTCGATACCATTATTTGTATCAAGCATTTTCAATCCAGAGATAGTGCTTACTAAGTATAATTATTATAATCTTAAAGATATAATTTATTTAAATTTAAACAATGATAATATCGTAAATTTTTCAATTTTTTTTTTAGTTTCGTCATTTTTATTTAAAAATTTTTTTTTAATCTATGTTTATATTTATCAAGGTAAACTACTTAAAGATGCAAAAATTAATTTAGAAAAAAGAATTTTTAGTTATTACATTAAAACTCCTTTTATTTATCATATAAAAAATAATCCAGCTAATATCTTAAGAACCATTAATGATGAAGTTATGGGTTTTTATAATTATTCTTATCATCTATTTATTTTTGTCAGAGAGGTATTTACTTTGTTATTAATTTTTTCAATTTTCGCATTTACTAATTTTCATGCATCTTTGATTATTTCCATTTTTTTATTAACTCTTATAATTCTTTATCTAAGATATGTTAAACCAACAATAAAAATCAGATCTGTAAATAATCAAATTTTTAGAAAAAATATGTCCCAGTCAATAATAGAAGCATTTAAGGCAATTCAAGATATAAAAATTTATAGCAAAGAACTTTATGTAAAAAAAAATTTCTTAGACAATGTTAATAAATTTGAACAAAATCATTTCTTATTTGGTTTATTGGGTAAGTTGCCTAGGGTAATTTTAGAAATAATATCTGTTCTGGTTGGGTTAGTATTTATTTTTTTTATTCTAAAATCAAATACAACCTTAAATTATGAATTACTCTCAGTTTTGGCATTATTCGCAATAGGTATAATTAGATTTATTCCTGCATTTAATGCTGTTGCAGTAAGTTTAAATTATCTTAAAATTTTTAAAGCAAGTATCAAATTACTTGTTCGTGAACTTAAAAATTTCAAATATATAGATCATGAAAATAATTTTCTGAGTAAAGATTATAAGCCAAAATCGAAAAACAAATCTTATTTATACCTTGAAAATATATCATTTAATTATGACAAATTTTCATCTTTTAAAATTAAGCCATTCAGTTTTAAAATTAATAAGGGACAAAAGATAGCTGTTATGGGCAAAACGGGCTCTGGTAAAAGTACATTTAATTATATTTTTACAAGCTTAATTAAACCCAAAAGTGGAAATATTTTTTATCGTGGAAACAATATTCAAAAAATCAACGAGAAATGGAAAAAAAAAATTGGTTATGTCTCACAAAACATTTTCTTATTTAATTCATCTATAAAAGACAATATTACTATGTTTAGTGATGAACGAAGTGTTGATCAAAAAAAATTAAATATAGCTATAAAAATTTCTAACTTAGAAGAAAAAATTAACTCTATCAAAGATGGAATTAACAGTTTAGTCGGCGTAGATGGTCTAAATTTATCTGGAGGAGAAAGACAAAGGGTCGCTATCGCTAGAGCTATTTATAAAAATCCTGAAATATTATTTCTTGATGAATTTACTAGTGCAATCGATAATAAAACAAGATTAAAAATATTGAGACAATTATTCAAATTTTTCAAAAAAAAAACAATAGTTTTGATAACTCATGATTTAAATATAGCAAAAAAATGTGATGAAATTTATTTAATTAAAAATGGCTTTATAAAAAAAGATTAAATTTTATATGACAAAAAAAATTATTAGTTTCTTGATATTTATAAGACAGGTAAAAATAATTTTCAACAACCCAACAAAAAAAAAAATATTCATTTTCGATAATAGTGATATTTTTTCATTGAAAGAGTCAATTTTAAAAAATTTAGATCATTTTATTTATGAGGATAGAGGACATTTAATTACTAAGATTTACATTTCTTTTGAAATTTTAAAGATTATATTTGATTATTATAAGTTTGGTCTTAAAACAGCTTACTCGATTGCCATAATTAAAATTGTTGAACCAAAAATTGTTCTCACCTGGATACACAATTCAGAAAATTTTTCTAATATTGCAAAAATTTTAAATAATCAATTTAATTTTATAGCAATACAAAATTCTTCTTATTATTACAGGGTTAATGAAGCGCTTTATTTAAAAAAAAAACATAATATCAAAATAAAGAATTTTTATATTCCTCACTTATTGTGTTATAGTAACTATGACAAAGAAAATTATAAAAAAATTTCTCAAATAAATATTGGTAAATTTCATGTTGTTGGAAGTTTGAGACTTGATAATTTTAAGACAAGAATTAAAGAAAAAAAATTTTTACCTGTAAAAAACAAATACGATATTTGTTTATTATCTGAAGTAGGAGCTTGGGAATTAGATGACAAAAATTTAGATTATAAATTCGCAAAGCTTATAAAATTTGTTGTTAGATATTGTAAAGAAGAAAATAAAAAACTAATTTTGGCATTAAAAAGACAAAAAAAAATAAAGGATGTTGCTCCTCAGGCAAAATATATCATGGAAGGTTTTTATAACGAACAAAAATGGTATAAGAAATTTTTCGACAAGGACGAGTATAATTTTTTAAAAAAGAGATTTAAGTATCAATATCCATATTCATCATACGAGGCAGCTTTTGAGAGTAAAATTATAATAGCTGGAATGTCTACAATGTTAAGAGAGATGTATTCCCAAAAAAAAAAAATTTTGGCATGCAATTTTACATCTAATAAAGTTTATGACTTTCCAGTCAAAGGTATCAGTTCGATTAATTTTGAGTGTGATTACAAATATTTTAAAAAAAGATTACATAGAATATTTAATTTATCGAACAAAAAATATTTTCAAGAAACAAACTTCAAAAAAGATTATGATCTTCTCCCGAATAAAAAGGATGAAACAACTAAAAAGATTTTAAATATTATTCAAAATCAGATTTAAAAATGATAAAAAAATATCTTATTAATTATTTACAAAAAAAGATAGATTACCAAAAAAATTCAAAAATTATTTTTAAAAATGAATATCTATTAAATTATTTTTCAAAAAAACAACGCAATCAGTTTGATTGTAGTTATTTAGAAGATTTAAATGAAGTATACAATAAGGATAAAGATGAATTATTCATTATCAAAAAAGTAAGTAAATACAGGTCCTTTTTGAAAGATAACTTAAATAAGATACACCAAGTAAATTTTTCAGAAAATGAGTGGGGCTTACTTTTAGATTATTACTTAATTGTATCAATTATCTCAATTAGAAGAAAAATTCAAACTTACAAAAAGATAAAAGATAAAAAAATTTTTATTAACGTAATTTCTGGAGATTTTTATTTTAAAGATACAAAGTCAATTTATGATGAGCTTAGTTTTGGAACGAGTGTAAATAAATTCTTAGATTATATCATTTTTAAAGAATTGAAATTTAAAAATTTAAATGTTTTAAATCAAAAACTAAAATATAGAAGTTATAAAAATAAAAAAAAATCAATTTCGTTTAATACATTATTGTTAAATATTATTATCAAAATTTTCAAACCAAACATAATTATCGATGGATATTTTGGAGTTTTAAGATCAATTCAGATAATGTTTTTAAGTAAATTTAAGATTTTGTTTTTAAAAGAAAAATTTCTTAACACTCCAAACAAGTTTAGTCGTAAAAATAATTATCTTAGAAAAAAACTTATTATTCCTGAAAATGATTTATTCGATAAGATCTTCAACGAATATAACAAAGAAATTTTTCCAAGTTCATTTTTAGAAAACTTCAAAAGCTTTTTTTATTCAAATAAAAAACTCTCTGAAGGTTTTAAAAGTATAGGAACAGCAATCTTGTTGCACGCCTCAGATAATTTCAAGTTCATAACATTAAACGTAAAAAAAAGGGGTGGTAAAATTGTTTCATTTCAACACGGAGGATTGTTTGGTATGAGAAAATTTTCACCTGAAGATTATATTATTCAGAAATATGCTGATATAAAGTTTAATTGGCATGATAAAAATGGAATAGGTGCACCTTATTTTAATAAAAAGTCAAAAATTAGTAAAAAAAAAAACGGTTTACTTTTTTTTCCGTCGCAAACTTTATTTCAAGAAATGACTGAAAATTTAAAAGAATGTAATCATTTATATTTGAATAAATATTGGAAATTATATGAGCTTATTAACGATGATAAAAAAAAAGAGATTAAATTTAAGTTTTTTAATCAGCCGGTCAAAAAAACCTTAAAAAAGCTTTGGATGGAAAACACAAATAATAAGATTAGATTTGAAGAAAAAAATTACAAAGGAAATATATTTAGTAATTTTAGAATAACAGTAATTGATAATTTTTCTACGTCTTTATTTGAATTAATCTATTATTCAGAGCCATTTATAATTCTAAGTAATTCTAAACAAAAAGAATTTACAAAAGAATTTCGAAAAACATTAAATTATTTAAAAAGTTTGAATATTCTCTTCGACTCAGAAAAAAAAGCTGCAGATTTCATTAACAATAATTATAACGATTTTGAGTCGTGGTGGAATAAGATTTTAAAAAAAAGAAAGTTTAAAATTATAAAAAAAAGATTATTTCCCATAGAAGAATTTAATAATTCAAAATTTGTAAATAATTTCTATCAAAAATTGGTCGAAGGAGATGTAAAAATTTCATGAAATTATTTGTTACAGGTGCGAATGGATATATTGGTAGAAACTTTATTAAAAAGGCATCAATAAAAGGTTTTAAAATTTTTGCTTTAACAAGGAAAAAAAAAAATAAGAAGATTAGAAATGTAAAATGGCTAGTTGGTTCTCTTAACAAAAACTGGAAAGAATTAAAACTAACAGATGTATTAATACATTTTGCAGCTGTCGGAGGATATTCGAGATTTTCAAGTTTTGACGTATGTCATGATTTTAATGTTCTAAAATCCAGGTGCTTATTAGATAATAGTATAAAAAATGGATGCAATAAAATGTTAATAATTTCCACTAAAAAAGAAAAAAAAATTAAAAGTTTAAAAATAAATAAAGAATTAATCAAAAGTTATGAAAAAAAACCTGATCACATATATGCTTTAACAAAAGCTATGTTTTCTAAAATTTGCTTAAATTATTCAAAAGAAAATAAACATTTAAAATTAAGAATAATACGTCTTTATCATGTTTACGGAGGAGATGAAAAAAAAACAAGGTTATGGCCTGCATTAATACATGCAGCCAAAAATAATAAAAATTTTAAAATGACACCAGGAAATCAAAAAACAGATTTTAATTATATAGATGATGTAATAAATAGTTTAATTGATGCGACAAATTTTAGAAAAAAAAATAAAAAATTCCCACAGGTTTGGGATATGTGCTCAGGCAAAACCATGTCAGTAAAAAATTTTGCACAAATAATTTGGAGTAAAATTAATCCAAAAAGTAAACTAATTTTTTCTAAAACAAAAAATTATGATGATAAAAATTATAAAACTTCGAAAAAATATTTTTGGAAAGTTAATTACACCAAACCAGAACTAACTGTTTAGGATGAAAAATTATAAATTAGCATATAACACTATAGGAAACGAAGAGTATAATGTTATGGAGAAATTTATAAAATCTCGAAAGTATTTAAATCAATCTATTTATACAAAAAAATTTGAGAAGAAATTTTCAAAATTTCTTAATTTAAAATACTCAATTTTTGTAAATTCAGGATCGTCTGCTAATTTACTTATATCTCAAGTTTTACTTGAGGGTAAATATTTAAAAAACAAAACAGTAGTTCTGCCAGCAGTTTCTTGGTCTACAACAGTTAGTCCATTTTTACAATTAGGTTATAAAGTAATTCTATGCGATAGTGATAAAGATAACTTAGGATTATGTGTGAATGATTTAAATAAGATATGTAAAAGATTTAATCCAGGTTTAGTTGTAGTTGTTAATGTTCTTGGTCACAGTAATAATTTTCAAAAGATTAAAAATTTAAAAATGAAATACAACTTTCAATTAATAGAAGATAATTGTGAAAGCTTAGGAAGTGCTATAGGTAAAAAAAAATTGGGAACATTTGGTTTAGCTTCATCTCATTCATTTTATTATGGACATCATATTTCTACAATTGAAGGAGGGATGATCTCAACAAATGATAAAAATTTTTATAATTTAGCATTAGCTATTAGGTCCCATGGTTGGGCGAGAGATACTGAAAAAAATTTTAGATTAAATCTTGAAAAAAAATTTGGGGTTGATGAATTTAAATCATTATTTACTTTTTATTATTCAGGTTTTAATATTAGATCCACTGATTTCAACGCTTCAATTGGTATTGAGCAAATGAAAAAAATTTATAGGATTTCAAAATTAAGACATAAAAACTATGATAGATATAGGTTGAATTTAAAGTCATTTTGGTTTCAAAAAAGTAATTTGAAAATTTTATCGAGTTTTGGTTATGCAACTTTTGTTAAAAATAGATTAGAAGTTTATAAATTTTTAAAATCACAAAAAATTCAATCAAGACCTTTAATCTGTGGAAATATGGGTCAACAACCTTTTATGAAAAAAAATATTAAAAAAAAAGGTAATTTAGTTAATGCTGAATTTTTAGATAAGTATGGAATATATCTGCCCAATCATGCAAATTTATCATTGAAGGACGTAGATTATATATCTAATAAATTTCTACAGGTAGCTAAACCTATTTTTTTTAAAAATTGAGATGTTGGGCAATAATAAGTTAATTGTAAAATCAGCAGTAATTCTTTGTGGAGGGAGGGGTACTAGGTTAGGTGATATAAGTAAAAAAATCCCCAAATCACTTGTAAAGATAAATAAAAAACCAATAATTTGGTACATTTTAAAAAGTTTAAAAAAAAATGGTTTCAATCATTTTATCCTTCCTATCGGCTACAAAGGTTCGATGATTAGTAATTACTTAGTAAAAAATAAAGAATTTCATGATTATAATATCGAATTAATAAAAACAGGCACCAATTCTTCTATTGCAAATAGAATATTCAAAATAAAAAAAAATATTTTATCTTCAAATTTTTTATTATTAAATGGAGATGCAATTTTTGATTTTAACTTAGATAAAATTTATAATGATCATGTTAGATTAAAAAATAAAATGACATTTGTCGGTTGTGAAAATGAATTACCTTATGGAACAATTGGAATTATGAATAACAAAATTATTAGCTTTGATAGGAATGTTATTTTTGACTCTGTAAATATCAAAAACAAAAAAAAATTCAAAGCGTTTATTTATTCTGGTATGTCTGTTATTAATATCAACATTCTAAATAGAAAATATAAAACATTTAAAAATTTCGAAAAGAGTTTATATCCTATATTTATAAGAAAATTTAAATGTAATTTTGTGCCCATGAGAGGTTTTTGGCACTCAATAGATAATAAAAAAGATATTAATAGTTTAAATAAAAAAGGTAATAAAATAAAGTTTAGAAGATTAAAAGAAATCACAAAAAAATTTAAATGAAAGATAAAAATTTTTGGAAAAATAAAACAGTTTTAATTACAGGTCATACAGGATTTAAAGGTAGTTGGATGACTCTAGTTCTCAAAAGTTTAGGTGCGAATGTAGTAGGTTATGCGTTAGACCCAATTTCAAAACCTAATTTTTTTGATAACTTGAAATTAAGTAAATTTTTAAAAAAAGATTATCGAAATAATATTTTAGATAAAAAAAAATTAGAAAATGTAATTAAAAAATATAAACCATCAATTATTTTTCATATGGCTGCACAATCAAGTGTATTAGTGAGCTACAAAAGTCCTATAGATACTATTATGGCAAATGTATTAGGAACTTCAAATTTATTGGAAAGTTGTAAGAACAAAAAATTTATTAGATCAATAATAATTGTGACAACCGATAAAGTTTATCTCAATTTGAATCAAAATAAAAAATTTAAAGAAGAAGATAAACTTGGTGGACTTGACATTTATAGTGGTAGCAAAGCTGCTTGTGAAATTATATCTGAAAGCTACGTGCATTCTTTTTTCAAAAATACAAAGATAAATATTGCAACTGTGAGATCTGGAAATTGTATAGGTGGAGGTGATTGGACAAAAGATAGAATTTTAAAAGATTGTGCAGTTTCATGCTTAAAAAATAAAGATTTGATTATTAGAAGTCCAAATTCAACCAGACCATGGCAACATGTTTTGGAGCCAATCTTTGGATATTTAAGATTAGCACGAAAATTATACTTTGATAAAAATAAAAGTTATTCTACTTCTTGGAACTTTGGCCCATCAAAAAAAAAAAATTTAAAAGTTATAGAGATAGCAAAATTTACAAAAAAATTTTTAAACTCAAAATCTAAAATAATCATTAAAAGTTATCATTTACATGAGTCTAAATTTCTTGCTCTAGATAGCTCTAAGTCAAAGAAAAAACTACAATGGAAGACACATTTAACAGATAAAGATGCAATTCAGATGACATTAAAATGGTTTAAAAACTTTTATAATTTTAGAGGAAGAGAAAATTTATTAAGATTAAGTTTTGAACAAATTAATAAAGTTAAAAAACTTAGTAATTTTTAAATTATGTTACTTTCAATATGTATTCCAACATATAATAGACCCAATCAATTAAAAAATTGTCTAAATTCAATAGCAAAACAAAAATCAAAAAATTTTGAAGTTTGTATATCTGATAATGCTTCCAAAATAAATTTGTATAAAATTATAAAACCTTACAAAACAAAATTTAAGATCAATTATAAAAAGAATAAAAAAAATTTAGGCTTTGCAATGAATGTTTTGAAGGTTTCGCAAATGGCTGAGGGAAAGTTTATATGGTTTTTAGGAGATGATGATCTATTAACACCTAATTCAATTAATTACCTTGTTCAATTGATAAAGAAAAATAAAAAAATTAATTTTTATTGGATCAATTCGTATTATTTGGATGTATCTTTTTTAAAAAAATATCCGAGTCCGTTCAATATAAAACATTTACCTAAAGATTTAAAAACACATTCTCCTTTAAAAAAAGATAGAATTTTAAATTTTTACGAGCTTATTGATCATAGACTATGCTTTGATTTTTTATTGGGTTTTTATGTAAACTGTTTTAACCGCAATATGTGGAATAAAAATTTACATGTCTTGGATAAAAAAAAAATGATGGATACTAGGGTGTGGTCAAATTTAGATAATACAGCTTTTTTTATAAAAGTTTTTTGTGAAGCTTTTGGAAAATCCAAAGCCTATTTTTGCTCTAAGGCTCTTAGTGTGAATTTGAGTGGAGTTAGAGAATGGACAGATTTATATCCTTTAGTCGAAATAGTTAGATTGCCAGAGGCACTAGATTATTATAGATCAAAAGGTCTGGGTTTTTATCAATATGTCTATTCCAAAAATTACTCAATGAGAAATTTTTTTAATTTTTTTTTTAAAATTTTAATTTCTGGAAAAAAAGGTGGTTTACACTATGTAAGTTTTACTAATCATTTTCTTAAAAATTTGATTTATCCATATGCATGGTTATCAATTATTTTTTTTATTTTTAGAAAATTTAAAATCTTTTTAATGAAAGGAAGATTGAAATGAATATTAAAGATATATTAATTACTCAGCTAAAAATTATCAGTGATCAAAGGGGTAAAGTCATGCATATGATGCGTAATGATAGTAGTGTTTTCAAAAGTTTTGGGGAAATTTATTTTTCAACAATTTATAAGGATGCTATAAAAGCATGGCATTTACACAAAGAAGCAACACTGAATTATGTTTGTATCAGAGGAGAGGTAAAATTAGTTTTATATGATGATAGACCTAATAGTAGCAGTAAAGGTATCTATCAGGAAATAATCTTAACTCCAAAAAACTATTTTCTCGTAACAATACCACCAAATATTTGGAATGGTTTTAAGGGATTGGAGGACGGAGAGTCAATAATTGCAAATTGTTTAAATCTACCACACAATGAAAAAGAAATGGTAAGAGAGGATCATTTTAATAAAAAATTTCAATACGATTGGAATAAAGACTAATGAAAGTAGTAATTTTAGCTGGTGGACTTGGAACTAGAATTCCAGAATACTCATCCAAGATTCCTAAACCAATGGTCAAGATAATAAATAAACCAATTTTAATGCATATTATTGAACATTATATAAGGCATGGATTTAAGGAATTTTATCTAGCTCTTGGCTATAAAAGTGAGGTTATAAAAAAGTATATTCGAACTAAAAAATTAGGAAAAAAAACTAAAATACATTTAATAGAAACTGGCAAGAATACAATGACCGGAGGGAGGCTTAAAAGATTAAAAAAATATATAAGTGATGAGACTTTTATGATGACTTATGGAGATGGATTGTCAAATATTGATTTAAAAAAACTATTACAATTTCACAAAAAAAATAACAAATTAGTTACTTTGACAGCTGTAAGACCTCCAGCAAGATTCGGTGCAATAAAATTAAAAAAAAATCTTGTAAATTATTTTAAAGAAAAATCAAAAATGGATGAGGGCTGGATTAATGGTGGTTTTTTTGTAATTGAGCCTGAATTTCTAAAATACATAAAAAGTGACGCCACTTACTTAGAAAGGGAACCACTAGAGATATTAACAAAAAAAAAACAATTATCAGCTTTTAGGCACGAGGGCTTCTGGCAATGTATGGACACAAAAAGAGATAAAGATAGACTGGAAAAAATTCTTAAAAGAAAAAAAAAAAATTATTAATATAGAATTTAACTTTAAATTGTTTAAAAATTTTTATTTTTGAAAAAAAGCAATGTATGATTTGAAAAAATAATTATCAGGTCTAACTAGTTTGTTAATTAAAAAATAATTTATCCTTTTATCATTCTTTAATTTTTCTAATGCATAATACGCAGCAAAAGAAGATCCTTCAGGAGATTTGTTTTTGATTTCAATTTTGGATATATCATCAACAACTACATATCCTCCTTTTTTAGCTAGAAGATATGAGTTATATATATCCCTCTCTACAGCCGGATAAGAATGATCTCCATCAACCCAAATAAAATCAAATGTTTCTTCTTTAAATAACTCCGTTAAGAAAACACTATCCGCCTCGATAAATTTTATATTATCACTCTTAAGATTTTCAGTTCTTCTCTTCAAAAATTTTTTTAAATATTCTTTATTATGCCTTTTATATGTTTCAATAAATCTATTATCATTTGTCTTTAGATCAATTGTTGTAATTTGAGATTTAGGAAAAATTTGAGATAAGTATTTTGAAAAAAAACCATCAAAAGTTCCGATTTCCAGTATTTGTAAATTTTTATTAGAAAACTTTTTACTTAGTAATTCAAATATCACGTAATTGAATTTATATTTAAAAATATCATTTTGTTTTACATATAACATATTCGAATTTTCGTTAATTTGTTTGAGGGTATTAAAATTAAATTTTAAATCTTTTTTGGTATTATAAAAAAAAACTCTCCAATTCTTGTTATACTTAAATATTAATAGTATCTTAATTAAAAGGTCATATAAAAAAAAATTTTTTTTAATAAAATTTTTTAAAAACATTATCATTCTTCAAAATTTATATATCGGTGACCCCACTAATGAAATAAAAAAAGTTTTTAGAAAACAATTAATTATCTAAAATCTGATGATTTTTTATATTTAATTTAAATTATATAGATTAATTAATTTATTATTTAAATGGAAAATAAGATTTTTTTTCCCATTCTTTAGATATAAAATAGACTCCTTCATAACTTAAGTGATCATCATCTTTGTACAGAAGTTTTGATTCTTTTTTGGAAAAGCAATATTTTTTATTATGATCACATAAGAAGTTATCTAATATTAAATAAAAGTTTGTTTTATTATTCAAAATATTTTCATTCAGTATTGTTTCATTAATAAATAAACCTCTTCTTATAATATTTTCATAACTTGCATTAGCACAAAAACTATAACTTAATTCACTTAAAGACAAAGAATTTGATTGTTCTCAAGGAAAACAATTTAGAGATTTTTTATATATTGATGATTTGATTAATGGAATATTAAAAGTTTTAAGAAAAAAAAATTTGTCGGGAGAAATCATAAATATTGGTTATGGCAAACCTCATGAGGTAAGAAAAGTTATATTAAAAATTTTAAATATAATAGGTTTAGGAAAGCCTCATTTTGGAAATATCAAATTACGTAAGGATGAGATTATTAAATTATATCCAAAAATTGCTAAAGCAAGAAAACTTTTAAATTGGACTCCTAAAACAAGACTACTTACAGGTCTAAAAAAAACTATTAATTTTTATAAAAAAAAAATAATGTTATTTTGAATTTAAAAAATTAAGAATTTAAGAATAAATAAATGAGCACTCCAAAAATAAGTGTGATAGTCAATTTTCATAATGGTGAGAAATATATAGATAAATGTTTAAATAGTATAATAAGTCAAGAATACAAAAACATAGAAATCATTCTGTGGGATAATTTCTCTAATGATAATTCTTTTAAAAAAATACAGAATTATACTGATGATAGAATTAAATATATTTTTAGCAAAAAAAAGGTGCCATTATATAAAGCTAGAAATGAAGCTTTATTAAACTCAAATGGTGAATTGATAGCATTTTTAGATTGCGACGATTGGTGGGAGGTAAATTATTTATCTTCAAGAAAAGATTTTTTTTTAAATAAGGATTTTGATTTTTCTTATAGTAATGTGAATTTTTTTTTTGAAAAAAATAATAAATTTAAAATTTATAAAAAGTTTAAGTTACCACAAGGAAAAATTTTTGATTATTTAAGCAAAGATTATTTCTTGATAATAAGTGGCATAATTTTCAGAAGAAATATATTTGATAAATACGGTCTTTTTAATGAAAATTATAATATAATAGGTGATTACGATTATTTAATTAAAATTTCAAAATATTGTAAAGCTCACTCTTATGATCAACCTTTGTTGAATTATAGAGTTCATGAGAATAATTTTTCAAAACTTAATAGTAAAATGTTTTTTGAAGAATATAAAAATTGGTTCGATTTTAATTCTTTTGAGAAAAAGGACACAGAATTTCTTAATAATATTGAATATTTTAAGAATAAACTCAGCTATCTTGAAATATCTCATTTACTTTTAAATGATAAAAAAAATTTTATTCTTATTAATAAAATTTTAAAACATAAGTCATTTATTGAGAAAATAAAATTCATTATATTGTTTTTAAGTCCAAAGAAGTTTTTTAAATATCTAAAAAAATGAAAAATTATCTAGTATTTTCAAATGATAAAATATTTTTAAAAAATCAAAAAGTTTCTTCTAATTCAAATGACACAGTAAATATTTTAGAGTCAATAGGAAAAAAATTTAACATTTTTTTGTTGTCACGAAGATCAAAAAAAGAATTTTTATTTTCAAAAATAACAAAAAACAAAATTTTTAAGCTGAATTATAAAAAAATATTCAACTTAAAAAATGAAAAAAATCTGAAAATATTTATGGTGTCAATTACACCAAGAAATTTCATAAATTTTATAATTGTCAAATTTTTGATTGGGGAAATTCCAGGCTATTTATATTTACGAAGTGAAGGACACAAAGAATACCAAAAAAAAATTGGCCTAATTGGAAATTTATTTTATGATTTATTATTAAGATATTTAAAGAAACATTTAAGAATTATTTCTGTATCCAAAAAAATTTATTATTCAAATAAAAAATTGATAATTTCACCCTCTGAGTTAGATAGTATTTGGTTTCATAAAAGAAGAAAAATGAAAGATGTTAAATTTCCAAAATTATTATTTTTAGGTAGAATTAAAGTTGAAAAAGGTATTTTTTCATTAATTAAATTATTAAAAAAAATCAACCTTAATTATAAATTATCAGTAGTAGGTGGAGATAAAAATTTTATAAAAAATTCTAAAATAATTTTTTATAAACAAGTCTCAGAAAAAAAAAAAATTATAAAATTTTATGATGATCATAATATTTTTATCCTACCATCTTTTACTGAAGGAGCTCCAAAAGTAATATTAGAAAGTCTTGCAAGGCTAAGACCTGTTATTATTTTTGATGAAATAAAGCATGTTAAATCAAATTTAGAAGGAATTTTTATTTGTAAAAGAAAAAGCTCTAGTTTAGAAAAAAAAATTAAAGACATATTAAAAGATTATTCAAAAATTCAAAAAAAAATGAAAAAAAATGTTTTACCAACAAAAAAAAGTTTTCAAATGAATTTAATCAATATTTTAGATGATTAGCCTTAATTATAAGAATTTGTTTTTTGTGATATGTATGTTTATTCCTTTTACTTTCATTGCTGGGATATTTGTTACTGAAGTGTCAGTATTTATTTTGACAATTTACTTTCTAATCAAAAATAGAAGCTTTGATTATTTTAGAGATAAGCTGGTACTATGCTTTATAATTTTTTCAATTTATATTGCGGTAGTTGCAATTTTTAAGATTGACCATATCGACCTTAAGATTTCATCGATATTCTATTTTAGATATATCTTGTTTGCTTTATCAATCTATTATTTATTAGACTTTTCTAAAAAAGAATTAATTGAAATTAAAAACATACTTCCAATTATTTTTTTATTATTTTTGTTCATATTTTTTGACTCATTTTATCAATTCTTTGTTGGAAAAAATCTTTTAGGTTATGAAATTATAAATCAAAGAATTTCGAGTATATTCGGTGAAGAATTGATATTGGGTAGTTTTTTAGTTAAGACACTACCAATTCTATTGTGGTTTATTTTTTATTTTAAATTTGATACGGAAAAACACAGGTTATTTTTAATAATCTTTTTTAGTTTTTTTCTAATTACAATTTATCTCTCTGGGGGAAGAACCTCTTTTGGTTTGATGTTGCTTTTAATTTTTTTAATTATTTTTTTCCTTAAACCTCTTAAAAAAATATTTATATATTCTTTGATTACTCTTGTTTTATTTATATCTCTGACATTTTCTAGTAAATTTGGTGAGTCAGATTTATTTAATAGGATGGTTAAAAAATCCTTTAATCAAATTACAAATAACTTTTTTCTTGAAGGGGATAACATAGTTTTTACTCAAGAAAAGTTGAGTGACTCAAAGAAAAAAATCAAAAAAAATTTAAAATTATTTTCTAGTGAACATCAGGGCCATTACGAATTAGCTTTAAATTTATTTAGCCAAAATCCCATAGTAGGTGTGGGAGCTAAAGGTTTCAGATTTCATTGTAGGAAAATAAATTATTATTCTGAGATTGGTATTTGTTCAACACACCCTCATAACACTGCTATACAACTATTATCGGAAACTGGGTTTTTGGGTTTTTTATTTTATGTAATCTTTCTTTTTTTTATAATCTTCAATTTTTTTAGATTTTTGAAAAAAAATTCTGAATTTAATAAAAAAAATGGTTTTTTAGTTATTTCAATAGGACTTTTAATATATTTATTTCCTTTGCTACCTAGCGGAAACTTTTTTAATAACTGGTCATCAATAATTTTATTTTATTATGTAGGTTTTTATTTGTATTCGTATAATAATTTAAAAAAAGAATGATACATTTTTATTTAATATCAATAATATTAAATGCAATTATATTTTTCAATTTAAAAAAAATTTCACAATTTATAAATATTTTCGATATTCCTGATAAAAAGTTAAAGACACATAGTATCAAAACCCCGCTTTTGGGAGGTACAATTCTCTTGATTAACATTTTATTTTTAACAATCTATCAATTGATTTTTTCGAGAGAATTTTTATTTCTAGAAGAAGGATCATTCAGGATTAGAGATATTGTAAGTATTTTATTTTTAATTTTAAGTTTTTATCTTTTAGGGATTTATGATGATAAGCACAATTTACAACCTGTAAAAAAACTTTTATTTTCAATTATATTAGTTCTTATTTCGGTTACTTTAAATAAAGAACTATTAATTACAAATTTTTCACTTTCTTTTTATGAAAGTAGAATATTTTTGGAAAACTTTTCTACAATTTTTACTATATTTTGTTTTATAATTTTAATGAACTCATTTAATTTTTATGATGGAATTAATGGTCAATCTTGTTTTTATTTTTTAATAGTCTTTTTGTATTTGCTCATATCATCAAAAAGTTATGAATTTTACATATTTATAATTGCAATTTTAGTTTTCTTATTAATTCTAAATTTAATGAATAGATTATTCTTAGGTGATAACGGAATTTATATCTTCTCAATTATCATATCTGTAGCTTTAATATATGAACATAATGATTATAAAAATATAGTTCATGCAGACGAAATTTTTTTGTTGCTATTGTTACCAGGTTTAGATTTATTGAGATTAACAATCACTAGATTGTTTAATAGTAAAAATCCATTTTATGGAGATAAAAATCATATTCATCATTTATTATTAAATAAGTTCTCACTCTTCAATACCAACTTGATATTAATTGTCTTAGGTATTTTTCCAATTATATTTTTTAATTTATTTAAATTTAATTTTTTTTTAGTTTTCTTTACATTCTTTGCTATATATATTTTATTAATTCGATCACTAAACTTTGATGATAAAAAATATAATCATAGGTAAGAATAGCTCTATTACTAAATCTATATGTAAATACTTAAAAAATACTTACATATTTTCCGCAAATGAAATAACAAAAGAGAATTTTCAAAAACAAATAAAAAAATATAAAAAAATAAATCTAATTTTTAACAACTTTTATCCTTCAAAAAATTTAAATTCTCTTAGTTCGAACAATTATAAAAAATTCTGTGAATTATCTTTAGAAAAAATTGCAATAGTTTTTGAAAAAACCCCTTCATCAATAATAAACAAGATTATTTACACTAGTAGTGCTTCGATTTATAGAATCTCAGAAAGTATTAATAATCCAAAAAGTGATAAATTGAACAGAGAACTTTATTCGTCTTTCAAATTAGCTGCAGAAAAAATGATTTTAAACTTTTCGAAAAATAAAAAAAAAAAATACTTTATTATGAGATTATTTAACACTTATGGTGATACAACAGACAAATTTTCATTCATCGAAAATGTTATAAATGCTAGAAAAGATAATAAAAAAGTAAATCTCATAAATAATGGCAATTCTGTTAGAGACTTTATTCACTTAAAAGATGTTGGAAAAGTCTTTAAAATTATTATTCATAAAAAACTGAATAGTGGAATTTATGATCTTGGCACGGGGGAAGGTTATTTAATTAAAGATGTAATTGATTTTTTAAATTTTCCAAAATCAAAAATTAAAAATGTAAATAACATTGATGAAATACATAATTCAATTGCTCAAAATAAAAATTTAATAAAGGCTCTAAACAATTATAAATTCTTTAAACTTAATAAATATCTTCAACAAAAATTTAAGACAAATAAACAATTCATAAAACCTACCTTAAATTATGCTAAAGAAAACAGAAAAGGTATTTTAAAAGGAATTGTTATTTATGGCGCTGGGTATGCAGGAAAACAATTGTATGATGAATTAAAAAAAAATAATGAGGATATACTTTTTTTTGTTGATGATGACCAAAAAAAACAAAATACAAATTATAAAGGTGTTCCAATAATAAGTTATAGAAATTTATTAGAAATTCGAAAAACTTATAAAATTCAAACAATATATCTTACTATTCCCTCTTTAGATAAAATGTCTTTAGACAAATTGATTGAGAAGATAAAGGTTAATTTTTTTGATGTTCGTTTTTTACCTGAAAAAAAATTTTTAATTTCGAATAAAATTAATATTCAAGATCTGAATATGAACGAAGTGAATAATATTTTAAATAGAAGACAAACAAAATTAAAAAAAATTAATAAGTTAAATAAAAAAAATATTTTGGTTACAGGTGCCGCTGGCACGATCGGATCAGAAATTTGTAGACAATTAAAATATCAAAATGTAAGAAAGATTATTGGTATTGATAAGTCAGAACTAGGTATTTATAATCAACAAAAAACAATAGATGGAAACAAAATTTCATATAAATTATTGGATATAAACGATCATTTTTTTTTAGATAAAGTAATAAAAGATAATAATATAGACATGATTTTTCATGCTGCTGCATATAAGCATGTGAATATTCTTGAAGATAACATTTATGCTGCAGTTAAAAATAATATTCTTGCAACGTATAATCTTTGTAATTTGGCCGTTAAAAATTCTTGTGAGATGATCTTTATATCAACTGATAAAGCAGCAAACCCTATATCTATTTTGGGATATACAAAAAGAGTAGCAGAAAAAGTTTGCGAATATTTTAATGTTAAATTTAAATATAAAAAAAAAATCAAAATTGTAAGATTCGGCAATGTATTTGGTAGTTCTGGTTCAGCAATAAATAACTTTTTAGATAAAATAAATAACGAAGACCCAGTTGAAATTACTAGTAAAAAAGCAACAAGGTATTTTATGACAGTTTTAGAGGCTTGTTACTTAGTTTTAAAAACAGTTACAATTAACTCTAAAGGAAATACTTTTATATTAAATATGGGCAAACCAATAAATATTTTAAATTTGGCAAAAAATTTGGCAAAAATAAAAGTAAAAACTAACAGATCCTATCGTTTTGAGTATAAAGAGATTGGATTAAAACCAGGGGAAAAATTAAAAGAGACACTAAAAGATAAAAATGAAATTTTGAAAAAAATAAGCAAAGAAATTTTTATGGTACAGAATAAAAATAAAAATATTTATAAATTTGAGTTTTATTTCGAAAAGTTAAAGAATAATTTTTTTTCAGCAAAGAAAAATAAATTAATTATTGAATTAAAAAATATTGTCAAATTTTGTTAAATTAGAGTCTCAATACACGTATTTTTAATGAAATAAATTGATTTTTTTTAAATAATAAATTATCAGGATGTCATGTTATGATTGAGAATAAGAAAATTTTAGTGGTTGGTGCTGGTGGTTTTATTGGCGGTCATTTAGTAAGAAGATTGCGAAAAAATAAAAATTCAATTGTAGCTGTAGATATAAAACCAAAAGAATATTGGTTTCAGGATTATGACGACGTGGAAAATCATTATTCAATTGATATGAAAGAAACTAATAATTGTAAAAAAGTCACCAAGAATATTGATTATGTATTTAATATGGCTTGTAATATGGGTGGCATGGGTTTTATTGAGAATAATAAAGCAGAGTGTATGCAATCAGTTTTAATTAATACAAATTTACTAATTGCTTGTAAGGAAAATCAAATTAAAAAATATTTTTTTTCATCTAGCGCATGTGCCTATAATAAAACTATTCAACAGAATGTATTTATAGATGGATTAAAAGAGGATGACGCATATCCTGCAGATCCTGAGGATGGATATGGCTGGGAAAAATTATTTAGTGAACGTATGTGTAGACATTTTATGGAGGACTATGGGATTCAAGTGAGAATAGCTAGGTACCATAACATTTATGGACCTTATGGAACTTTTGACGGAGGTAGAGAAAAAGCTCCTGCAGCTTTATGTAGAAAAATTATTAATGCGAAAAAAAATAATCAAAATAAAATTGAGGTTTGGGGAGATGGAAAACAAACAAGAAGTTTTTTATATATTGATGACTGCTTGGATGGTACTTTAAGATTGTTCGAGTCAGATTACTCAGAACCATTAAACATTGGAAGTGATGAGCAAGTTTCAATAAATCAAATGATCGATATTATTGAGGATATTTCTAAAACTAAAAAGTTGAAACGCGAATATCAATTGGATAAGCCAAAAGGTGTAAGGGGCAGATCAAGTAATAATGATTTAGCTAAAAAAGTTTTGAATTGGAGTTTTAAAATAAAGTTGAAAGAAGGTCTTAAGAAAACTTATGATTGGATTTATAGTGAAAGTGCCCAAAAAAGGTCTAATATAAGTAGGTTCACGAAATCCTGAATATGATTTTGAAAATTTAATTAAGCATCTCAATTTCAAATAGAAGATTTAGTCATGATAAATAAAATAATTTTTAAAAAGATCAAATTTAGCAATTTAAAATCTAAAAACTTTGAAAAATATATAAAAAAAAGTGGAGTATTTGTTTTTCCTGCTGGTCCCGCTTTAGCATCAATTGAAAAATCAAAGAGGTATTATCAGTCGATTTTAAAAGCTGATTTTGTTTTTTTTGATAGTGGTTTTTTTGTTATATTATTAAAAGTATTTAAAAATGTGAACGTAAGCAAGTTTTCTGGATATAAATTTTTAAATTTATTTTTCGATTATTTAAGAAAAAATAAGAAAAAATCAATTTTTTGTATTGATCCAAATTTAAAATTTTCTAAATCAAATAGGAATCTTTTTAATAATTTAGGTTTAAAAAAAATTTATAGCCATATAGCACCAAAGTATAAAATAGAAAATATACAAGATATAAAACTTTTAAAAAAATTGAAAAAAGTGAAGCCAGATTATATTGTTACTAATATAGGTGGAGGTGTCCAAGAAATTTTAGCAATTTATTTAAAAAAAAATTTAAAACATAAAACAACAATTTTGTGCACTGGAGCTGCGATTTCATTCTTTACTAAAGACCAAGCACCTATTAATAGCTTAATTGATCAATTATTTTTGGGATGGTTTGTTAGATTAATTTTTAATCCTTTTATATTTTTTAAACGATATTTTTTAAGTTTAAAATTAATACCAATGGTATTTTTTAATAAAATAATTATTATAAGATAACAAAATCTAGAATAATAGTCTTGATTGTATTATATAAATAGAATTAATACGCTGAAAAAAATTTAATTAGAATCTTAATGAAAAAAAAAAGAGCATTAATATTTGGAGTTACAGGACAAGATGGCGCGTATTTATCAAAATTTTTGTTATACAAAAAATATAAAGTTTATGGAGTTAAAAGGCGATCTTCAATTATTAATACTCAAAGGATTGATGATATCTATAAGGACATAAATTATAAATCAAACTTTGTACTTTTTTACGGAGATTTAACTGATGCATCTTCCATATTGAATTTAATTAAAAAAGTTAACCCACATGAGATATATAACCTTGCGGCGCAGTCACATGTAAAAGTTTCCTTTGAAGTTCCAGAGTATTCTGCAGAAGTTAATGGACTTGGGACTTTAAGAATTTTAGAGTCCATAAGAAGTCTTAATTTAGAAAAAAAGGTAAAATTTTATCAAGCTGGTACATCTGAGATGTTTGGTAAGACCACAGAAAAATTTCAAAATGAAAAAACAGTTTTTAATCCTGTTAGTCCTTATGGTGTTTCTAAATGTTTTGCCCATTGGATAACTAAAAATTATAGAGACGCTTATGGTATTTACGCCTGTAATGGAATTTTATTTAATCATGAGAGTCCCATTAGAGGTGAAACATTCGTAACAAAAAAAATTATACAAGGTTTAGTGAAAATTAAAAAGGGTAATCAAAAAAAATTATTTTTAGGTAATTTATATTCTAAAAGAGACTGGGGACATACAAGAGATTATGTAGAGGCTATGTGGAAAATGTTACAACAAAAAAAACCTGATGATTACGTAATTGGAACAGGTAAAACATTTACAATTAAAGATTTTGTTAATAGAGCTGCGAAGAAAATTGGATTTAAACTAGAATGGATTGGAAAAGGTATTAATGAAAAAGGTGTTAATACGGAAAATAAAAAAGTTATTGTTGAATGTAGAAAGAGATATTTTAGGCCATTAGAAGTTGACTACTTAAAAGGAAATGCATCAAAAGCTAAAAAATTACTTAAATGGTATCCGAAAATGACAATAGATGATCTTATTGAAGAAATGGTTATGTACGAGGAAGAAAGTAATAATGATAGATATTAAAAGTAAAATATTTATTGCTGGTCACAACGGAATGCTTGGGTCGGCTATATTGAGAGTATTAAAAAAAAAGGGTTATAAAAAGTTAATTACAATTAATAAGAAAAAATTAGATCTTAGAGACCAGATAGGTGTAAAAAAATTTTTTAAAAAAAAAAACCCCATGCAGTTATTATTGCGGCTGCAAAAGTTGGTGGCATTAAAGCTAATATTAAATATCCAGCAAATTTTTTAAGTGACAATTTAAAAATTCAAACAAACTTAATCTCTTCGAGTCATCTTTATAAGGTTAAAAAATTAATTTTATTTGGCTCCAGTTGTATCTATCCAAAAAATTTAAAAAAACCAATTAAAGAAAACCAAATTATGACTGGTAAATTAGAGGAAACTAATGAAAGTTATGCAATAGCTAAAATAGCAGGAATAAAAATGATCGAGTCTTTTAATAAACAATATAAAACAGACTATATTTGTTTAATGCCGTGTAATTTGTTTGGTCCAAATGATAATTATAATTTAGAAAACTCACATTTTTTACCAGCTATAATAAAAAAGATCCATCTTGCCAGTAAAAAAAAAGGTAAGAAAATTGTTAAATTATGGGGAACTGGTAAACCTTTAAGAGAGATTTTGTACGTCGATGAGTTAGCTGATGCTTGTGAGTTTTTTTTAAAAAAAAGGATTAAGAAACCTTTAGTGAATATTGGTTCACCAGTGGAAATGACTATTAAAGATTATGCTAAATATATTAGAAGTAAAATTGATCCAAATGTTATATTAAAATTCGACAACAATAAAACATTAGATGGTGTAAAAAGAAAAAAATTAAATACTTCATTAGCAAATCTATATGGGTGGAAATCAAAAATGAATTTTTCAAAAGCTCTTGATTATATAATTGAGGATTTTAAGAGATCTCATAAGTAAAAATTTATGATTTTTTTTCAAATACTTATATTTATTGTAAGTATTGTTTTGATCTCAATTTCGATCTCTGGTTTTGGTAAACTTTTAAGCTCAAATTCAAATAGATATTTTTTTTTAAATATTTTTTTAGGTTATTTGATTATTTCATCTATTATAACCTTTATTCACTTCTTTTTTAAAATAAATCTACTTTTAAGTCTTATTATATTTGCTTTAGGGTTACTGATCTTTTTCTATAATAATAAAATTAAATTGTTTAGTTTTTTAAAGGTAAAAAATATTTACTATGTAGTGATAATTCTTTTACTAATACCGATATATTTGTCTCAAAAATATCATGAAGATTTCGGATATTATCATCTTCCATATGCAATAGGTTTAATTGAAGAAAAAATAATCTTTGGATTTGCAAATATTGATAAGCCCTATGTATACAATTCTATTTGGTTAAATTTATATTCAATATTTTTTCTAAGTGATAAGAATTTTAATTTTTTGACTTTACCAACTTTTTTATTATTTCTTAATTTTATAATATTTTCAATTAGTCAGGTTATTTCAAAAAATAAAGTGGAAAATAGTGACTATTTTTTAATTATAACATTATTCTATTTAATTTTAAAATTTACTAGAATTTCTGAATTTGGCTTTGATTTGCCTGCAATAATTTTTTCCATACTATCAATTTATTATTTTATCAAATTTTCAGAGGAAAATTTTTTTGAAGAAAAAAAAAAATATTTTTTTCTGATTACAGCATTTGCTATTTTTTCAATTTTGATAAAACTAAGCACATTACCTATAATATTACTTCCTACATATTTGTTTTTTAAAAATTTTAAAAAATTAAATCCTTATGTATTTAATTTAAAATTTTGCTTTATTTACGTTTTTGGAATTATATTTTTAATACAACAATTTATTTATACAGGGTGTCTTTTTTTTCCAACAAACTTTACATGTCTTAACGTAAGTTGGTTTAATGAAGAAAATTTAAAATTATCCAATGAACTTCAATTGGTAAACAAGAGTTATTTTCATGCAGCAAAGGAAATCTATTCTCCAGATGAATATTTGAAAAATTTTAATTGGCTAATTTTTTGGTTAAAGAGAAATTTTGTCGAAATAACAGAACATCTCTTAACAATTATTTCTCCAATTATTTTATTTTTTATTTTTTTAAAAAAAAAGAAAAAAAGTAGTTTTTTATTGAAAGAAAAATTTATTTTATATTTTTTTTTAGTTATTGGTTTTTTATTTTGGTTAAATTTTTCTCCAGTATATCGTTTTGCAACTCATTTATTTGTCACTCTAGTCTTTGTTGTTTTGATAAGACATTTAATGAATAAAGAGTTTTCAAAAAAAATTTTTTTGTTTTTTATTATGAGTTTCATTTTTTTTAATTTTTCAAAAAATATTTTAAGATTAGTCGAAACTGATGATATTTTTATTGGTATAAAAAAGATAGAAAATAAATATGTATTAAATGAAAAAAATCAAAACCAAATTATAAAGATTTACCGTCCTGACGTAAAAAAAAATTCAATAAATAGTTGGCAAGGTAGACTTTGCTGGAATACTCCCTTTATTTGTTCTTATTACAAGTTAGAAGTTAAGAAAAAAAATAGTTATTTAATAATTAAAAAATTAAAAGAATAATTATGAATAATAAAAAATCATTTAAATTATCTATTATCATTCCGTGTTTTAATGAAAAAAAAACATTAGTACACTTAGTAGATAAAGTTATATCAAGTTTAAAAAATTATGGTTATGATTTTTTTGAGTTAATAATAGTTGATGATTGCTCAACTGATGGTACAAAAGAATTGATTAAAGAAAATTTTGCTTCAAAAAAAAATTTTAAAACCTTTTTTCACGATAAAAATATGGGAAAAGGAGCAGCTATTAAAACTGCAAAAAATTTTTTGTCTGGTGATATTATCATTATACAAGATGCAGATTTGGAATACGATCCTTATGATTATAAAAAATTATTAGAACCAATATTAAGTAATAAGGCTAAAGTTGTTTATGGATCTAGAGTATTAAATCAAAATAGATACGAAACATCAGGATTTACATCGAAAATAAGAATTTTTGGAAATCATTCTTTAACCATTATTTCAAATTTTTTAAATAATCAAAAACTTACAGATGCTCATACTTGTTATAAAGTATTTCACAAGGAAGTTTTTGACTTAATTGATTTAGAAGAAAATGACTTTGCTTTTTGTCCAGAAGTTACTTCCAAGATCTCAAATTTAGGATATGAAATATTTGAAGTTCCAATAAGTTATAATGGAAGAAATTACGATGAAGGAAAAAAAATAAAGGTAATTGATGCATTTCGTGCACTGAAAACTCTTATAAAATTTAGATAAAATTACTTGAAAAGATAATTAATGAATGTATAAGAATTTCGCCTGGTGATTATAGCGAAGAGGTAATACCCGATCCCATTCCGAACTCGGAAGTCAAGCTTTTCAGCGCCGATGGTACTTTGTCTTAAGACATGGAAGAGTAGGACTTTGCCAGGCTAAAATCTTAAAATTATGAAGATAAAAAGTTCATTAAAATCAATTAAAAAGAGAGATTTGAATTCAAAACTCGTGAGAAGAAGAGGAAGAGTTTACATAATAAATAAAACTAACCCAAAATTTAAAGCAAGACAAAAATAGTTTTTATGGATAACGAAAACCATAAGAAGACGTGGAATAATTTTACAAAATTTGTATTGTGGGGAACTGTCGCGGTGGTATTGGTATTGATATTAATGGCTTTGTTCTTGCTGTAGAGTTTTTAATGAAAATAGGATCAATATTAGAAAATCAAGAAATTGAAAAAAGAATTGCGATAACACCTGAAATTGCCAAAAAGTATATTTCACTGGGATTTGATGTTCAGTTATCTAAAAATTATGGAACTCACTTAGGTATCACTGATGATGTATATGAAAAGATTGGTGTAAAATTTTTAAGTGATGATAAAGAAATAATAAAACTTTCAAATATTATTGTACAATTAGGATTATTGTCAGATGACAAAAGTTCGTTGTTAAAAGAAGATCAAACTCTAATTGGTGTTTTGAACCCTTATGATAACAAAGAAAAATTAGATGTGTTAAAAGATAGAAAAATAAAACTTTTTTCTTTAGAGTTATTACCAAGAATAACAAGAGCTCAATCTATGGATATCTTATCTTCACAAGCCAACTTAGCTGGATATAAAGCAGTAATCGAGTCATTTGCTAATTTTGAGAAAGCTATACCTATGATGATGACAGCTGCAGGAACTGTTCCAGCTGCAAAGATATTGGTTGTTGGCGCAGGTGTTGCTGGACTACAAGCAATTGCTACAGCAAAAAGAATGGGGGGTATAGTTTTTGCTACAGATGTGAGGATGGCCTCAAAGGAACAAGTTGAGAGTTTAGGTGGAAAATTTTTGATGGTTGAGGGTGCTGAAAATTTAGAAACCGAAGGTGGTTATGCAAAAGAGGCCTCTGATGACTTTAAGAAAAAACAAGAGGATTTACTTTCTGAAACTTTAAAAAAGATTGATATTGTTATTTGTACGGCATTAATACCTGGAAAAAGAGCACCTATTATTATCAAAGAGGATATGATTACTAACATGCAAGCTGGTTCTGTTATTTATGATTTAGCCGCTATACAGGGTGGCAATACTGCATTTACTAAAGCAGATGAAATTACTGAAAAAAACGGAGTAAAAATTATGGGTGAAAGTAATATTTTAAACAAACTACCAGTGTCTGCGTCTAGCTTATATGCAAAAAATATGTTTAATTTTGTTGAAAATTTATTTGATAAAGAAAATAAAAAATTAAATATTAATTTAGAGGATGAAATAATTAAAAAAACGCTAATTAAATAAAATATGGAAATTGATCCTTTAATATTCAGACTAAGTATATTTATTCTCTCAATATTTGTAGGGTATTATGTTGTTTGGAGCGTTACTCCATCTTTACATACCCCTTTAATGTCTGTGACTAACGCAATTTCATCTGTAATTATTGTTGGGGCAATAATCGCAGGATTATCTGGTAATTCAGATAATGTTTTTAATACCTCTAGCATTTTTGGTTTTTTAGCTATTGCATTAGCAGCGATTAATATTTTTGGTGGTTTTCTGGTAACCCAAAGAATGCTTGCAATGTATAAAAAAAAGAAAAAGGATAAAAAATGATATCAGCAAACTTTTCAGCAATTTTTTACTTAGTTTCTGGTGTACTATTTATTTTAGCTTTAAGAGGCTTATCATCTCCAGAGACATCAAGACAAGGTAATTTCTTTGGTATTGTAGGAATGATTATTGCTGTAGCTGTAACTTTTTTATCTATTGGCAATTTTTCAAGTGGATTTATTTACGTTCTAATATTTATTTTATTTGGAGGTTCAATAGGAGCTTTTATTGCATACAGAATACCAATGACAGCGATGCCAGAATTAGTTGCAGGTTTTCATAGTTTAGTAGGTTTAGCAGCAGTTTTTGTTGCAATTTCTGCTTTTTTAAATCCTGAAGCATTTAATCTTGGAAAACCAGGAAACATAAAGCTTGGTAGTTTAATTGAAATGTCAATTGGAGCTGCAGTTGGAGCTATTACATTTTCTGGCTCTGTAATTGCTTTTCTTAAATTACAAGGAATAATGTCAGGTTCACCTATCACATTTAAAGGTCAGCATCCATTAAACGCTATAATCTTAATTTCAATTATAATTTTAATCTATTTTTTATGTTCAACGCAGTCATCAAATTTGTTTTGGGTATTATTAGCAGTCTCATTTTTAATCGGTTTTCTACTAATTATTCCAATCGGTGGTGCTGATATGCCTGTGGTAATATCAATGTTGAATTCATATTCGGGATGGGCCGCAGCAGGAATTGGATTCACTTTAGAAAATACAGCTTTAATAATAACTGGAGCGCTGGTTGGATCATCTGGAGCAATTTTATCTTATATAATGTGTAAAGGTATGAATCGTTCTTTCTTCAATGTTATCTTGGGTGGATGGGGAGCAACAGATGAAACATCTAAAAATGTCTCAAAAGAGCAAAGACCAGTCAAAAGTGGTAACGCAGATGACGCTGCTTTTTTAATGAAGAATGCTTCATCAGTAATAATTGTTCCTGGATATGGAATGGCAGTTGCTCAAGCTCAACATGCATTAAGAGAAATGGTAGACACTCTAAAGAAAAATGATATCAAAGTGTCTTATGCAATTCATCCTGTTGCAGGGAGAATGCCGGGTCACATGAATGTTTTATTAGCAGAAGCCAATGTGCCTTATGATGAAGTTTTTGAATTGGAGGAGATAAATAACGATTTTGCAAACGCAGATGTAGCATTCGTAATAGGAGCTAATGATGTAACAAATCCTGTGGCAAAAACTGATCCTCAAAGTCCAATTTATGGAATGCCGGTCTTAGATGTCGAAAAATGTAAATCAGTATTGTTTGTCAAAAGAAGTTTATCACCAGGGTATGCTGGAATTGACAATGATTTATTTTATAAAGAAAATACTCTTATGTTATTTGCTGATGCAAAAAAAATGACAGAGGAAATAACCAAAAACTTGTAGTTTAAATGGGCACTCAAATTTTTTGTGATATCGCAGATTTATCAAATGTAAGAAAATTTAATAAAAAAAAAATAGTCAAAGGTTTTACAACAAACCCAAGTTTGATGAGAAAAGCAGGTGCAAAAAATTATAAGTTGTACTCTCAGCAAATTATAAAAATTTGTAAAAAAAAACCCATTTCATTTGAGGTATTCGCTGATAATTCCAAATCTATGATAAAACAAGGTATTCAAATAAATAAATGGGGAAAAAATGTTTATGTAAAAGTGCCAGTAGTAAATTCAAAAAATAAATTTTCAGGGCAAGCTATAAAAGAATTAAATAAACAAAATATCAAACTAAATATTACGGCTGTTTATACAGCAAAACAAACAGCTAAAATTTTAAAAAATATCAATAAATCTACAAAAGTAATAATTTCTATATTTGGAGGTAGAGCTGCAGATACTGGAAAAGATCCTGTGCCCGAGTTTAAAAAAAGTATTAAGTTAGCAAAAAGTTTTAAAAATGTAAGTATCTTGTGGGCAAGTGTGAGAGAACCATACAACTATTTACAAGCTAAACAATTAGGTTGCCATATAATAACTATTCCACCAAAAATAATCGAAAAAATTGAAAAATTTGGTAAAACTTTTGATCAACTAACTAAAGAAACAGTCAAAACATTTCTAATTGATAGTAAAAAGTCAAATTTTAAAATTTAAGTTATTATATAATTTTTAGAATGCCTAGTTTTGAAAAAAATAAATTTAATTATTTTTTAATATTAATAATACTTTTTAGTTATTTTTTTGGGTTTTATATAAGGGAAATTTCCAATGGTGCCGGACACATAGACTTAGAATTACATATTTGGATAGTAATTTTAGATTTTAAACAAAATTATTTGGATACTTTAAAAAACTATCAAAGTTATGATGAAGCAACGTTTCCTTTTTTTCATAGTTTTCAATCATTTTTTAATCTGACAAGTAACAATTATTTATATTGTTTTAATAATACAATTTTAAATTTATTTATTATTATAATTTTCTATCAACTTTTAAAATTGAAAAAAATTAAATTCGATAATGAATTTTCAATTTACTTAATACCTTTAATATTGTTAATTAGTCCATGGTTCAGATCATCTTCATATTGGGGAATGACCGAAAATTTTGCATTTTTTTTTCTAATACCATCGTTATTTTTATTGAATTTTTTGGTAAAAAAAAAAATAACATTTAATGAAAATCTTCTGTTAGTTGTTTTTATATCTTTAACTTTATATGCAAGACAACAATATCTTTTTTTAGCAGTATTCCATATTTTAATTTTGATTATTAATAATGATAAAAGAAATTTAATATCTTCAATTATCTTATATTTTTTTTTATCTTTGCCAGGTTTTTACACTCTATATTTATGGGGTGTTTTTAATGATTTATCTCAGAGCACTTCTGCATCAGGCAACCTAGATATTAAGAATATATTTTTGAATATACCTAAAATATCTTCTTTATTATTCTTTTATTCTCTACCATTAATATTTATAAATTTTTCTAAATTTTCAAAAATTTTTTTATCAAAAAAATATTTTTCCATTTTAATCTCTATTTTTCTTTTAAAATTGATACTTTTTAATGATCTTAATTATCCAGATAAGGGAGGAGGTTACATTGTAAAATTTACACAATTGTTTTTATTTAATGATACAATAATTTTGTTATTTATATCTTCAATTATTTTTACGCTTATTATATCAACAATTAGTCGGAGTAATTATCAATATTTTTTAATTGTACCTTTAATTTATTTAAATTTTGGTTTTACTGAGTTTTTATACCAAGAGTGGTTTGATCCATTATATTTGATATTCTTTTATATTTTCTTTTCTAAAGAACAAATACTAGATTTAAGATTGAATAAAAACTATACAATTAAAATTTTATTATTATGGGAAATATTTATTCTAGTAATAGCTTTAGCTTATTATCACGGAATAAAAAAACTACCTTTATTTTATTATTTTTAAAGAATTAATTTTAGTAATTTTAAAATACCAGGCCTGATTGGTTTTGTAATTTCAGTATTAATTTCATTAATAGCAGATTTGTTTTTATAATTTATTAGAGCTTCTAATATCATATCACTTGTTTTGATTTGAGGTCTGAAATTATAGTTTTTATATATCTTATCAGAGTTTAGAGTTAAGGAAAATTTCAACATATTCAAATGATAGATATTAAGTGGTGATAAATTTAATTTATTTAAAAAACTCAAAATTTTTGTAACACCAAAATCTTTAATCGAAAAAATCTTTGATTTAGAATTTACCCTAAGAATTAATTTTTCAATCAAATTTTTTAAAGAAATTTTCTCTTCACTGCCTACGTTGTAAATATTTTTCTCATTAATATTTAAAGATAAATAAATACAATTACTTAAGTCATCTGCGTGTAAAAATTGTAAAATATTTTTTCCTGAACCGAGCAAAGGAATCTTTTTATCAGATAGTATCAAATCAAATAATAAACTCAAAATACCCAGTCGTTCTTTAGAGACTATCATTGGAACTCTAAAAATTGTCCAATTAATCAAATTGGATGTTTTTATATCCTTTTCTGCTTGTACCTTTGAGTCTCCATAATTTTCAACTGGACAATATTCTTCATTTTCTTGTACAGATTTTTCATAGTCTTTAACCCAAATAGCTGAGGTTGAGATATAAATGTATTTTTGAATATTAAATTCTTCACAAGCTTTTATTAAATTTTTGTTTCCTATCACATTTGTATCCCACAACCTTTTTTTTGAATTACTTGTAGCTGGTTCACACGAACAATTAATAACCATTGTAATATTATTAATTTTTAAAAATTTTTTAATTGATACCGAGTCTCTTATGTCTAAAAAATTTTTTTCATTTAAAGAAATATCAGTGGGAATAAATTTTACTTTTTTTTTCAAGAATAGTTTTTGAAGTTGATTTCCAAAAAAACCATTAGCTCCAATAATTAATATCACTATCCGATTTCTTTTTTTAATTTTATGAGTCCAGTCAAATTATTATAAGCAACTTTAGGCAATTTGCCAAAAGTATAAATTTTTGTATCACCTGAACTTCTTTTTCTATGATTGATTTTTATTTCACTAAATAAAAAATTGAGTTTATTCGCTCGAGCATTAAACTCCCAAAAAAAACCGTCCGGAAGATATGGTGTAAAATTATTTAAATTTGTATAGGTTTTTTTATTCATAAAAACAAATGCAAAGCTTGGATCTCTTAATGGAACTTTGAATAAAATGTTATAGATAAAATAAAAAATTTTTGAAATAAATTTTCTATATGCATAGTCATATCTTGGAGATCTATAACCACAAACTAAATCAGACTCATTCCTTTTATTCCAAAAGCTTTTAATATCTTTTGGATCACATTGACCATCGGAGTCCATTATTAATAGAAATTCTGATGTTGCTTTTTTTATTCCATCTAAGACTGCTAAGGAATAATATTTTCGTCTATCTTCTGAAATTAAAATCATGGGTAGTTCGTTTTTGAGGCTATTCAAAATTTTTTTTGTATCATCAGTGCTTCCATCTTCTGTAATAATAAATTCAAAATCTATTTCATCTTTTAAAGCTTCATAAATATCTAAAAGAGTTTTTTTAATAGATAGTCCCTCATTATGCACAGGAAGTAAAATTTGAAATTTTTTACTCATCATTGAAGTTGTTGTACATTAAATGTTTTTTAACGTATAGCCTATCCTCGAAATGCATTAAAGGAAAAATGAAGGTTTTTAAAAGAACAAAATTGTTTTTTAAAAGATAATTATGGCATTTAACGAAATTGTTATTTTTGAAATTTTGTTTTTCTATTAAAACCATATTCATTTTCTGCAAGACTTTTTTTGATCCAAGTAACACATTTATTTCATAACCTTCTACATCGATTTTTAATAAACTTTTGATAATTCTTTTATTGGAGAAAAAACTATCCAAAGAAATTGTTTTAACAGGATATTTATACTCATAACTCTCACTTCTTAATAATAAATTTTTTAATTTATTATAAATCGAATTAGAAAAAATTGTTTTGTTAGACAATGTAGAAGTTTTTTTAAATTTATTTACATATAAAAAGTTTTTTTTATTATTTCTGCCAATCGCAAAATTCGATATTTTTATTTTACTGTTCTTGAATTTTTTTTTTAAAAAATCATTGATTTCTCTTTGAGGTTCGAAAGCATAAATCTTTTTTGGATTAAGATATTTAAGTGAGTATTTAATAAACTCTCCTTTATAAGAACCCACATCAATTACTGTATCAAATTTATATTTATTAAGAAATTTTGAAATTCTGTATAGTTGAAAAGTGTCTAGATTATCTATTATAATTTTAATCATTGATTGGTTGCGGGGGACGGATTTGAACCGCCGACCTTCAGGTTATGAGCCTGACGAGCTACCAGACTGCTCCACCCCGCGATATAATTAAATTCTATTTTTTAATTTGTTAAGTTTTTTTACTCTTTTAATATTCTCTTGTAGAATTCTTTTTTTCTTTTCAGAGGGTTTCTCGTAAGTATTTTTAAGTTTTATTACTTTAAAAAAACCATCTCTTTGAAGTTTTCTTTTTAAAACTCTAAGAGCTTGTTCAACATTATTGTCTTTTACTTCTATTTTAATAACCACCTCCAAAAATTTGTGTAAATAACATTTTTATATTTTTATGTCTATCTAATTTATTCATAATGAAGAATTATATTGATTGTTTTTGTTTTTCTTTTTCTTTTTTTTCTCTTTTTATTCGTCTTTCAGCTTTTTCTAAAGCATTCACTAAATCTTTTTGAGTAAATAAATTTAGAGCCACAGGATCTTTGGCACTCAAATTATTATAATTCCAATAACTTTTATTCCTAATAGAGGTCACAGAATTTTTGGTGACACCTACAAGTTTTGCAATTTGTGAATCTTTTAAAATATTATGGTTTTTTAAAAGCCATAATGCTGAGTCAGGCTTATCTTGTCTTTTTGACAATGGAACATATTTTTTAATTTTTTTTTCTGAGTTTGATATCTCAATGTCAGTATTTTTTATTTCTAAAGGCCTAGATTGATCTTTTGAGGATAATTCAATTTCTTCTCTAGAAAGTTGTCCTGAAATTATTGGATTATAAGCTTTAATTCCTTTTGCAACTTCTCCATCCGCTATCCCTTGAACCTCTACTTCATGCAAATTACAAAAATCTGCTATCTGTTTAAAAGTAAGTGTTGTATTTTCTACTAGCCATACAGCTGTTGCCATAGGCATTAAGGGAGCGTTTGTCATTAACTTTTATTTTCTGATCTAAAATTTTGAAATTTTTTATTAAATTTACTTATTCGACCTTTATCCAATAATTTTTGCTTACCTCCCGTCCAAGCAGAATGTGATTTTGGATCAATTTCTAGTTTAAGAATATCACCCTCAGCGCCCCAAGTAGACCTTGTCTCAAATTGAGACCCATCGGTCATTTCAACTTTTATAGCATGGTAATCAGGATGTATTTTTTTTTTCATCACGAGACTTATAGCAAAAGAAATTTTTAAAACAATTAAAAGTTGCCCAGTTTTTCAATAAATTTGGCATTTATTTCTGCCGATGAAGCTAAAACTTTTATATTTTTAATAGTATTAAGATCAATATCATTAATTACTCCACCAGCCTCTTTTATCAAAACTATACCTGCGGCTATGTCCCATAAATTTAAGTTATTTTGTGCGTATCCATCTAGTCTTCCAGATGCTACGTATGCAATATCAAGTGCAGCGCATCCGGATCTTCTATAAGTAAAGCTTGGTTCATTCTTTAATTTTCCAATTGCAAATAAACATTCATCTAAATTATTTTTATTTGAGACTCTTATTCGCTGATTATTAAAAAAAGCTCCATTATTCTTTTCAGCATAAAACATTTCGTCTTTGATAGGATCAAAAATCAATCCACATATAATCTCATCGTCTGATTTCAAAGCAATTGATATTGCAAAATGTGGTATTCCATGTAAAAAATTAATTGTTCCATCAATAGGATCAATTATCCATGAATTTGAAGTATCTTTATTCTTTTCAACACCATTCTCCTCACTAATGATCGAATAGTTGGGTCTTGCTTTTTTAAGCTCCTCTATAATTATTTTTTCTGTTTTAACATCAGAATTAGTTACAAAATCTCTTGGTCCTTTTTTGGACACTTGCAACTTCTCTAATTCACCAAAATCTCTTATTAAAATTTTAGATGCTTTTTCACATGCCTTTATCATCACATTGAGATTTGCAGATATTGAATTCATAAATTAAATTTTTTTGATGTATTCTAAATTTCTAGTATCTATGACAACATTATCTCCCGCTTCAATAAATGGTGGTACCTGAATACTTAATCCATTTTCTAATACAGCAGGTTTATAAGATGATGAAACAGTTTGACCTTTTAATGCAGCGTCTGTTGTTTCAATTTTACAAGTTACTTGGTTTGGTAAATCAACAGAAATTGGTTTATCATTATAAAAATTTATTGTTACCTCAAGATTTTCAGTCAATAACTTTCCTTTTTCACCCATTAGACTTTTTTGAATTTCTGTTTGTTCAAAAGTTTTTGGATTCATAAAAAAGTACTTTTCTTGGTCCTCATACGAAAATGTAAAATTACTTTCCTCTAATGAGGCCTTTTCAATTGTTTCACTGGATCTAAATCTTTCATTAAGTTTGGTATTTTTGTTTACACTTTTCATCTCCACTTGTGCAAATGCTCCACCTTTTCCAGGTTTAACATGCTGTGTTTTTAGCACCTGCCATAAATCATTTTTATATTCTAGCAACATGCCCACTCTAATTTCACCTGCATTAATTTTCATATCAATTTTTTAATCGCATTCTTTGGTTTAAGATTTTTATTTTTCCAAATGTAGCCTGAAATAGCTAAAAAGTTTGCCTTATTCAACAAAAGATTTTTATAATTATTTAAGTTAATACCACCGATTACAACAATTGGGGTGTTTGTGATTTTTCGAGCTTTTTTAAGTAAACTTATGGATGCTTTATATTTAACTTTTTTTGTTTTAGATGAATTAAAAGCTCCAAAAGCTAAATAGTCTGCTTTATTTTTTATCGCAGTTTTTGCTAGTTTAATTGAATTATGACATGTAATCCCAATTATTTTTTTTCCAATTAATTTTCTTGCCTCTTTAATTTTCATATCTTTTTGACCAAGATGGCATCCATCGGCATTTAATTTTTTAGCAAGGTATACGTCATCGTTAATTATAAATTTTGTCTTAAATTTTTTACATATTTTTTGAATTTTACGTCCAATTATCAATTTTTTTTTGAAACTATCTTTTTTAAGTCGTAGTTGAAAAAAACTTGTTTTTTTTTGTTTTAATACTTCATTTAAATTTTTAAAAAAATTTTTTTCAATTTTAGGTGGGGATATTAGGTAAATAAATCTTTTTTTATTATATCTCAAGATCTTTTGACCATTTTCCTTGAGCAGCCAATGTATTCATTTTGGCTCGGTGGTTAAAAATCTGCTGAGTACCCTCAATATTCTTAATATCTTGTGACCAATACTTTAAGGCACCTTGTTGAAGAGCTCTTCCGTAAGAATAGCTCATTACGAAATCCGTATTATTGTGTTTATTAATTAAATTCAAATTTTCTGTTGCTTCTATTTCAGACTGACCTCCAGATAGGAAAGCTATACCTGGTACTTCTGAGGGTACTGAGGATTTTAAACATTCTAAAGTTAACTTTGCTACTTCCTCATTAGTAATTTTTTCTTTAGATCTGTTTCCTGCTAAAATCATATTAGGTTTGAGTATAATTCCCTTCAAATCTACTTTATGTATTATTAGTTCTTCAAAGCATTTATTTATAACTTCAGAAGTTTTTTTTAAACACTCTTTAGCAGAATGATCCCCATCCATTAAAACCTCAGGCTCAACTATTGGAACCATATTGCACTCTTGAACTAGAGCAGAATATCTCGCTAATGCGTGTGCATTAGAGTGCATTGAGAGTTTGCTGGGATAATCTTTAGTTATATTATAAACACCTCTCCACTTAGTAAATTTTGCACCTAATTTGTAATATTCTTTTAATCTTTCCCTTAATCCATCAAGACCCTCAGTGATTTTTTCATCTGGGGAACCAGCTAAAATTTTTGCTCCTGTGTCCACTTTAATACCTGGCAATGAGCCTGTGTCTAATATTAATTCTGGAATTGTATTTTTTTTTGATGATGTTTGTTTAATTGTTTCATCGTAAAGAATTACACCTCCAATACAATCTTTTATTGAGGATGAGCTAAAAAGTGTTTCTCTGAACAACAATCTGTTTTCTGGGGTTGAGGGAACATTTACACTGTCCAATCTTTTAGTCATCGTTGCCGTGCTTTCATCTGCAGCTAAAATTCCTTTACCGTTTTCTAAAATTTTTAATGCTGTATTATTTAGTTCTGACATTTTAGTTTAGGGCTTTTATACCAGGAAGTTCTTTTCCTTCAAGATATTCTAAAAAAGCACCACCAGCAGTTGAAACAAAATTAAAATCTTTAATTGCCTTTAATTGATTAACAACTGCCACAGTATCTCCTCCACCAACTACAGAATAAATTGAATTATCTTTATTTTTTTTAATGATTGTTTTTGCAATCTCAATGCTACCTTTGGCAAAATTTGGATTTTCAAAATAACCGGCAGGACCATTCCAAAGAACTGTTTTACTTTTTTCAATTATATCTTTTATTCTTTTTAATGTTTTAGGTCCCACGTCTAAGATTAAATCATCATTTGCTATGTCTTTGAGATCTTTTATCTGAGCATCGTCATCTGTACTTTTACCTATTAATACATCTTCTGGATAAGTAATTTCACAGAGTGTATTTTTTGAAATTTCAAAAATTTCTTTTATTATATATTCACAATTTTTTTCACTAATCGATTTTCCAATTCTATTACCTTTGAAGCTCAGAATATTATTAGCCATGCCTCCCACAAAGATTATATTATTAAATTTAGGTATTAAATTTTTGATTATATCTATTTTTGTAGAAATTTTTGATCCACCAATAATACAAGTAATTGGTTTTTTGATATCAATAGTAACTTTTTTTAAAGCATTTACTTCATTCTCAAATTGTAGTCCAGCAAATGATGGCAGAAATTCTGTAATTTTGCATACCGAAGCATGTGTTCTATGTGAGCAAGAAAAAGCATCATTTACGAACAAATCTGCAAAACTAGCTAAATGTTTTGAAAAATTTGATTCATTCTTTTCTTCTTCTGCATAAAATCTTATGTTTTCAAAAAAGACAACTTTCTCCTCAGGCACTTTAAATAAATCATCTCTTTTGATTTTAAAAATGTCTTCACTTATAAAGTTGACTTTAGTTTTTATCTTTTTTTCTAAGCAATCACAAATTGGTTTAAGGGAGAGATCTTTATTAAATTTGCCTTTAGGACGTCCGACATGAGAAATTATTAAAATTTTTGAATTTCTTTTAATTAAAAATTCGAGAACAGGTATAATTTTAATTATTCTGGTTTCATCGATAATGTTACCATTTTTTAAAGGGACGTTTAGGTCTAATCTTAATAAAACTCTCTTACTACCAAGATTTTCATAATCTTTAATATTGTTCATTAAGAATTCTTATGAAGATATTCTACAATATCACACATTCTATTTGAGAAACCCCATTCGTTATCATACCATGCTGAAATTTTACCCATATTTTTACCCACCACTTTTGTTAAACTTTCGTCTACTATTGAAGAAGCAGGATTATGATTAAAGTCGATTGAAACAAGTTTTTCTTTTGTAGTTTCGAGAATTTTATTTTTTTTGCTAAAATTTTGAAATGCTAAATTAATCTCATCAATAGTGATGTCTTTTTTTGTGCAAAAGACGAGCTCAATTAATGAAACATTTGGCGTAGGAACTCTCATAGCCACACCTTCTAATTTACCTTTAAGCGAAGGTATAATCTCACCAATTGCTTTTGATGCACCTGTTGAGGTTGGCACAATAGACTGGCTTGCTGATCTAGCTCTTCTTGGATCTTTATGAGAGTTATCTAATATTCTTTGATCACTTGTAAAGGAATGAATTGTCGTCATAAACCCTTTTTCAATTTCGAAATTTTCGTTTAAAACATGAGTCACAGGAGCAAGACAATTTGTTGTGCAAGAAGCAGCAGAGATAATCCTATCCTCTTTTTTTAATTCAGTCTCATTTATTCCATATACAATAGTTTTGTCAGCCTCTTTACACGGAGCAGAGACAATAACTCTTTTAGCACCATTTTTAATATGTGTTAGCAATTTTTCTTTTGAGTTGAATTTACCTGTACACTCCAAAACATAATCCACTCCATATTTATTCCAATTAATATTATTTAAATTTATTTCTTGGCCAAATAAAATTTTATTTTTGTTAATAATAATATGATTTTCATCAAAATCTATTTGTGCTTTAAATTTTCCGTGAATAGAGTCATATTTTAATAGAGATGCACATATTTCAGAATTAGCTCTATTATTGATGTATTTAATCTCTATATTTTTATTTTTATTCTCGATAATTGATCGGACAATCATTCTTCCAATTCTACCCATTCCATTTATTCCAACTTTAATTGTCATAATCTTTTTTTAATCTTTTTTAATATAATCTCTGAGCTTAATCCAAAATGATTGTATATATCTTTATAAGGCGCACTTTTTCCAAAATTATCAATTCCAAAATTAAGCCCATTGCTGCCTGTATATTTTTTCCAATAACCAGTTTCAGAGGCCTCTATAGAAATTACAAGTTTAGTTTCATTTAAAATTTTATTTTTGTAGACTTCACTTTGTTGATCAAATAATTCCTGGCAAGGCATTGATATTACTTTTGAGTAAATGCCATCTGTGGCTAATTTATGACTAACATTAATTGCAAGACTAGTTTCAGATCCTGTTGCTATAATAGTTGCACTTATTCTATTACCCGTTCTTAAAACTTCATAAGCACCAGCTAAAGACAAATTTTTTGAGGATTTTTTTGTGCGAACTGGATTTAAGCTTTGTCTTGTTAAGGCTATTACGCTTGGAGAACTTTTGCTATTTAATGCCAATTGCCAGCACTCAAAAGTTTCTATTAAGTCAGAGGGTCTAAAAACATTTAAATTCGGTATTGATCTTAAACTTGTCAATTGTTCTATCGGTTGATGAGTTGGTCCATCTTCTCCAAGACCAATTGAGTCATGTGTAAAAACATAAATAACTTTTTGTTTCATCATAGCAGCTAGTCTTATTGATGGTTTACAGTAATCGCTAAATATTAAGAAAGTTCCACCATAAGGAACAAGCTCGCTATGAAGTGAGATACCATTCATAATACCACACATCGCATGTTCTCTTACTCCAAAATGGATATAATTCCCGGAAAAATCTTTTGATTGAATAATTTTATGATTTTTGGTTTTGGTATTATTGGATCCTGCTAAATCTGCTGATCCACCAATTAAGTTTGGAAGTTTAGAGACAATTTCTAAAAATTTTTCTGAACATTTTCTAGTAGCTATTGGTTGTAATTTTTTTAAGTAGTCTGATTTTGCTTTGTCTATTTCTGCATTGATAGTATTATTATTAAATCTTAGTGAAAATTTTTTTTTATTCTTATTAGCTTTAATTGATGCTTTTTTACCGATTGATCTCCATTGATCCATTAATATTTTTGGAATTTCAAAAGTATTGTGTGGCCAGTTCAATTTTTTTCTGACTAATCTTATTTCATCTTCACCTAATGGGCTACCATGAGATGAGGCTTTACCACCCTTATTTGGGGATCCGTATCCAATCGTTGTTTTACAAGAGATTGCTATAGGTTTTTTTGATTTTTGTGCTTTTTGAAGAGCCTTTGTTATTTCTTTAAAATTATGTCCATTGATTTTTAAATAATTCCAGCCATAGCTTTTAAACCTTTTTTCATGATCATCAGATACTGCTAAGCTAGTTGGACCATCTATTGAAATTGAATTGTTATCAAAAAGTAATATCAGGTTTTTAAGTTTTAGGTGTCCAGCCAGACTTAAAGCTTCATGACTTATTCCCTCCATCAAGCAGCCATCACCTGCTAAAACGTAAGTTTTATGATTTATAATTTTTTTTCCTAATCTTTTTTTTAAAATTTCTTCTGAGATTGCAAAACCAACTGCATTAGAAATTCCCTGTCCTAAAGGACCTGTTGTAGTTTCAATGCCAGTGCTTGGATGATATTCTGGGTGACCAGCACATATTGAATTTAGTTGTCTAAATTTTTTAATTTCTCTTAAAGATATACTTTTATAACCCGTCAGATAGAGGAGCGAGTAAAGTAGCATAGAACCATGTCCTGCTGAGAGAACAAACCTATCTCTGTTAATCCAATCTGGATTTTTAGGATTAAATTTTAAGAAATCTTTGAAAAGAACAGTTGCTACATCAGCCATTCCCATTGGCATACCTGGATGTCCAGAATTAGCTTTTTGGACAGCATCTATAGACAAAAATCTGATACAATTCGCTAATTCTTTATAAAGTTTACTCAAGTAATTATCCTGCCTAGACTAAGAAGATTCTATTTAATAATATAATTATATATATATGAATTCTGTGATCGAAAAAGAAAAAAAACTTAATTTAGCTTTAGCAAAATTAAAAAACTTAAACTTACAAAACCCTGACGTAAAAAAAAATATAGACAATTTAAGTAGTCAAAAAAATCAATTAGAAATTGAAAAGCAAGAAATAGAAGAAAAATATAAAAGTTTAATTAATGATTATAATAATTTAAGTAAAAAATTAGACGAATTACAAAATCAAGAAAAAGCCGAGCAAAAAAGACAGATTGAGTTTTCTGAAAAAATTGATGAATTAAATCAAGAAACAGATATTTTGTTAGATGAGATAGATAAATGGCAAACGTAAGTATTAAGTTTAACGGAAAAGAATTTTTGTTGTCTTGTGAGGATGGTCAGGAAGAACATCTTGAAGAATTATTAATTCAAATCAATCAGAAATTTAATAATCTTAAAAATGATCTTGGAAATCTTGGAGAGAATAAACTTTTATTAATTACAGCTGTTAAAGTAATGGATGAATATTATGAAACTAAAAAAAAAGTAGATCAAAAAAAGAATGAGTTGAGAGATCTTTCAAATAAATTTAAAGAGCTTAAAACTTTAATTTATGAGTATAGAGATAAGAAAGAGTTGGAAATAAACTCACTTAACAAAGACCACCTTAAATTAAAAAATGAAATTGAGATAAATCAAAGGAGTTACGAGAAGTTAATTGATGAAGCTGCCGATGAAATTTCAAGTTTTGTTGATAAAGCAAATTTAGAAAATATTTCTAAGTAAAATTCTAGTGAATAAATCTGAAATAAGAAAAAAATTATTAAAAGTCAGAAAACTAAATAACAATAAAAATTTAGTTATTAAATCAAGTCATATTATGAAAATTTTAAAAAAAGAAAAAGTAAACAAAAAAATAATTGGCGGTTATTATCCATATAATCATGAAGTTGATCCAATTAAAATTCTCAATAAACTTGAAAAACTTGGTTATCAAATATCATTGCCAAAAATTAAAAAAAATAATCAAATGGATTTTTTAAACTGGTCAACAAAAGAGCCTCTCTCAATAAATAAATATGGAATACCTGAACCTATATCAGATCAAATTGTCTATCCGAGTATTCTTTTAGTTCCACTTGTAGCTTTTGATAATCTTTTAAATAGAATAGGTTATGGAGGTGGTTATTACGATAGGTATATTAAAAAAGTAAAAAAAAACAAAAAAATTATACTAATTGGGTTAGCTTATTCTTTTCAAAAAGTAAAAAAAATACCAGCTAACAAATATGATATGAAACTGGATTTTATCTTAACAGATAAAAATTTTATATGAGAATTTTATTTTTAGGAGATGTGGTAGGGAACTCAGGTTGTTCGAAAATTTTGAATAATCTTTTAAGCCAAAAAGAATTGAATAAAATTGATTTTGTAATCGTCAATGGAGAAAATGCAGCTGAGGCAGGAGTTGGATTAACAAAAGAAATCTGTGAGGATTTTTTTAAATGTGGTGTTGATGTCATCACCACTGGTAATCATGTTTGGGATCAAAAAGATATAATGAAGTTTATCGATAATGAAAATAGGTTACTTCGCCCAAAAAATTTATTTGAGCCAGCACCAGGCAAAGGATTTGAAGTTTTTCAAAATGAAAAAAATATAAAAATTGGTGTCTTAAATTTAATGGGCAATGTTTTTATGAAAAAATGCGATGACGTATTTGAGATTTCAGAAAAATTTTTAAAAGAACACAAACTAAAAGAGGATTATGATTTTCTAGTTGTTGACTTTCATGGAGAAATTACGAGTGAAAAAAATGCGATAGGATATTTTTTTGATGGTAAAGCTACTCTAGTAGTTGGAACACATACACATATTCCAACAAATGATGCAAGAATTTTGCAAAAAGGGACAGCTTATCAAACAGATGCAGGTATGTGTGGTGATTATGACTCAGTTATTGGAATGAATAAAGATAACTCTTTAAATAGATTTATGAAAAAAGAGTCAACCAAACATTATCCAGCAACTGGTGATGCTACTTTAAGTGGAGTAATTGTTGATTGTGATATAAAAACTGGTTTAGCAAATAAAATTGAAAGCTATGTTTTTGGAGGTCAGCTAAAGAATACTTGATTAGTTTATGGCAGGACATTCTCATTGGGCAGGAATAAAACATAAAAAAGGTAAAGCCGACAAGCAAAGATCTAAAATTTTTTCAAAGTTGTCGAAAGAAATTACTGTTGCAGCAAAACTTGGGGATAAAGATCCAGCAATGAATCCAAGATTAAGATCTGCGATTCAAGCTGCAAGATCAGCAAATATGCCTAAAGAAAATATAGAAAGAGCGATTGATAAATCTTCAGTTAGTACCGAGTCAAATTTTGAAAATTTAAGATATGAAGGCTTTGGACCAGAAAAAGTAGCAGTAATAATAGAGGCATTAACAGATAATAAAAATAGAACAGCGTCTAGTATTAGAACAATTTTTCAAAAAGCAGGTGGCAATCTAGGAACCCAAGGTTCTGCTTCTCATAATTTTAATCAATTAGGAATAATAAAGATTGATAAAAAAGAGGTTTCTGATGATCAAATTTTTGAGCTAGCCACCAATGCTGGAGCTGATGAATGTAAATCGGAAAATGATTTTCACGAAATACAATGTCCTGTTAGTGAAATTTATAATGTTAAAAAAGAATTAGAAAAAGAAATTACTAATTTTATCTCAACAGAAATTGAATGGGTGCCACTTAATAGTGTAAAAATTTCTAAAGAAAAAAATGAAGATTTAGTAAATTTTTTTGAATTACTTGAAGACAATGATGATGTACAAAATGTTTATTCTAATGCTGAATTTGTAAATTAAATTATGTTAATAATAGGAATAGATCCTGGAATTTCTGGTTCAATTTGTTTTTTAGATAATGGAAAAATCCTAGACGTAATTGAAATGCCTATAATGATTGATGGGAAAAAAAATAAAAAACAAGTAAATGGCTCGCAAGTTTATAATGAAATTAGCAAAAGAATTAAACAATTCGAAAAAAATCAAATTAGAGTTGTGATTGAACACGTTTCTGCAATGCCTGGTCAAGGTGTTACTAGTATGTTTAATTTTGGACAATCGTTTGGAATTTTAAAGGGTGTTTGTACTGCGATGCAATTACCGATGTACTTTGTAAGGCCCGCAAAATGGAAAAAATATTTTAATCTTTTAAATTCTGAGAAGGATGCTAGCAGGACAAGAGCAATAGAAATATTTCCTTATTTTTCATCTCAATTATCAAGAAAGAAAGACTCAAATAAAGCTGATGCGATTTTGATAGCAAGTTTTTATCATGAAACTTACAAAATTGACGAATAGCTTTAAATATTCAGACAAAATCATGACACATTTAAGTGTGAGAAAACGTTATGGAAGCTGATATCACGTCTCAAGCAGTTGGGCTAGCCTCAAGTGCTGATTTTTCTTTAATAAATTTATTTATTAGAGCTGACATAATTGTTAAGTCAGTTATTGTAATGCTAATTGCTTGTTCTATATATTCATGGGCAGTAATAATTGAAAAATATAGATTGTTTAAAAAAATAAATCAATCTACTGAAGAGTTTGAAGCAAAGTTTTGGAATTCTAAATCTGCAGAAACTTTTTATAATAATCTACCAGCAAACGTTCAAGATCCGATGGCTTTAATATTTAAAGATGCGATGCAAAACTTATTGAAGAGAAGATCTAGAACAGACTTAAACAATAGAATGACCACAATGTTAGAGACGGGCATTGAAAAACAAATATCAAAGATCACTAAAGGTTTTACTTTTTTAGCAACAGTTGGATCAACAGCTCCATTCATAGGCCTATTCGGAACAGTTTGGGGAATTATGAACTCTTTTCAATCTATAGCAATTTCAAGAAATACGAGTTTGGCAATTGTTGCACCTGGAATAGCTGAAGCACTATTCGCAACTGCGTTAGGTCTGCTAGCAGCAATACCTGCGGTTGTTGCATATAATAAATTTAATAATGACTCAATAAAGTATTCCCAAAAATTAGAAAATTTCTCAAAAAGATTTTTAACGATTATCTAAAATGGCTTTTAAATTAAATCGTTCATCAAAAGAACCAATGAGCGAAATAAATGTAACACCATTTGTGGATGTAATGTTGGTGCTTTTAATTATTTTTATGGTTACTGCTCCTTTGTTAACTGTAGGAGTTCAGGTTGATTTACCAGAAAGTTCTGCCGACTCTCTTCCTGAGGAAGCTGAACCACTGACTTTGACAATAAACTCTAAAGGTGAAATTTATATTCAAGAGTCAAAAGTTGAATATGAAAAAATAATAGCAAAAGTCTTAGCGGTTTCAAAAAATAGAACTGATACAAGAATTTATGTAAGGGGTGATAAAACAATTAATTATGGAAGAGTATTGGAAATTATGGGCTTACTATCTGGGTCTGGTTTCACCAAAGTAGCACTTATATCTGAACCATATAAAGAAAGGTAAGAAGTGAATAGAAGTATAATTATATCTTCTGTATCACATCTAGTTTTAATAATGATTACAGCTTTTAGTTTACCTTTCTTAGCTAAAAAACCAATTGATCTTCCCCCGATAGTATCTGTAGAATTAATACAGATCACAGATAAAACTAATATTCCGTACGCACCTAAGGCAAAAAAAATTATAGAAAAAATTAAAGAGAAAGAAAAAAAGTTGGTATCTGAACAAGCTCCTCCAAAAAAAGTAAAAAAAATTAAACCAGATGCAATTCCATTACCAGATGATAAGCTTAAAAAGGTTGAGAAAATTAAAGAGGATAAACAAAATCCAGAAAAAATTGATAATGAGGTTAAGCAAGTTTCCGAATTTGAAAAAAAAGAGTTATTCGATCCAAATAATATTGCAGCCTTGATTGATAAATCTAAAGTTGAAAGTGCTGAAACGATTAAAAAAAATAACAAAATTACACAAGATCAAAAAAAAAATGTTGAAAACGCAGGTTTATCTTTAAGCGAAGAGGATGCTTTAAAGGCTCAAATATTTGGTTGTTGGAGTATTCCTTTGGGACTACCTTACAATGAAAATTTATTAGTGAGAATTAAACTTCAACTGAATCCAGATGGAACAATTCAAGAGTCAGAAATTTTGGATCATGCAAGAATGAATAAACCTGGTCAAGGTTTTTATAAGGTTTTAGCGGAAAGTGCTTTAAGAGCAATAAAATTATGCCAGCCCTTAAGAGTTCCTACAACTGGCTATGAGAGATGGAAAGAATTACAATTAAATTTTGATGCAAGAGAAATGTTAGAGGGATAGAATATTTTTATGAGAAATCTAATTATTTTATTTTTAATATTCATAGTGCCTACTAATGCATTAGGTTTAATTGAGGTTGATATTACACGAGGAAATTTGAATCCACTCCCTATTGCAGTATCACCATTATCAATTGATGATGAATCAAAAAAAAGTTTTGAGAAAACATTAAAAAAAAAAGATATTGGATCAGAAATTTCTAAAGTTATAGAAAAAAATTTAAAAACCTCAGGTCTTTTTAATCCATTAGATAAAAATGCTTTCCTACAAGCGCCTGATATTGCTCATCTTAAACCTCGTTTCGAAGATTGGAATTTAATTAAAGCCCAAGCTTTAATCACAGGTAAAGTACAAAATGTTGATGATAAACTTAGAGTTGAATTTAGATTATGGGATGTGCTGGCTGGTAAAGAAATGATGGCTCTTGCATTTACAACAGTTCCAAATAATTGGAGACGTGTTGGTCATATAATTACAGATAAAGTTTATGAGAGATTAACTGGAGAAAAAGGTTATTTTGATACGAGGATAATCTATGTTTCTGAAGAGGGGCCAAAAACAAAAAGAATTAAAAAATTAGCTATCATGGATCAAGATGGTGCAAATAATAAATTTTTAACTTTAGGAAATGAACTTGTTTTGACACCAAGATTTAATCCTACAAGTCAAATGGTTACATATTTATCTTACTTTAGAAATTTACCTAGAGTTTATCTTCTTGATATAGAAACTGGTATTCAAGAAGTGGTAGGTGATTTTCCAGGAATGACTTTTGCTCCTAGATTTTCTCCAGACGGAAAAAAAATTATAATGAGTTTTGCTAAAGATGGAAATTCAGATATTTATACAATGGATTTAGAAAATAGAATTGTAGAGAAAATTACCAATCATCCCTCTATAGATACATCACCATCTTATTCACCGGATGGAAAATTTATTTGTTTTAACTCTGACAGAAGTGGGTACCAACAAATTTATGTTATGAAAAGTGATGGTAGTAATGTTAAAAGAATTTCTTTTGGAAATGGTTTATATGGTACCCCAGTTTGGTCTCCAAGAGGTGATTTAATTGCCTTTACAAAATTACATAAAGGTAAATTCTACATCGGTGTGATGAGAACTGATGGATCTGGCGAGAGATTGTTGACAGAAAATTTTTATCAAGAAGCTCCTTCCTGGTCGCCTAATGGACGAGTTTTAATTTTTTATAGAGAGACTAAAACTGATGATAAAGGAGAGGGTTTTTCTGCTAAATTGTGGTCAATTGATTTAACAGGCTATAATGAGAGGCTTGTAGATACCCCAACTGATGCATCAGACCCATCATGGTCATCTTTATTAAGTAATTAACCTAAAATATGTTGATTTTTTACCTTGAAACATTTAATTAGTTGTGAAAAAGTTAGATATAAGAAATATTGACCAAGGAGCATTAATGAAATTAAACAAAATTTTAAAAAACACTTTTTTAGTATTATTTGCATGTTTAGTGTTGTCTGCTTGCGCAACATCAAAAAAATCTACAGGACAAATGCAAGGGGATGTTTACACTGGAACTGATACAGTTGAATATTTAGCTTCAGGTGTTCCTGACAGAGTTTTCTTTGCAACTAACGAGTCGGTTTTGACTACTGCATCAAGAGAAACTTTAAGAAAACAAGCTGCATGGTTAAGAAAAAATTCTGATATTACAATCGTGCTTGAAGGACATGCTGACGAAAGAGGAACAAGAGAATATAACTTGGCATTAGGTGAAAGAAGAGCTAATGCTGCTAAAGATTATTTAATGACTTATGGGATTTCCTCTAACAGAATTTCAGTTCTAAGTTATGGAAAAGAAAGACCAGTTGACTCTGGCTCTAATCCTTTGGCTTGGTCAAAAAACAGAAGATCTGTTACAGTAAAAGCAAATTAATTTTAAAAAATTTAAGACCCTTAATTAATTCAATTAATTAAGGGTCTTTTTTTTGCCATTATTTTAATCATAAGATTATTTTAATGCGACACATTTTAAGAAAATTTAAAATTATTACACTTTGTTTAAGTAATTTTTTTTTGATAACTTATTCTTACGCTGACAATCATAATATTTATGAAATATTAGATCAACTTCAGAAAGATATAAAGACTTTAGAAAAAGCAGTATACTCAGGTTCAATAGAATTAAATAGTGATAACTCTGTAAATTTAAATTCAAATTTAGATAATAATTCAGAAGATGTGCTTACAAGACATTTATTAAAACTTTCAGAAATTGAAAATCAATTTCAGGAACTTACAAATAAGTTTGAGGAAATAAATTTTAAGTTAGACAAACTATCTAGCAGGATGTCAAAAGTGCAAGCAGATAATCAAATAAGATTTCAGGACTTAGAAAATGTTGCGTCTTCTGATGCAATTACAAATAAATTAACAAAAAAAACAAATAATGAGCAAATGGAAGTTTTACCTGGAAGTTCTCAACCTCAAGATTTGGGATCGATATCTTATAAAGATACAGCGACAAATGAAACATCACAAAAAACAAATTCTGTAGACTCGACAGCTCTAGTAGTAACTGAAACTTTTCAAGCTGAAGAAAAAATTCTTCCAAATGAGTCTCCAGACAAACAATATCAGTTTGCTACAAGTTTTTTAAAAGTTGGTGATTATTCAACTGCTGAAAGAGCGTTCAGAGAGTTCGTTGACACAAATCCTGAACATAATCTAGCTGGGAATGCTCAATATTGGTATGCAGAAACTTTTAGGATACGACAATTGTATACGGATGCAGCCTCAGCATATTTAGAAGGTTATCAGAGATACCCTAAAGGTGAAAAAGCACCTATAAACTTATTAAAGCTTGGTGTATCAATGGTACAAATTGGAGAAAAAGATCAAGGTTGCAAAATGATCAATGGTGTTGAAGAACAATATCCAGAGGCAAACCAATCTGTGATACAAAAAGCTAAATATGAGTCTCAGAAATTCGAATGCAACAACCAAAATTCCTAAATTTTTAAGAGATAACTTAAATAATAAAAGAATAAATAAGATTTATAAAAAATTTGAGATCTCTTTAAATTTAGATGAAAGTTTTGCAGTTGCAGTCTCAGGTGGTCCAGATAGTCTTGCTTTAGCTTTTTTATCTAAAATTTATGCAATTAAAAAAAATTTAAAATCAAAGTTTTTTATTATCGACCATAAACTTAGACCTGAGTCTACAAAAGAGGCTAAATTCGTTTTAAATTTGCTTAAAAAAAACTTTATAAAATCAGAAGTATTAACTTGGAAAGGGAAGAAACCAAAGAAAAGCATCCAGTCAATTGCTAGGACAAAAAGATATGAAATACTTTTCAATAAATGTAATCAATTAAAAATCAAAGATATTTTAATGGGGCATCAAGAGGATGATTTAATTGAAAATTTTTTTATAAGACTTCTAAGGGGTAGTGGAATAAAAGGCCTCACATCTCTTGACATAAAGACAACAATAAAAAAAAAGAACATATTAAGACCTTTAATTGATATAAAAAAAGAGGATTTAATTTTTATTTCAAAAAAAGTTTTTAATTTTTATTTAGAAGATCCAACAAACTATGATGAAAAATATCAAAGAGTTCGAGTAAGAAAATTAATGAAAAATCTTGAAAGAGATGGTTTAGATAAAAATAAATTAAAAAAAACGATTAAAAATTTAAAATATGCAAACAAAGTAATTGAGTTTTATGTTGATAAAAATTTAAGAGAAAATACCTCTTTTTTAAATAATAAAAAAAGGTTAGTTATCAATAATGATTTTTTTCTACAACCCCAAGAGGTTACTTTTAGAGCCTTTTCAGAATCATTAAAGTTAATTGGTGAAAAATATTATTCTGTAAGAGGGAAAAAATTGGAAAAAATTATCTGGGAAGTTGAAAATAATCAATTGAATAGAGCTACATTAGGTGGTTGTATTATTGAAAAGGTCAATCAATCAATAATTATCTCTAAAGAGCCCTAAAATAATGCCACTTTACACAAAATGCCACTTGTTAAATTGATAATAATTCTTATTTTAAGCTTATGAATATGAAAAACATTGCAATGTGGGCTATCATAGTTTTTTTAACTATTGGTCTTTATAATATGTTTAAAAATCCCCAAACGAATATTAGAGGTGGGGACAAGGTTATATTCTCTGAATTCTTGACATCTGTTGAAAATGGAGAAGTTTTAAAAGTAGAAATCCAGGGTAACAACATTAAAGGTGTGTATTCGAATGGAAGCTCATTTACAACTTATTCTCCTAACGATCCAAATTTAATTGAAAAACTTTCTGAAAAAGGAGTGAGTATTTCAGCTGCACCTATTGAAGAAAAAATGCCATCATTATTTGGTGTCCTGCTTTCATGGTTTCCTATGTTGTTATTGATTGCTGTTTGGATTTTTTTCATGAGACAAATGCAAGGTGGTAAAGGTGGAGCTATGGGTTTTGGAAGATCAAAAGCAAAAATGATGAATGAGCTTAAGGGTAAAGTTACATTTAATGACGTTGCAGGTGTAGAAGAAGCAAAGGAAGAAGTTGAAGAAATTGTAGAATTTTTAAAAGACCCAAGAAAATTTAGTAGACTTGGAGGAAAAATACCTAGAGGTGCTTTATTGGTCGGTCCACCAGGCACTGGAAAAACTTTATTAGCTAGAGCGATAGCAGGTGAAGCTGGCGTACCATTTTTTACGATCTCAGGTTCAGATTTCGTTGAAATGTTTGTAGGAGTTGGTGCTTCTAGAGTGAGAGATATGTTTGAACAAGGAAAAAAAAATTCCCCTTGTATAATTTTCATAGATGAAATTGATGCTGTTGGAAGAAGTAGGGGTGCTGGTTTAGGTGGTGGAAACGATGAAAGAGAACAAACTCTTAACCAGCTTTTAGTTGAGATGGATGGTTTTGATACTAATGAAGGAGTAATAATTATTGCTGCAACAAACAGACCAGATGTATTAGATCCCGCTTTATTAAGACCAGGTAGGTTTGATAGACAGGTAGTTGTATCCAATCCAGACATAATTGGACGAGAAAAAATTTTAAAGGTTCATGTTAAAAAAATAAAAATGGCACCGGATGTTAATTTAAGAACTATTGCGAGAGGCACACCTGGTTTTTCTGGTGCAGATCTAGCTAATTTAGTAAATGAGTCGGCTTTATTGGCTGCTAGAAAAAATAAGAGAATTGTAACACTAAATGAGTTTGAGGAGGCAAAGGATAAAGTAATGATGGGAGCTGAGAGACGCTCGATGGTAATGACAGAGGATGAAAAAAAATTAACAGCTTATCATGAAGGGGGTCATGCGCTGGTATCTTTCAACATGCCAAGTTACGATCCTATACATAAAGCAACTATAATTCCTAGGGGCAGAGCTTTAGGTATGGTTATGAATTTGCCAGAAAGAGATAAACATGGTCATTCTATAAAATATTTAAAAGCAAGGTTGGCAGTTTGTTTTGGTGGAAGAGTTGCTGAAGAAGTAATTTTTGGAAAAGACAATATATCAACAGGAGCAGGTGGAGGTAGTGGATCAGATATAAATCAAGCTACGCAACTTGCCAGAGCCATGGTAACTAAGTATGGAATGAGCGAAGAAATGGGACCCGTTGAATATGGCGAAAATCAAGAAGAGGTTTTTTTAGGAAGATCAGTAACACAAACTCAGTCAGTCTCTGAGGAAGTAGCACAAAAAATAGACAAAGAAATCAGAAAACTGATAGATGAGGGTTATAATACTGCAAAGAAAATTTTGACTGAAAAAGTTGAAGATTTACACAAAATTGCTAAAGCTCTTATGACTTATGAGACATTAACTGGTGAAGAAATTGAAAATATAATCAATAAAAATATGTACCCAGCAGACAAACAAGACTTAAAAGTAGAAGATGATAAAGGGTCAGCAATGGGTGCTCTAGGCCTAAAACCAAAAATTGTTCATTAGATTGAATGTCTAGATATTACACTAGAGTGTGTAATTTCTATTATGGTGCAAAATCTAAGTTATTAGTTAAGAAAAAAAAGACATTACCACTTCATAATAATCCTGAAATTTCTTTTGATAAAATAGAAATAATAACAAGAAATTCAAAAAAATTAATTTCTTTAAATGAAGTGAACAAATTACATGTAAATTTAAAGACAAAAGTAAAAAAAGATCTAAGATTAATTACAAAAAAAAAAAGAAATATTAGAAATTTAAATTTTCAAAATATTCCTCAAATAATGGGTATTTTAAATATTACTCCAGACAGTTTCTCAGATGGTGGAAAATTTTTTAATTATGCATCAGCCAAAAAACAATTAAATTTCCTTTTTAATTCTGGCGCAAACCTTGTTGATATTGGAGCAGAGTCCACTAAACCTGGATCTAAAGCTATTAAATCAAAAATAGAATGGAATAGACTCAAAAATATTCTAAAATTAATTGATAAAAAAAATTTTATATCTCTAGATACTAGAAAATCAGAAATCATGGAAAAGGGAATCAAACTAGGAGTAAAATTAATTAATGATGTTTCTGGTCTTAATTTTGATAAAAACTCAATCAAGATTTTAAAAAAGTATAATATACCTTTTGTACTCCAACACTCACGTGGTAATCCTGACGTAATGCAAAAAAATCCAAAATATAAAAATGTATTATTAGATATTTACGATTTTTTTGAAGAAAAATTAAATAATTTACGCCAAAATGGAATTTATCATAATAATATAATCTTAGATCCAGGTATAGGTTTTGGAAAAAATTTGAAACATAATATGACGATAATTAAAAATATATCAATTTATCATTCTTTGGGTTTGCCTATACTGCTTGGTATTTCTAGAAAAAGATTTATAAAAGATTTATCTGGAAATAATGATAGCTCTTTAAGAACTGGAGGAACAATAAGTAGCAGTATTTTTGTAATGTTACAGGGTGTACAAATGTTGAGAGTTCATGATGTCAACGAAATTAATCAAGCTATAAAAGTTTTCAAAGCACTAAAAAATAATTAATGAAGTATTTTGGTACTGATGGAATTAGAGGGCAGGTAAATAGTGGGAACATTAATGGAGATATGTTCTTTAAGTTTGGACTAGCAGCAGGAAAATATTTCACAAATTTAAAAAAAAGAAAACAGACAGCAATTATTGCTAAAGATACTAGACTTTCGGGATACGCATTAGAACCTGCACTAGTTTCAGGTTTAGCATCTGCAGGAATGCACGTTTATACACTAGGTCCATTGCCGACTAATGGCCTTGCAATGTTGACAAAATCAATGAATGCAAATCTTGGTATTATGATCACTGCTTCTCACAATTTATTTTATGATAATGGTTTAAAGTTGTTCGGTCCTGATGGATTAAAACTATCTGATAAAATTCAAAAAAAAATTGAAAATTTAATAGATAGTAAAGTTCAAAAACACTTATCAAATCCAAAAAAATTAGGAAGGGTTAAAAGGCTAGAGACTGGAACTGATGAATATATTAAAATTTGTAAAAAAAAGTTATCAAGAAACTTTAAATTAAATAATTTTAAAGTAGTTCTAGACTGCGCAAATGGAGCTGGATATAAATCTGCACCAAAATTAATCAGATCACTTGGAGCAAAATTAAAAGTTATAGGCAATAAACCAAATGGGTTTAATATTAATAAAAATTGTGGTTCAACTTTTCCAGAAAAACTACAAAGAAATGTTAAAAAATTCAAAGCAGATTTGGGTATATCTTTAGATGGAGATGCTGACAGAATAATAATGTGCGATGAAAAAGGATCTATAATTGATGGTGATCAAATTATTGCTGCATTAGCTTTACAATGGAAAAAGAGAAAAATTCTCAAAGGAGGCGTTGTCGGGACCTTAATGTCAAACTACGGTTTAGAAAAATTTTTAAGAGAGAAAGGTATTAAATTTTTAAGAGCTAATGTGGGGGACAGATATGTTAAAGAATTGATGCAAAAGAAAAAATTCAATTTAGGAGGAGAGCAATCAGGTCATATTATTTTAGGAAAATTTGCAACAACTGGTGATGGTGTGCTTGTTGCTTTAGAGATTATCAAATCAATGGATAGAAAAACTAAAGCCAGTGATTTTTTTAATGTCTTTAAAAAAATTCCACAAATTTTAGAAAATATAAAAATAAAAGATGATAAAATACTTAAAAATTACTCTGTTAAAAGATCCATTAAAATTGCAAAAAAATTAATTAAAAATCAAGGTCGAATTCTTGTAAGAAAATCAGGCACTGAACCAAAGATAAGAATAATGGGTGAGAGTGAAAATAAATTTTTGCTTAAAAAATGTATAAATATGATTTCAAGAGAATTTAAATAAATTGAGATTAAAGTCTAAAATTTTGATAATTGCTGGATCAGACTCATCTGGTGGGGCTGGTATACAGGCAGATATCAAAACTGTCACTAGTCTTGGCTCTTATGCGATGACTGCTATTACAGCAGTGACCGTTCAAAATACAATGGGTGTTAAATCAGTTATTTCAATACCAACTAATGAAGTAAAAAATCAAATTATTTATTCATCAAGAGATATAAGACCTGATGCCATTAAAATAGGTATGCTTCACTCTACTGAAGTTGTCGAAAAAGTTGCTCACGCTTTGAAGATATTAAAAGTAAAAAAAATTGTTTTAGACCCTGTAATGGTTGCAAAGGGTGGTGCTAAATTAATTGATAGTAAAGCAATACAAACTTTGAAAAAAAAGCTATTAAAAAATGTTCTTTTGATCACACCAAATATTCCAGAAGCAGAAATTTTAGCAGAGACTAGTATTAAAAACAAAGATGATATGATTTTTGCAGCAAATAAATTGATAGATTTAGGAGCTAAAAATGTATTATTAAAGGGTGGCCATTTAAAATCAAAAAAAGTAATAGATTTATATCTAAACAAATCTGATTTTAAAGTCTTTACAAGTTTTAGGCATAGAACAAAAAATACTCATGGTACAGGATGTACATTATCTAGCGCGATAGCAACTTTTCTTTCATGTGGAAAAAGTATTAAGAGCGCTTGTGCGTTGGGAATTAAATATGTAAATTCTGCGATACTGACAAATCCAAACTATGGAAAAGGACATGGTCCCATAAATCATGTTAATTCAATGAAAATAAAACAGAAATTTAATTAATGAAAAATATTGTTGTTGTTGGTTCTCAATGGGGAGATGAGGGAAAAGGCAAGATAGTTGATTGGTTATCTGAACAAGCTGATATTGTAGTTAGATTTCAAGGTGGTCACAACGCGGGCCATACTCTTGTAATAAATGGTGTAACTTATAAACTTCGACTACTTCCATCCGGGATTGTAAGAAAAAATAAAATATCAATAATTGGAAATGGAGTTGTCGTTGACCCCTGGGCATTATTAGATGAAATTGAAGAAATTAAATCAAAAGGAGTTGAGGTCAACACTGATAATTTTATAATTTCAGAGTCTGCAAATTTAATTTTACCTTTTCATAGGGAAATGGATGAAATCCGTGAAGATAGTGCGGGTAAAGGAAAAATTGGAACAACCAGAAGAGGTATCGGACCAGCGTATGAAGATAAAGTTGGTAGACGATCAATAAGAGTAATGGACTTGAGATCTGAAAAAAATCTAGATCAAAGGTTAGAGTCTGTTCTTTTACATCATAATGCAATTAGAAAAGGCTTAGGAAAAAAAATCTATGAGAAAGATCAATTAAAAAAAGATTTATTGAAAATTGCTCCTAAGATCTTGAAATACTCAAAACCAGTTTGGTTGAAACTTGACGAATTCAAAAAACAGAAAAAAAGAATATTATTTGAGGGAGCTCAAGGCATATTACTAGATGTTGATCATGGTACATATCCATTTGTCACATCCTCAAATACTGTAGCGTCAAGCGCTGCTACTGGTACAGGGTGTGGACTAAACACAATAAATTATGTTTTAGGAATCACCAAAGCATATACGACTAGGGTTGGAGAAGGTCCGTTCCCAACAGAATTAAAAGATGATATTGGCGAACTTTTAGGAACAAGAGGAAAAGAATTTGGAACAGTTACCAGTCGAAAAAGAAGATGTGGATGGTTTGATGGTGTTTTAGTTAGACAAACTATTAAAGTCTCAGGGATTGATGGTATAGCACTCACAAAGCTAGATGTTTTAGATGAATTAGATGAAATAAAGATGTGTGTTGAATATGAGTTAGATGGAAAAAAAATTAACTATTTACCAGCAGCAGTAGAGGATCAGCTTAAAATAAAACCTATTTATAAAACTTTTGATGGCTGGAAAAAATCAACAAGTGGTATTAAGAATATTGATGATCTTCCAGAAAATGCTAAAAACTATATTAAAGAAGTTGAAAATTTTATTGAGACTAAAATATCAAGTATCTCAACTAGCCCAGAACGTGATGATACGATATTAATCGAAAATCCTTTTGAGATTTAATTTACAGGTAATAAGTTTTTTGACTTTGCGAGTAAAAGCATATGCTTTTGTAATTTTTCAAAAGCTTTATTTTCAATTTGCCTTACTCTTTCTCTACTAATTTTATATTTTTTACTTAGATCTTCCAATGTAGTTGGGTTATCATTTAATCTTCTAGAATATAAAATTTCTCTCTCTCTTTCATTTAGGACTTGAATTGAGTTTTTTAACAAATCTTTTCTTTGTTCCATTTCCTCCTGATGAGCAAATTTTAAGTCATGATCTAATTCTTTATCAACCAACCAGTCTTGCCACTCATCACCATCTTCACCAACTTGTGCATTAAGAGAGAATTCTTTTCCCGACAATCTTCGATTCATCGAAATGACCTCATCTTTACTAACATCAAGCTTGTTAGCTATTTCATCGACATGTTCATTTTTTAAATCCCCTTCAGTTTGAGGAGCTATTTGGTTTTTCAATTTCTTTAGATTAAAAAATAATTTTTTTTGTGCAGTTGTTGTACCAATCTTAACTAAACTCCACGATCTTAAAATATATTCTTGTATTGAAGCTTTTATCCACCACATCGCGTATGTGGCTAATCTAAAACCTTTTTCAGGTTCAAATTTTTTTACCGCTTGCATTAAACCAATATTCCCTTCAGAGATCATCTCATTTACTGGTAATCCATATCCTTTATATCCCATTGCAATTTTCGCAACCAATCTCAAATGACTCGTTACTAATTTTTCTGCTGCTTTGATATTACCAGTTGTTTTCCAATTTTTTGCCAACATATATTCTTCTTCTGCATCAAGCATAGGGAATTTTTTAATCTGTTCCAAATATGCAGATAGACCACCTTCATTACTTAAAGTGGGCAAGTTATTATTTATTGCAGTATTCATAATGAGTTTATCTAATTAATTATTTATATTTTTCAATGATTTATTTATTAGTATTTCTTAGTATTTTTAAAATATTCTCAAGTTCTAAAGGTAAATTTGAGTTGAAAACCATTTCTTTGCTTTTCGTAGGGTGCATGAAGCCTAGAGTCTTAGCATGAAGAAATTGTCTATTAAGACTATTTAAATTTTGCTCTAACAATGGATTAATGTTTTTAATTTTCTTAAACTTTTTTTTATATTTATCATCACCAACAATACTATTTCCTAAAAAATTCATGTGAACCCTAATTTGATGGGTTCTACCCGTTTCAAGTTTGCATTCTACTAAACTTAAAGTTGGTGTGTGTTTATTTTCAAAAATTTCAATAGTGCTATAATTGGTAATCGCTTTTTTTCCTTTAGTCCGACTAACTTCCATCATTTGTCTATTCTTTGAACTTCGTGTTATTAAAGTTTCAATTTTTCCCCTAGAAGGTCTAACTTTTCCCCATATTAATAATTGATAAACTCTTGTTATAGAGTGTTTATTAAACTGATTAGATAAGTTTTCATGCGATAGATTATTTTTTGCTATTACAACTAAACCTGATGTATTTTTGTCTATCCTATGTACTATTCCTGGTCTAAGTTCATCACCAATATTCGAAAGAGAGTCTTTATCGTAATCCACTAATGCATTTACAATTGTATTGTCAAAATTCCCAGCACCTGGATGCATTACGATACCTGCTGGTTTATTTAGTACTATTATATCTTTGTCCTCATGAACAATATCTAATTTAAATTTAAATGGTTTAAGAGAAGCTTTTTTAGGCTCTGGAATTATTAATTCTATAACATCGTCTTTTAAAACCTTTTTGGCAGGATCTGAAATAACTTTATTATTAATCTTTAGCTTCTTACTTAAAATTAAGTTTTTTATTCTAGTTCTACTTATCTCATTTTCCTTACTATTAATAAAAACATCTATACGCATATTTTTATTACTTTCTTTTACAATCAAATTTATTTTTTTTTTCATAAAATGATATATTACTATTATATGCGCTTGTAGCTCAACTGGATAGAGCGCCTGACTTCGGATCAGGAGGTTCTGGGTTCGACTCCTAGCAGGCGCACCAATTATTCACCCATATTAATTAATGTTCCTTTAATTCGAGCCCTCAAAAAAGATAAATAAAATAGAACTATTCCAATGATTAAATAGATCAGGTTTAATAAATATGCTTGTTTCAAATTTGTATAATTAATTGACCCATTTAAAAGTATGTTTCTAGTCTCATCAAAAATATAAACAAGTGGTAAACCTTTTGCTATGAATTGAAATAATTCTGGTAGAATTTCTATTGGATAATATATGCATCCCAAAGGAGCTAGCAAAAATAGGGAAGACCATGCAATATTTTCAAAAGATGGACCAAATCTAATTAGCCCTGAACTCACAAACAACCCAAGTGTTATTCCAAAAAGATATAAACTTAGAAACAGGAATAAAAGTGGTAATCCCAATTTTAAAATTGATACACCAAATAGAGGAGAGGTTAGCATTATTGCAGGAACCAATCCTATTAAAGTCCTTATCAAAGCAGTAAAAATTAATGAAACAATAATTTCTTTAAGCTTAAGGGGAGCAATAAACAAATTTGTGAAATTTCTACTCCAGATTTCTTCTAAAAAAAGCATGTTAAAACTAATGCTTGATCTAAAAAGAATATCGTAAAGTATTGCACACGTTAAAATAACTCCCAAAGTATTGCTATAGTAGTCACTATGTATTGAAAAGAACTTTGAGATAAAACCCCACAAAATTATTTGAATTGTTGGCCAATAAATTAAATCCAAAATTCTTGGTAAAGAACTTTTAATTAAATAAAAATGTCTAAGGAAAAGACCATACATTTTATTAAAATTCATACTTTTTCCCTTGTAAGTTTTAAAAAAACTTCTTCCATATTTTTTCTTCCATGTTTTTTAATTAATTCCTCTGGACTTCCCTTATCAATAATCGATCCTTTATTCATCATTAAAACTGAAGAACATAGTCTCTCTACCTCTGCCATATTGTGTGATGCTAATAAAATAGATGTTTTATTTTCCTGTTGATATTCCTCTAAAAAACTTCTAACGAAATCACCCGTTTCAGGATCAAGTGATGCTGTAGGTTCATCAAGAAGTAAAACTTTTGGATTATTAATTATTGATTTTGCAAGACTGACCCTATTTTTTTGACCAGATGACAATTCCCCAGTTAATTTATCTATAAATTCGTAGAGTCTTAATTTTTCACACAAATATTCAATTTTTGCCTTATGTTTGTTCACATCATAAAGCCTCCCATAAACTTCTAAATTTTGTCTAACTGTCAATTTTTTAGGCAACTCTATGTAAGGTGATATAAAATTTAATTGATTTAGTAAACCTACACGTTGGTTTTCAATTTCGATACCATTAATTAAAACCTTTCCTTTTGATGGTTTTAATAAACCTAAAATCATTCCGATTGTAGTAGTTTTTCCACAACCATTAGGACCAAGTATACCAACAATTTCATTTTGATTTACTTTGAAAGAAACGTCTTTTACCGCTTCTTTTGTATTATAAGTTTTTGATAATCCTATAACTTCAAGTGGTTTTTTCATTGTATCTTGATGCTCTTAATAACCTATCATTAATTGTTTTACCATATCCTCTATCAGGAATTTTACATACTGCAATCGAGCTGTATTTCTTTTTTTTAATTTTTCTTAAAGTAGAATATAAATTTTTCGCAGCTTCTTTTAGATTTCCTTTTTGTGACAAAAAATAATAATTTGGTTTATTTACTTTTTTTTTTCTAATCAACAAGTATGCTTCATCTTGACGAATATTTTTTGCATTAAGTCTGATGGGCAAACCTGGTGAATAATGAACCTTAAGTTGACCTGGTGAAACAATTTTTGAAGGTTTGTTATTTATTGTTATTTTTTTTCCTAATATTTTTTGAATAGTTGAAACATTTAAGCCTCCCAATCTTAAGATTTTAGGTTTCTCTCTAAGGTCAATAATTGTTGATTCTACTCCAATAGATGATTTTCCGCCTTCAAGTATGTATTTAATTTTTTTTCCAAAATCTTCTTTTACATGATTAGATGTAACAGCACTAACCCTAGATGAGAGATTAGCACTTGGAGCTGCTAAAGGAAATTCTAAAATTTTTAGTAATCTTCTCGTGACTGAGTGCCGCGGAAATCTTACTGCCAATGTATTTTTTTTGTTAGTAATTATTTTTGAAATTTTTGATGATTTTTTAAGATTAAGTATAAAAGTTAAAGGACCAGGACAAAATTTTCTATATAGTTTAATAAAGTCATTGTTTAAATGACAATCTTTTTTCAACATTCGAATATTCAGATAATGAACTATTAGAGGGTTATTTTTTGGTCTTTTTTTAAGTTTATATATTTTTTGACAGGCTTGGTCTGAGTAGGCATTACCCGCCAAACCATAAACTGTTTCTGTAGGTATAGCAATACACTCCCTTTTATATAGAAGTTTTTTTGCTTTTTTAATATTTGCAAGATTAATTTTCATGTATTATCTGAGAGTATTATATGAAAGATAAAGATTTACCAAATGATTATGAATCTTCGTCTCTGGAGGAATTAACTCTTGAAGCTAATAAGATAATTGAGGATTTAGAAAGTCAAAAAGATTTACAAAATTCAATTGAAAAATATCAAAATTTGATAAAACTTAACAATCTCATCGAGAAAAAATTTAAAAAAAAAGTTACTGATATTAATACAACAACTAAAGATAATATATCTAAGATAACCTCAAAAAATAATGCAAAAAAAACTAAATAAAATTGCTAAAGACACAAATATTTTTTTAAAAAGATTTATTAAAAAACAAAAAAAATCAGAACTGATTGTCCCAATGCAATATGGATTATTTTCGGGTGGTAAAAAAATAAGATCAAAAATACTAGTTGATGTTGGTTCAATATTTAACTTAAATTATAAAACCTTACTAATTATTGGTGCTGCTGTTGAGTGTATCCATGCTTATTCACTTATTCATGACGATTTACCATGTATGGATAATGATTTAATTAGACGAGGTAAGCCTTCTACTCATATCAAATTTGGAGAATCTACAGCTGTTCTTGCTGGAAACTCACTCTTAACTATGGCATTCGAAATTTTGAGTCACAAAGATTTGAATGTCAATGAAAAAACAAAAATTAGATTGATTAATAAAATTTCTGAGAGTTCTGGACATCTCGGGATTGCTGGTGGTCAATATTTAGATCTTAGTTATGAACATAAGAAAATTTCAGAAAAAAAAATAATTGAAATGGAAATAAAAAAAACTGGAAAACTGTTTAGTTTTTGTTGTGTAGCTCCATTAATTTTGAAGAACAAAAGTAAAAAAGATATCCAAAAATTTGAAAATATTGGAGCTGATATAGGATTATTATTTCAAGTTGCTGACGATTTAATTGATTATAATGGAAGTCTTTCTGCTGCAGGAAAAAAAACTGGAAAAGATAAGAAAAAAGGTAAAGCAACTCTTATTAGTTTACTGGGAGATAAAAATACTATTAAATATGCGAATAAACTAATTTTAAAAATAAATACTAAGTTAAAAAAGTATGGACCAAAATCTAAGAATTTAACCGAAACTCTAAATTATATTTTAAATAGAAATAAATGAAAAAAAATTACGAATTTTTAAATCAGATTAATTTTCCATCAGACTTAAAAAAAGTTCCTGAAACAAAACTGCAAAAGGTTGCTGATGAATTAAGAGAGGAAATGATCGATGCAGTATCAGTTACTGGAGGACATTTGGGTGCTAGTTTAGGTGTAGTAGAATTAAGCGTAGCATTACATTATATTTTTAACACACCAAGTGATAAATTAATTTGGGATGTAGGACACCAATGTTATCCACATAAAATTTTAACAGGAAGAAAAGATAAAATAAGAACACTTCGGCAAGGAGGGGGTCTCTCAGGATTTACTAAGCGTTTAGAAAGTGAATATGATCCTTTCGGAGCTGCGCATAGTTCTACCTCAATTTCATCAGCTTTGGGAATTGCAGAAGCAAATAAATTATCAAAAAAATCAGAGAATGTTATAGCAGTGATTGGTGATGGTGCAATAAGTGCAGGTATGGCTTATGAAGCTATGAATAATGCAGGTGCCTCAAAGACCAAAATGATTGTAATATTAAACGATAACGACATGTCAATTGCAAGGCCTGTTGGAGCAATGGGAACATATTTAGCTAAAATTTTTTCTGGTAAAATATATTTTAGTTTAAGAGAAACTATAAAATTAATTACATCAGCATTTTCAAAAAGATTTAGTGCAAAAGCCGGCAAAGCTGAAGATTTATTAAGATCAGCTGTAACTGGTGGAACTTTATTTAGCTCATTAGGTTTCTATTATATTGGTCCTATCGATGGCCATGATCTTTCTTCATTAATTCCAATTTTAAGAAATGCAAGGGATTCAAAACACCAAGGTCCAATATTAATTCATATAAAAACAAAAAAAGGAAAAGGCTATTCTTTTGCTGAAGAAGCAAAAGATCATTATCATGGTGTATCCAAATTTAATGTAAAGACTGGGGAACAGGAAAAAAGTTCTAGTAAAATACCGTCATACACCAAAGTTTTTGCTGATACTCTGATACAACACGCAAAAAAAGATAGTAAAATTGTTGCAATAACAGCAGCAATGCCAGATGGAACTGGATTAAACAATTTTAGAAAAGAATTTCCAGATAGAACTTATGATGTTGGTATTGCTGAACAACACGCTGTTACGTTTGCAGCTGGCTTAGCGACTGAGAATTATAAACCTTATGCAGCAATTTATTCAACATTTCTTCAGAGAGCATATGATCAAGTCGTTCATGATGTTGCAATACAGAGTTTACCTGTAAGATTTGCAATAGATAGAGCAGGATTAGTTGGAGCTGATGGACCTACACATGCAGGTAGTTTTGATACGACTTATTTAGCAACACTACCAAATTTTATTGTAATGGCTGCAAGTGATGAGGCCGAGTTGGTAAGAATGATTAATACTTCTACAGAAATTAATGATAGACCCTGTGCATTCAGATATCCAAGAGGGAGTGGTATTGGATCAATATTGCCATCGATTAATGAAAAGATAGAGATTGGTAAATCAAGAATTATTCAAGATGGAAAAAAGTTAGCTTTAATAAGCTTTGGTGCAAGATTAAGTGAAAGTTTAAGGGCATCAGAAAACTTAAAAAAAAAAGGTGTTAATATTACAATAGTGGATGCAAGATTTGCCAAGCCGTTGGATGAAAATTTGATATGGCAATTAGCAACAACACACGAGGCAATTGTAACTATTGAGGAGGGGTCAATTGGTGGATTCGGTTCTCATGTGGTTGATCTTTTAACAAAAAAGGGACTAATGGACTCAAATTTAAAATTTAGATCAATGAAACTTCCAGATATCTTTATTGATCAAGACAAACCTGAAAACATGTATAAACTCGCAAATTTAGATAGCATTTCTATTGAAGAACAAATTTTAGATGTATTAAATTCAAATATTATCTTACAAAAACAAAAATAAAGTAATTATCCACATTGAGCTTGATTCAATAAATAATGATCAAGTAAAACGCATGATAGCATAGCCTCACCCACTGGAACTGCTCTAATTCCAACACACGGATCATGCCTTCCCTTAACAGATATGCTGGTATTTTTTCCAAATTTATTAATTGTCTTTCTGCTCTTTAAAATTGATGATGTAGGTTTTACAGCAAATGAAACAATTATTTGTTGACCTGAAGAGATACCACCAAGAATTCCACCTGCATTATTTGAGTTAAACTTTAATTTATTTTTTGATTTTGAAATTTCATCTGAATTTTCTTCTCCAGACAATTGAGCGGAATTCATTCCAGAGCCAATATTAACTCCTTTTACAGCATTAATACTCATCATTGCAGATGCAATATCAGAGTCTAGTTTGGAGTAAATTGGTGCCCCCAATCCTGCAGGAATACCATTAGCTCTAATTTCAATTATAGCACCACAGGATGAACCTGCCTTTCTAATACTCAAAAGATATTTTTCCCATATTTTAAGCATTGATTTATCAGGACAAAAAAACGGATTTTTATAAATTATCTTATCATCCCACTTGTTTGTATCGCATCCAAGAATTCCAAGTTGTGTAACTGCACCAGAAATTTTAAATTTTTTACCTAATTTTTTTTCCAAAACTTTTTTTGCTACCGCTCCTGCTGCAACTCTAGAAGCAGTCTCTCGCGCTGAAGACCTTCCACCACCTCTATAATCTCTAATTCCATACTTTTTAAAGTAAGTAAAATCAGCATGACCTGGTCTGAATTTATCCTTAATATCATTATAATCTTTTGAGCGCATATCCTCGTTATAAATTATTAAAGAGATTGGAGTTCCAGTTGTTTTACCTTCAAAGACTCCTGAAAGAATCTCTACTTTATCACTCTCTTTTCTTTGAGTAGTAAATTTAGATTGACCAGGTTTTCTTTTGTTGAGTTCTATCTGAATATCTCGTTCATTTAGGTTTATTAGTGGTGGACAACCATCTATTATACAACCAATTGCAGGACCATGAGATTCTCCCCATGTAGTGAAACGAAAAACCTTTCCAAAAGTATTAAATGACATTATTTATATTGTATAGATTATTTTGTTAAAATTATGAATGAAAAAAACTCACTAGGGCTTAATAAATGCTTTCTAGATTTAGATGATCCTTTTAAATTATTTGAAAGTTGGTACGAAGAGGCAAAAAAGAATGAAATTAATGATCCAAATGCTTTAGCTCTTGGAACTGCAACAAAACAAGGCGTTCCATCAGTAAGGATGGTGCTTCTTAAAGGTTACGATAAAAATGGATTTGTTTTTTATACTAACCTTAATAGTCAGAAAGGAAACGAAATAAAAGAAAACCCCAATGCAACAATGTGTTTTCATTGGAAAAGTTTGCTCAGGCAAATTAGAATTGTAGGTACTTTAAGCCAAGTAGAAGATGAGGTAGCTGATAATTATTTTAATTCTAGAGCTTACGAAAGTAGAATTGGTGCTTGGGCATCAAAACAAAGTAGTGAATTAGTCAATAGGGAAGAATTGATAAAATCACTAGAAAAATTTAAAAATAAATACCAAGATCAAAATAATGTTCCAAGACCAAATCATTGGTCAGGGTGGAATTTAAAACCTACGAGCATAGAATTTTGGTTAGATGGAGATAATAGAATACACGAAAGACTGAAGTATAAATTGACAGCAAATAATGGTTGGACAAAAAGTCTTTTAAGCCCCTAAAAATTTCTTGATAAACTAAAAGACGTTAAATTTTCGAGAATATTTTTTTCTTCAGAGTCTTTAAATACCGACAATGAATTTGATGACAAATTAATATAGTGCTTGGCCTTTTGATAACAACTATTTATAATATCGTATTTCTTTATTAAAGATAAAGTATAATTTAAATCATTTTGATTTCTCTCTTCTTTTGCAAAAATTTTCTTAAGAGTTTCTTTTTCATCTTTATTAGCCTTTTGAAATAGAAGAATTATTGGTAGTGTAATTTTTCCCTCATAGAAGTCTTGACCAATATTTTTTCCAAATAGTTTTAATTCTGAATTATAATCTAAAGTGTCATCAGCAATTTGAAAAGTTAAACCTAAATTCCTACCATAAAACTCTAAAGCTTCTTTCTCTTTAGTTTTCATTTCTGATAAAATTGCTCCTACTTTAGTAGCAGCAGCAAATAACTCAGCCGTCTTTGAAGAAATTATTTTCAAATAAGTTTCTTCAAGCATATCAACCTCACCTTTATGCTGGAGTTGCAAAATTTCACCTTGAGCAATTATTGATGATGTTGACGATAATAGTTTTAAAACTTCAATATTTCCATCTTCTACCATCATTTCAAAACATCTACTAAGAAGATAATCGCCAGCTAGAACAGATGAGTGGTTACCCCAAATTTTATTTGGTGTTTTTTTACCCCTTCTAATTGAACCATTATCTATAACATCATCATGCATCAAAGTTGCAGCATGAATTAGTTCTACACAAGCTGCTAAATTAATATCTCTGGTACCTTGTGTATAACCACATAACTTTGATGAACCCAAAGTTAATAAGGCTCTTAACCTTTTGCCACCAGTATTTAAATGATAATCTGTCATTTTTTTAACTAGCTCAACATTACTATCTAGTTTTGATTTAATTTTTTCTTCAACAAGCATTAACTTATTTTCAACTGAGTTTTTAAGTTGAAAGTAAGAGTTATTAATTTGTTTTTTAAGTTGTATTACGCTTCCCATAATTTGAGCAAATTAGTGTAATAAGTTTCTTTTGATACTTATCAATTGACGCACCTAAATCTTCAATTATAAGGTGTCTTTATATTAATACAAAAATTCTATAAAGTTTTGTTATGCTCTCAATTTTTAAAAAGAAGAAAATTATTCCTCATATTAAATTAGCTGGTGTTATCGGAAACGTAGGTAAATTTAAACAAGGTATAGATTTTTCAGGTCAAGAAGAGATAATTTTAAAGGCTTTTTCTGTAAAAAAAGCACCATGCGTTGCTATTACAATTAATTCTCCTGGTGGATCACCTGTTCAATCACACTTAATCTTTAATTTTATAAGACAGCAAGCGAAAAAAAATAAAAAAAAGGTAATAGTTTTTGCAGAGGATATTGCTGCATCAGGAGGCTATTTGATTGCGTGTGCTGGTGATGAAATTTATGCAAACTCTAGTTCAATTATTGGATCTATAGGTGTAATTTATTCATCATTTGGTTTTACGGAATTAATTAAAAAAATTGGAGTTGAAAGAAGAGTTCATACAGCTGGTAAAAATAAAAGCACTCTAGATCCGTTTCTTGAAGAAAAAAAAGAAGATATAGAAAGATTAAAAAATATACAATTAGATTTGCATAAAGATTTCATTAATGTTGTTGAAAAAAGTAGAGGTGAAAAACTAAAGAAATCAGAAGTTGAATTATTTTCTGGAGAGTTTTGGTCTGGAACTAAATCCAAAGAACTTGGTTTGATTGACGAAATAGGTGATGCCAATCAAGTGTTGAGAGAAAAATTTGGAGAAGATGTAATAATCAAAAAATTTGAAAAATCTAAAAGTTGGTTAAGTAAAAAATTATCATCATCTAACGATCACGTAGATCAGGTCGCAAATATATTAGAAGAAAAATCTATTTGGCAAAAATATGGCCTCTAAAAGTAAAAAAAAACCAAAATTTCAAACTTTTCAGGATACAATTTTAAACCTCCAAAAATATTGGAGTAAACATGGTTGTATAATTTTACAACCATATGATATAGAGGTTGGAGCAGGAACTTTTCATCCAGCCACAACTCTGAGGTCACTTGGACCAAAACCATGGAAAGCAGCTTATGTACAACCTTCTAGAAGACCAACTGATGGAAGATATGGAGATAACCCTAATAGACTTCAGCACTATTATCAATTTCAAGTTATAATTAAACCTTCTCCATCAAATATAAAAAAACTTTATTTAAATAGTTTGTCTACTATTGGTATTGATCATAAAAATCATGATATTAGATTTGTTGAGGATGATTGGGAAAGTCCAACTTTAGGCGCAGCAGGTCTTGGTTGGGAAGTTTGGTGTGATGGAATGGAAATAACTCAATTTACATATTTTCAACAAATGGCTGGCTTTGAATGTAAACCTGTTTCAGTAGAAATTACTTATGGCTTAGAAAGAATTTGCATGTTCACACAAAAAAAAAATAATGTTTATGATTTAATTTGGAATAACGAAAATGTTGAATACAGAGAAGTTTTTCATCAAGCGGAGAAAGAATTTTCGGCTTATAACTTTGAACATGCTAATACCTCGAATCTGTTTAAAATATTTGATATGTTCGAAAGTGAGGCTAAATCATTAATAAATAAAAAAATATCACTCCCAGCTTATGATCAATGCTTAAAAGCAAGTCATGTATTTAATATACTTGATGCAAGAGGAGCTATCAGTGTTGCCCAGAGAGCAGAATATATTGGACGTATAAGAGAAATTACAAAATCTGTTGCTTCAATTTGGATTGATACACAAATATAAAATGGCAGAATTTTTTTTAGAATTATTTAGTGAGGAAATTCCAGCTAATTTACAACAAAATTTTCGTGAAAAACTTTTAGAGAAATTTAGAGAATATTTTATCAATAAATCTATAAAATCAAAAAAAAGTTTTTCATTATCAACCCCAAACAGAGTAATTATCGTATTTGAGGGTTTACAAAAAAAAATTAAAGTTGGGTCAGAGGAAATAAAAGGACCCAAAACTAGTGCTCCTGTAGAAGCAATCGAGGGTTTTTTGAGATCAAATAAAATTGACAAAAAACAACTTATTAAACGTGTTACAGAAAAAGGAGAATTCTACTTTTTTAAAACACCCTCAAAAACATTGAACACTTCAGATTTGTTAAAAGATTTAATACCAAAACTTTTAGGTAGCTACCAATGGAAAAAATCAATGAAATGGGGTGAATTTAACCTTAATTGGGCGAGACCATTAAAGTCTATTTTATCAGTGTTTGATGAAAAAATAATAGATTTTAAATTTTACCATCTAACTTCTTCTAATAGGACCTTTATTGATAAGGATTATGAAGAAAAAACAGGAGTATTTAAAAATTTCAAATCTTATGAAAGATTTTTGAAAATACATGGAACGATTGTTGATCAAACTAAAAGAAAACAAATTATTCAAAAGGAATTCACAAAGATATTAAGTAAAAAAAAATTATTTATTTTAGAAAATTTAAAATTATTTGATGAGGTTGTAGATTTAGTTGAATATCCAAACGTTTTACTATGTGATTTTGACAAAAAATTTTTGTCCATACCGAAGGAAATACTTATTTTGACTATGCAGTCACATCAAAAATATTTTCCTACGATTGATAAAAATAATAAAATTACAAATCAATTTTTACTCGTTGCAAATAAAAAAGACCAAAAAGGGTTAATCAAACTTGGAAATCAAAGAGTTGTTGAAGCTAGATTGAGCGATGCAGAATTTTTTTGGAATAAAGATAAAACACAAAATTTAGTGAAAAAGGTATCTGAATTAAAAAGAATTAATTTTTTCAAGGGACTTGGAACCTATTTTGATAAAGTTCAGCGGATGAGAAAATTAGGTGGAATGATATCTGATGAATTATTAATTAGTAAAGAAAAAGTAGAGTTATCAGCATCTATTTGTAAAACAGATTTAACTTCTGATTTAGTTGGTGAGTTTCCTGAATTACAGGGAATTATGGGAGGCTATTTTTCCGCACAACAAGGTTTTGATAAAGATATTTGTTTATCAATAACTGAACAATATTTACCGATTGGATTAGATTCAAATGTACCAAAAAAGCCTTTCAGTATTGCTTTATCGATGACAGATAAAATAGATAATCTTGTTGGTTTTTTTGGGATTGATGAAAAACCCACAAGTTCAAAAGATCCGTTTGCACTTAGAAGAGTTGCGCTCGGTATTATAAGAATATTAATTGAAAATAAAAAAGATTTAAAATTAAACGATTTATTGAATTATTCTATTGGTTTATATCAAGAACAAAATTTTACTCTTGTAAATGATGATTTAAAAAAAGATTTAAGTAATTTCTTAAAAGATAGATTTAGATATTATCTTAAAGAAAAAGATGTTCGATTTGATATCATTGAGGCAACGATTTCAAATTTTTCAACTAATAAATTGTTTTCATCTTTCGAAAAAGCAAGATGTGTAAATAGAGTAATAAATAATCAAATTGGTATAGATATAACATCAAGTTATAAAAGGGCTTCCAATATACTTCAAAGTGAAATGGAAAATAAAGAAATTGAAATAACTAATTCAACTGATCCTGGTATTTTTAAAAGCGATTATGAAAAAAATTTGTTTAAAAAGATTACTGATATAAAGAAGTATTATTCAGGTATAGATAATAATGAAAATTTTGAAGAATCTTTATCGGTCTTAGCTGGAGCAAAAAAAGAAGTTTTCGAATTTTTTGATAATGTCAAAGTAAATGAAGATAATGAAGATTTAAGAAAAAATCGTTTGGAACTTATAAATATGTTATGTAAAACCTTTCAAAATTTTATGAATTTTCAATTGTTAAAACCAAATAATGAATAAGTTAATTGTAAATTTTAAATCTAAAGACTCTAAAAAAATTAGAAATCCCAAAAATTTTTTAGGCGGCAAAGGTGCTAATTTATCGGAAATGGGAAGAATGGGTCTTCCAGTTCCGCCTGGATTTACAATTTCAACAAACGTCTGTGATCTTTTTTACCAAAATAAAAAGAGATTGAATTCTTCATTGATAAATCAAATTAAAAAAGAGTTAAAGATAATTGAAAAAGATGTAAAAAAAAAATTTGGGGATCTAAAAAATCCACTTTTATTATCTGTGAGATCCGGTGCTAGAGTATCTATGCCCGGTATGATGGATACAATACTTAATCTTGGTTTGAATGACAAAACTGTTAAAGCACTAGCCAACAAAACCTCTAACGGAAGATTTGCAAAAGATAGTTATAGAAGATTTATTCAAATGTATGGAAATGTTGTTCTTAAAGTTGAAAGTTATCATTTTGAAGAACTTATAGAAAATTATAAATTAACCAAAGGAGTTTTGCTGGATACAGATCTTAATGAAGATGATTGGGATGGTTTGATAAAAGATTTTAAAAATATTGTTAAAGAAAAAACAAAAAAAGAATTTCCTCAGGATGTTTATGAACAATTATTAGGAGCAATAAGTGCAGTATTTTTATCTTGGGACAGTAATAGAGCTAAAATTTATAGAAAGTTAAATCAGATACCATCTGAATGGGGAACAGCAGTTAACGTGCAATCTATGGTCTTTGGAAACATGGGAAATGATTGTGCTACTGGAGTTGTTTTTACAAGAAATCCTTCAGACGGATCAAATAATATTTATGGAGAGTATTTAATTAATGCTCAAGGAGAGGATGTCGTAGCAGGAACAAGGACACCACAATATATTACGAAAAAAGCAAAAAGAGATGCGAAAGTAAAAGCACCATCTATGGAAGAGTCTATGCCAAAAGTTTATTTGGAGCTTAATAAAATTTTAAAGAAGTTAGAAACACACTATAAAGATATGCAAGATGTGGAATTTACAGTTGAGAATGAGAAATTATGGATCCTACAAACTAGGTCAGGTAAAAGAACTGCAAAATCAGCAGTTAAAATTGCTGTAGATATGGTTAAAGAAAAATTAATTTCAAAAAAAGAAGCAATCTTAAGAATAGATCCAAATTCTTTAGATGCATTATTACACCCTACTTTAGATGAAAAAAGTTCTATAGAAATAATTGCAAATGGTTTACCTGCTTCACCAGGAGCTGCTAGTGGAAAGGTGGTATTTACATCTGAAGAGGCTGAAAGACTTAATAATATGATGCAAGATGTAATATTAGTTAGAGTAGAAACTTCTCCCGAAGATATTCAGGGTATGCACGCTGCTAAGGGAATATTGACTGCTAGAGGAGGAATGACAAGTCATGCAGCTGTTGTTGCAAGAGGGATGGGTAGACCATGTGTTTCAGGCTCAAGTGAAATTGATATTGATTATGAAAAAAAAATTTTCAAAACTGCTGCAGTGGAAATTAAAGAGGGCGATATAATCACAATTGATGGGTCCTCTGGAAGGATCATATTAGGAAGCGTACCAACAGTAAAACCTGAAATTTCTGGTGACTTTTCAAAGTTAATGAGTTGGGCTGACAATGTTAGAAAACTTAGAGTAAGAACAAATGCAGAAACTCCATTAGATACAAAAGTTGCAAGAGATTTTGGAGCAGAGGGAATTGGGTTATGCAGAACGGAGCATATGTTCTTCGATGAAGAAAGAATTATTTCTGTCCGAGAGATGATACTTTCCAAAACTAAAGATGATAGATTAAAAGCACTTTTGAAGCTTTTACCACATCAAAAAAAAGATTTTGTTGAAATATTCAAGATTATGCATGGATTACCAGTTACAGTTCGCTTACTTGATCCTCCATTGCATGAGTTTTTACCAAAATCTGAAAAGGAAATTTCAGAGGTTGCAGAAGTGGTTGGAATAAGTGTTAAGGAAGTAAAATCTAGAATTGATGAACTTCATGAACAAAATCCTATGCTTGGACACAGAGGTTGTAGATTAGGTATTTCGTTCCCTGAAATTTATGAAATGCAATGTGAGGCAATTTTTAAAGCTTTATCAGAGCTTAAAAAAAATAAACAAAAATTTGCATTCCCTGAAATAATGATTCCACTTGTGTCAACTGAGGCAGAAATCAAAATAATGAAAGACCTTGTAATTAATACTGCAAGAAAAGTACAAAAAGAAAATAAAGTAAAAATAGAATTTTTAGTCGGAACAATGATTGAACTACCAAGAGCAGCAATTAAAGCAAAAGATATAGCAAAACATGCTGAGTTTTTTAGCTTTGGGACAAATGATTTAACGCAAACTACTTTTGGTATTAGTAGAGATGATAGTGGAAAATTTCTGAATGATTATATCGAAAACAAGATTTTTTCAATTGATCCGTTTATTTCAATAGATGAAGGTGTAGAAGATTTAGTTGAGATAGCTGTTACTAAAGGAAAAAAACAAAACAAAAAAATTAAGCTAGGTATTTGTGGTGAACACGGGGGTGATCCTAAAAGTATAAATTTTTGCTCAAAAATAGGTCTTAATTATGTTTCATGTTCTCCATATAGAGTTCCAATAGCAAGACTGGCTGCAGCCCAGGCTGAAATAAATAAATAGAATTTAGTTAAGTTATAAATGTTACCAAATTTTTTAAAACCTTATCATACAGCTTTATCTAATTTAATTAGGCTTGGAAGAAAATCAGATGGTGGATATGTTATAGACAAACGTGTTATAAGTAAAACTAGAGCAATTATTACTTGTGGACTTGAAGCCGAATGGAGTTTTGAAAAACAATTTCAAGAATATAATAAAAATTGCAAAATTTTAGCTTTTGACCACACAGTTAACAATAAATTTTGGGCTCATAGATTTTTAAAAGATTTTATTTCTTTATTATTATTGAGAAAAATTAAACCCCATCAAATATTAGATGTTTTCAAATTTGTGCAATACTTAACTTTTTTCAAGGGTAAAAATAAACATTATTTAAAAAAAATTGTTTCGACAAGGACAAAACAAAATAATCAAATTACAATTTCTGAGGCAATCGGATATAATAAAGATATTGTTTTAAAAGTAGATATTGAAGGTGATGAATATAAGGTTTTAAAAGAAATTAATAAAAATTTTAATAAACTAAATTTAGTGATTATCGAATTTCATGATCTTCAAAAAAATTTGAAAAAAATAAAAGACTTCATAAATCAAACAAAGCTTAGAAATATTCATATTAACGCAAATAATTATGGCATGGTCGATGACAAGGGTATTCCTCAAGTAATTGAAATGACATTAATTAATCCAAAAAAATTTAAGATAAAAAAACAAAAAACAACAAGAAATTATCCTATTCAAGGTTTAGATTATAAAAATCGTAAAAGAGGACCTGAAATTAAAATCTCTTTTAAAAAATAAATATAACGATCAGCTATTTTTTCTTAAAACCGATATTGAACTTGTAGACTCTAAAAAAATTATAATTATTTTTTTATCCTTAGAGACTACCATATCACGAACTCTTTCATTAAGTAAAAAGTAATCATGTTTAATAACTTTATCTCTATTCTCATTTAGCTTAATGTAGTGAAGTCCTAAATCCTGATCGGCAATCTCATTCCCCATTGCTCCAATTAAAAATTCTGTATCTGCTTCATTCATGGAAATTGTTTGACTAATACCAATTGATGGATCAAAATATTTAATAGGTTCTTCAAAACCAAATTTTTTATGAGATTTATTAAGTGGTGCTTCTTTCAATATTTTGTCTGAATAATTCTTTGCATAATGTTCTCCATACGATGAAATCGGCCATCCGAAATTTTTAACTTTTAAAAAAGGTTTATTATTTATATTGATTTCGTCACCACCTTTTGGTCCATGTTCAGTAGATAAAATGAAGTCAAATTTTTTACTGTAATATAAACCTTGTGGATTTCTATGGCCCAGGGATACAACCTCTGAATTTTTATTTTGAATATTAATTTTTAAAATTTTTCCAAAGTCGCTTTTAATATCTTGTGAAAGGGGTCTATTTCTAAAATCTCCTGTAGTAAATAATAGGTTTGAACTATCAAGATTTACAATTCTTCCGCCTGCACCTTGGTGAGCCCAAAATCCATGATTGTTATTTTTATCAACACAATTTAATGTTTGATAAAATAAATTAAAATCTAAAAATTTTTCATTTAATTCACTAAAAATAATTTTAAGATCGTAACAATTATCTTTTCTTTCACCAATATATGAGACGTATAATTTATTATTGTCTATATGAATGTCCTTAATGCCGTATTGCTCATGAAAATAAAATTTATCATATTTGATTATTGAATTAATATTTGAGTCGATTTTTACAAAATTTTCTAAGTTATTAAGATTAGTAAATGCAAAAATTCCATCATAAGTTGCGATTAATAAATTTTTATCATTATTATAAAAGTCAATATATGCTGTCCCAGTAGCACCACGATTACCATTAAATAAAATATCCTTAGTTGAATATTTTGAATAAGAAAAATTATTTAATCCATCAAGTTTTTTATCTTTAAATAAATTTTCAAAAGTGATCCCTTTTTTATTAATTATATTATTTAAGTTTTTTCCGTCTTCGAATAATTTTTTTTGTATTTTAGCTAGCTGATTATTTCTAGTTTTAAGTTGATTTACTATGTTTAAAATCTCATTTTTTTTGGATGCTGAACTCTTCTTGTTAATTTGGTGACCAATAATTAATAAAGCAATTAAAAATGCTATTATTATAAGATAAATATAATTTGCTTTAACTTTCATTTAAACTTTCCTACACTTTATATTTAAATTTTACTAAATAAATTTTAAAAATTTTAAGCGACAAAAAATACTTTATAGGGGGCGTTCTGTTGCCAGGTGCCCCAAACCCCGTTTACTCAATTAATAAATTAATTAAGCAGCAATTGCGTAACTTTCGTTAGCATTTATAAATTAGCCCTTTACGGAGGAACAATTCCGAACGAAAGAATAGCCTTTAGTCACCCGTCGAATCTAGTTCACCCCCATAAGTTGTAATTGGTGGAGGTGGTGGGTACTGCCCCCACGTCCGCAATGGTTATTACGAAATTCGTTTATCGTCATAGTTGGAAAACCAACCTTATTAATATAAAAGGAATCGCAAGAGATTCAATAACAATCATGAAATTAACCAAAGAACAATCTGCAGAAATTAAGAGCCAGCAGTCTCAAAATAATAAAACAAAAAGGGTTGTAGTATCAGAGTTAGAAAATATTCTTTATGAAGCAATACCAGCTTTAGATCATGGTTTTGTAAGGGTAGTTGATTACATGGGTGATGATACATCTATCGTTCAAGCCGCAAGAGTTTCTTATGGAAAAGGAACCAAACAAGTTTCAACTGATGCTGGATTGATAAAATATTTGATGCGTCATTGGCATAGTACACCATTTGAAATGTGTGAAATTAAATATCACATCAAATTACCGATCTTTATAGCACGTCAATGGATAAGACATAGAACTGCAAATGTTAATGAATATTCTGCAAGATATTCCATTTTAGATAAAGAATTTTACTTACCAACCTCTGAAAATTTAGCAGCTCAATCAACAAGTAATAGACAAGGAAGGGGAGATGTCCTTGAAGGAAATCAAGCAAAAGAGGTTTTAGAGCTTTTGAAAAATGATGCTGAAAGAACTTATTCCAATTATGAAACCATGCTAAATGAAAGATATGATGGATCTACTATAGATGATAATAAAAAGGGATTAGCCAGGGAACTTGCTAGAATGAATTTAACTTTAAATACTTATACTCAATGGTATTGGAAAACAGATCTTTTAAATTTGATGAATTTTTTAAGACTCAGAGCAGATCATCATGCTCAATATGAAATTAGAGTTTATGCTGACATTATGTTGGATACCTTAAAAAGATGGGTACCAATAACCCATGAAGCTTTTATGGATTACAGAGTGGGTGGTACAGAAGTTTCTGCAAAAGGAAACGTTGTAATTCAAAAATTAATAAAGGGAGAAGGTGTCTCTTTAGAGAGTTCTGGTTTGTCAAAAAGAGAATGGAATGAGTTAATGGAAGCTTTTAATCTTAAAGATAAGTTGATTTAATTTTATTAGCAAAATCTATATAAATTTTTGAAATTTCATTATTTGGATCTTCCTCAACTATTGGTTTTCCATTATCACTTGTTTTTCCTATTTCAGAGTTAATTGGTATTTCGCCTAAAAATTCTTTATTGAATTCTTCTGAGGTTTTACGAACTCCACCCTCACCAAAAATTTTATATTTTTTGTTATCATCTCCAATGAAGTAACTCATATTATCTACAAGTCCTAAAATTTTTACACCTAATTTATCAAACATTTTAATTCCTCTTTTTACATCTAACAAAGCAACTTCTTGGGGTGTTGAGACTATGATTGCTCCGTCTATTTTTATCTCTTGTGAAAATGTCAATTGTGTATCTCCTGTACCGGGAGGCATGTCTACAATTATGAAATCTAAGTTTTTCCAATTCACTTTTTGTGTAAAAGTTCTAATCGCACTTGTCACCATTGGACCTCTCCAAATCATTGGAGTTTGCTGATCAGTAAGAAAACCGATAGACATACATTGAATATCATACTTAATTATAGGATCTAATTTTTGGCCATCACTTTTTGGTTTTTCAGTTATCCCAAACATTTTTGGAATCGAGGGTCCATAAATATCTGCATCTAGTAAACCAACTTTACAGCCAACATGCTTTAATGCTAACGCAAGATTGGATGCGAAAGTTGACTTTCCAACTCCTCCTTTTGCACTCGAAATAGCAATAGTGAATTTTGTTCCAATAATTGGTTTTTTTGTGAATACCTTTCGCCTACTATCTTTGCTCGTTGCGGCACTTAGTTCTGGCTTTTTATCTGGCATTGTTTGATCTTAGCTTGTTTTTGTGGAATTAGACACTATATAGATAGTCTATGTCAGATGATTTTCAACAAAGAGGTGGAAGTCCTTGGGGATCACCCCCGGGTGGAGGCGGTAGCGGTAATGGCTCTGGAAGAGGTCCAAGACCACCCGATGTAGATAAAATTATAAAAGAGTTTCAAGAAAAAATTAAAAAATTTTTACCAGGAGGGAGTTCATCTGGAGGAAAACAAGCTATATTAGTTTTAATTATTTTAGGTTTTGTTTGGCTAGCAAGTGGTCTTTATAGAGTACTTCCTGATGAACAAGGAGTTGTTTTAAGATTTGGAAAATTTGTCAAAACAACTCAACCAGGTTTGAATTATCATATTCCTTTTCCAGTAGAGTCTGTTTTAACACCAAAAGTAACAAAAGTTAATAGAATTGATATTGGTTTTAGGTCAGAAAGAGATAGTGGTTTTTCCTCTGCAGCTGGAGGAGTAGCAGATGTACCACAAGAAAGTCTTATGCTTACTGGTGATGAAAATATTGTGAACATAGATTTTTCTGTTTTTTGGGTAATTAAGGATGCGGGTAATTTTTTATTTAAGATTCAAGATCCAGAAGGCACAGTCAAAGCTGCAGCCGAAACAGCAATGAGAGAAGTAATAGCAAGATCCGATATTCAACCAATTTTAACTGAGGGAAGGTCTTTAATTGAAACAGATACACAAGAAATAATCCAAAAGATCTTAGATGAATACACATCAGGAATTCAAATTACTCAAGTTCAAACTCAAAAAGCAGATCCACCAGACCAAGTAATTGATGCGTTTCGTGACGTGCAAGCCGCAAGAGCTGATATGGAGAGATCTAAAAATGAAGCTGAAGCATATGCCAATGATGTAATCCCAAGAGCGCGAGGGGAAGCTGCAAAAATTTTACAGGCTGCAGAAGCTTATAAAAAAGAAGTGGTAGCTAAAGCTGAAGGTGAAGCAAGTAGATTCTTAGCTATTTATAATGAGTATAAAAAAGCAAAATCTGTAACTCAAGAAAGAATGTATTTAGAGACGATGGAAAAAGTTTTAGCTGATATCGATAAAGTGATAATTGAGAAAAATGCTGGCTCAGGCGTGGTTCCATATTTACCATTACCAGAACTAAAAAAGAAAGTGACTAACTAAAATGAAAGCAGGAAAAATTATAGCAGGATTAGCTGTTTTTATTGCAGCAACTTTATTTTTTTCAATATTTATTGTTAAAGAAGTTAATCAAGCAATTGTACTTCAATTTGGTGATCCAAAAAGAATAATATTGAAACCTGGATTAAACTTTAAACTACCATTTATTCAAAACGTTGTATTTTTAGATAAACGAATTTTAAATTTAGATACACCACCAGAAGAGGTAATTGCATCAGACCAAAAAAGATTAATTGTTGATGCTTTTGCAAGATTTCAAATTGTAGATCCTCTTAAGTTTTACATCTCAGTTGGAAATGAGAGAGTTGCAAGATCTAGATTAGCAACAATTATCAATTCAAGAATTAGGAATGTTTTAGGTCAACAAGAGCTACAAACACTTTTATCAGAGGATAGAACGAAGCAAATGGCTTTAATTCAAGAGGGTGTAAACAATGAAGCACAAAACTTTGGTATTGAAATTGTAGATGTAAGAATTAAACGTGCTGATCTTCCTCAAGCAAATAGTGATGCGATCTTTAGAAGAATGCAAACAGAGAGGGAGAGAGAGGCAAAAGAGTTTAGAGCAAAAGGTGCTGAAATGGCGGTCACGATAACATCGACTGCTGATAAAGAAGTAACAGTTATTTTAGCAGATGCACAAAAAAAATCTGAGATTATGAAAGGTGAAGGCGATGGAAAAAGAAATAATATTTTCGCTAATGCTTTTGGCCAAGATCCAGAATTCTTTGCTTTTTACAGAGCTATGCAGGCTTACGAAAAAGCTTTAATTGGTGGAGAGACTTCATTAATATTATCTCCTGATAGTGAGTTCTTTAAATTTTTTGGAAATATAAAACCAAATTCTCAATAAACTATTCATGAAAGAATTGATCATTGCCTTTGGTCTATTCTTGTTTATTGAAGGAATTTTATATGCCATATTTCCATCAAAAATGAAAAGTATGTTAAAAAAATTAGAACTTATTAAGGATAGTCAGTTAAGATCGGGTGGATTAATCTTTGCAGTATTAGGTTTTATAATTATTTATTATATGAAGAACTAAAATGAGTAGAATTAATACACTATTTATAGCGATTATTTTGATTATAGGTCCTCAATTAAAATCGTTTGCTCAAAATCATCCTAGTTCTTTTGCTGATTTAGCAGAAAAGTTAATGCCATCTGTGGTTAATATCTCAACAACTACAATGGTCAAAACACAAACCAATCCTTTCCCTTTTCAATTTCCTCCAGGTTCACCATTTGAGGACATGTTTAAAGAATTTGGAACACCACAAGAAAGACCATCAGCAGCTTTAGGATCAGGTTTTATTATAGATGAAAAAGGGATCGTTGTTACAAACAATCACGTCATTCAAGATGCTGATGATATTATCATAAGAGTAGGTGACAAAGAAATTAAAGCTAAAGTTTTGGGAGCTGATCCATTATCAGATATTGCAGTGCTCCAACTTGAGACAAATGAAAAATTCAAACCAGTTCAATTTGGTGACTCTGATAAAGCAAGAATTGGTGATTGGGTAATAGCAATTGGTAATCCCTTTGGTTTAGGGGGAACTGTAACTTCAGGAATAATTTCTGCAAGAAATAGATCGATAGGTTTAAGTAGGTACGAAGATTATATTCAGACTGATGCATCTATCAATCAAGGAAACTCTGGTGGGCCTTTATTTGATATGAACGGAAATGTGATTGGAATTAATACAGCTATCCTTGGAAGGAATGGATCAATTGGAATTGGTTTTTCAATCCCTTCAAATAGTGCAAAAATAGTTATTGATCAATTAGTAGAGTTTGGAGAAACAAAAAGAGGTTGGCTGGGTGTAAGAATTCAAGATGTCACAAAAGAAATTGCTGAAGTAGAAAAATTAGATAAACCTCGTGGAGCGTTAGTTGCAAGCGTTGCAGAGAATAGTCCATCTGCTAAAGCAGGAGTAAAAGCTGGTGATATCATTTTAGAATTTGATGGCGAAAAAATAAATCAGATGAAGGAACTTCCCATGATTGTTGCAAGAACTGCAGTTGGGAAAAAAGTAGAAGTTAAAATTTGGAGAAATAAAAAAGAAATTGTTAAAATTGTTACACTTGGAAGATTAGAAACTTCAGAAGATTTTAAAGTTTCAGAAAAAACAGAAAGTCCAAAAGAAACAGAGATAAAAGATTTAAAAATAACTGTGAGGCAGATTAATAAAGAAGATATAAAATCACGAACCTTGCCCAATCAAACATCTGGATTAGTTGTGACTAAAATGGCAAATGATAGCCCTTTATTAAATTCTCTTGAAGTTAATAGCATTATTTTAGAAGCCCAAAAGAAAAAAATAAGAAATGTAAATGATTTAAACCAAATAGTTAAACAAGTTTTAAATAGTAATCAAAAAACTATTTTATTAGTTATCTACAATAGCCAAAATCAAAGACGATATATTGGTGTTAAATTAGATTAATTAATGGATTTGAAATCCAAAATTATTTTAATTTATGGTCCAACAGCATCAGGAAAATCTAATTTTGCAATTAAACTTGCTAAAAAAATTAAGGGAGAAATTGTTAATGCCGATAGCATGCAAGTATATAAAGAATTGAAAATTTTGTCTGCGAGACCTCTTCTAAAAGATTACAAGAGTATAAAGCATCATTTATATGGATTTCAAAGTGTAAAAAAAAACTTTTCCTCAGGAGATTGGTTAAAATTAGTTAATGTTAAAATTCTTGATATAAAAAAAAGAAATAAGACACCTATTCTTGTGGGTGGCACCGGATTGTACTTTAAAGCAATAACTGAGGGTTTAGTAAATATTCCCAATATTCCAATTCGTTTTAGATCAAAAATAAGGTTGTTACATAAAAAAATTGGAGCAAAAAAATTCTTTTCAGAATTAGTAAAATTAGACCCCGTATCAAAAAACTTTGTTAAACCTACAGACACACAAAGAGTTATTCGAGCCTACGAAGTTAAATTATTTACCAAAAGATCAATTTACAATTGGTTTAAAAGCACACGATCAGATTATGAAAATGAAGATTTTTTTAAGATTTATATTGATTATCCAAGAGTCGAGTTGATTAAGAGAATTACTGATCGCACAGAATACATGATTGAAAATGGAGCAATTTCAGAGGTAAAAAAATTTATAAGATCAAAAGTTCCAAGAACAAAAACTGCCTCTAAGGCGATTGGAATTGATGAAATTAGAGGATATCTTGAGAAAAAAATTGAGATATCAGAGGTAATTGAGAAAATATCAATAAAGACTAGGCAATATGCAAAGAGACAATCTACTTGGGGCAGAGGTAATATGATAGATTGGAACAAAATAAAGTCAGAGGACCTAAATAAATTTTTAAAAAAAATTTAGATATTACGTACTAATTCTTGACCAATAAGCACAACTTCAGCTAGATTGCATGAATGTCTAAATTATATACAGGTGCTGAAATTGTATTTAAATGTCTAGAAGACCAAGATGTTGAATTTATTTTTGGTTATCCAGGTGGTGCGGTATTACCTATTTATGATGAGTTAAAAAATCATACTACCATCAAACATATTTTAGTTAGACATGAACAAGGTGCAGGTCATGCTGCAGAAGGTTATGCGAGATCATCTGGCAAACCAGGTGTTGTGCTTGTAACTTCTGGTCCTGGAGCAACCAATGTTGTTACCGCATTAACAGATGCATATATGGACTCTGTTCCACTAGTTTGTATTTCAGGACAAGTGCCAACACATTTAATTGGAACAGATGCATTTCAGGAATGTGACACAACAGGTATTACAAGACCATGCACAAAACATAATTGGCTAGTTAAAGATATTAAAGATTTATCTAAAATTCTTCACGAGGCTTTTAGAGTTGCAACTACAGGGAGGCCTGGTCCAGTTTTAGTTGATATACCTAAAGATATACAATTTGCCAAAATGGGTTATTCAAAACCTAAAGCTGAAAAAAAACTTAATGGAAAATCGTTAAATCATTTTTCACAAAAAGATATTGATACATTGATTGGTTTAATGAATAAATCAAAAAAACCTGTCATTTATTCTGGTGGTGGAGTTATAAACTCTGGACCAGAGGCAAGCAATGTTTTAAGAGAACTTGTGGAGCTTACAGGTTTTCCAATCACTTCAACGCTGCAAGGTTTAGGAGCATACCCAGGAGATGATAATCAATTTTTAGGTATGCTTGGTATGCACGGAACTTATGAAGCTAATAATGCAATGCATGATTGTGATTTATTAATAAATATTGGTGCTAGATTTGATGATAGAATAACTGGTAAAATTGATGAGTTTTCTCCAAAATCTAAAAAAGTTCACATCGATATTGATCCTTCATCAATAAATAAAATCATTAAAGTTGATTTAGCATTAGTTGGTGATGTTAAAGAAGTTTTAAAAGGAATTACAAAAACTCTAAAGAAAAAAAACTTAGATTTGAAAAAATCAAATAAGCAACAAATTGCTAAATGGTGGGAACAGATACAAAAATGGCGAACAAAAAATTCACTTCATTTTAAAAACAGTGACGAAACTATAAAACCTCAACATGCAGTTCAGAGATTGTACGAGCTTACAAAACACAAGGATACTTATGTCACGACTGAGGTGGGTCAGCATCAAATGTGGGCAGCTCAACATTATAAATTTAATAAACCAAATCGTTGGATGACCTCTGGAGGACTTGGCACAATGGGATATGGATTACCTGCTGCTGTGGGTGTTCAAATAGCTCATCCGAAAAAATTAGTTATTGATATTGCTGGCGAGGCTTCAGTTTTAATGACTATGCAAGAGATGTCTACAGCGGTTCAATACAATTTGCCTATTAAAATCTTTATTTTGAATAATCAATACATGGGAATGGTGAGACAATGGCAAGAGCTATTGCATGAAAAAAATTACTCTGAAAGTTATACAGAGGCTTTACCAGATTTTATAAAGATGGCAGAGGCTTATGGTTGCAAAGGAATAAAAGCTGAGAAACCAGAAGAATTAGATGAAAAAATTAAAGAGATGGTAGAGTTTGATGGACCTGTAATTTTTGATTGTCGAGTAGATCCAAATGAAAATTGTTTTCCAATGATTCCCTCAGGAAAACCTCATAACCAAATGATATTAGGACCAAGTGAAAAAGAGGAAAATAAAATCACTGGCAAAGGTAAAGCTTTAGTTTAATTATGGCAAATCCAAAATCTGCATATAGTGTTTCTTCGAAAAAAGAAAAATCAGATACACATATTATTGTTGTTTGGGTAGATAATGAAGCTGGCGTTTTAGCAAGGGTTGTAGGATTGTTTTCTGGACGAGGTTATAACATTGAGTCACTTGCAGTAGCTGAAGTTGATGCAAAAAAAAGTATATCAAGAATTACAATAGTCACGACTGGGACACCTCAAGTAATAGATCAAATTAAATTACAATTAAAAAAACTAGTTCCGGTTCATAAAGTAGCGGATTTTAAAAGGAATGATAAAGGAGTAATATTTAAAGAAATGGCTTTATTTAAAGTTGTTGGCAATAATGCCAAAATTAAAAAAGCTATTAATGCTTGTAAAAAGTATGATGCTGTAATATTGGATAAAACGAAAAAATCAAATGTTATTCAAATTACTGCATTAAGAAGAGAAATAGACAAGATGGCAAAAAATTTAAGAAAATTTGGTTTAGTAAGTGTTTCTAGAACAGGTGCTGTTGCTATGACAAGGGGTGATAAAGTTTTTAATTAATTATTGAGGAGAAAATTATGAAAATGTTTTATGAAAAAGATACAGATGTAAATTTAATCAAAGATAAAAAAATCGCAATATTCGGCTATGGTAGTCAAGGACATGCTCACGCTTTAAATTTAAAAGATAGTGGTGTTAAAGAAGTTGTAGTTGCATTGAGAGAGGGTTCCTCAAGTATACCTAAAGCAGAGTCAAAAGGATTGAAAGTTATGAATTTATCTGATGCCGCTGAGTGGGCAGATGTTGTAATGATTTTAACACCAGATGAATTACAAGCCTCAATTTATAAAAACCATATAGAGCAAAGAGTTAAAGAGGGAAAGTCAATTGCCTTTGCTCACGGATTAAATGTTCATTATGATCTGATAAAAGCTAGAAAAGATTTAGATGTATTTATGGTTGCTCCAAAAGGACCGGGTCATTTGGTAAGAAGTGAATATGAAAAAGGTGGGGGAGTGCCATGTTTATTTGCAGTACATCAAAACGGCTCTGGTAAAGCAAGAGACTTAGCGATGTCATATGCTTCAGCAGTTGGTGGTGGTAGATCAGGGATTATTGAGACAACATTTAAAGACGAAGTTGAAACAGATTTATTTGGGGAACAGACTGTGCTTTGTGGTGGTTTAGTTGAATTAATAAAAAATGGTTATGAGACTTTGGTTGAAGCTGGATATGAACCTGAGATGGCATATTTTGAAACTGTTCATGAAGTAAAACTTATTGTTGATCTTATTTATGAAGGTGGAATTGCTAATATGAATTACTCTATTTCAAACACTGCAGAATATGGAGAATATCAATCTGGTCCTAGGGTGATTAATAAAGAGGAAACTAAAAAAAGAATGAAAGAAGTTTTGGCTGATATTCAATCTGGTAAATTTACAAAAGAATGGATGGATGAATGTAAAAATGGCCAAAAAAACTTTCTTGCTACAAGGGCAAAATTAGCTGAACATCCAGTTGAAAAAGTTGGGGCTAATTTGAGAGCTATGATGCCATGGATTGGCAAGAAGAAATTAGTTGATAGTGATAAGAAGTAAATTTTAGTTCCAAATTGGGACAAATTCAGTATTTTACTTTTGCAATCTAAACGAGAGGTTGTATATTTCAAAAACAAAAATTTTTGATATGGCTGAGAAAGATAAAGTATTCATTTTCGATACAACGATGAGGGACGGTGAGCAATCACCTGGAGCCTCAATGAGTGTTGAAGAAAAAATTCAGATCTCAAGAGTTTTTGATGAAATGGGTATCGACATTATAGAAGCAGGTTTTCCAATATCATCTCCTGGTGATTTTGAAGCTGTAAGTGCAATAAGCAAAAGTGTTAAAAATTCCATCCCTTGTGGTTTAGCAAGAGCAACTAAAAAAGACATAGATGCTTGTCACGAGTCTTTAAAATTTGCAAAAAGATTTAGGATACATACTTTTATTTCAACAAGCCCAGTTCATATGAAGCATAAATTAAATATGACTAACGAACAAGTTTTAGGAGCTATTAAAGAAAGCGTTACTTATGCAAAAAAATTCACTGATGATGTTGAATGGTCGTGTGAAGATGGCACTAGAACAGACTTGGATTTTATGTACAAAACAATTGAGCTTGCAATTAAATGTGGTGCAACAACTATAAATATTCCTGATACAGTTGGATATTCAATACCAGAAGAATTTGCCAAAACTATTAAACTTATCAAAAACAATGTGCCAAATATAGATAAAGCGATTATCTCAGCTCATTGTCATAATGATTTAGGTTTAGCAGTTGCAAATGCATTATCAGGATTGTCAGCTGGAGTAAGACAAATTGAATGCACAATTAATGGAATTGGCGAAAGAGCAGGTAATGCAGCCTTAGAGGAAATAGTCATGGCAATTAAAACGCGAGATGATTTATTACCTTATGAGACAGGTATAAAAACAGAGTTAATTAGTAAAGCCTCAAAAATTGTTTCAAATGCAACAGGATTTCCAGTTCAATTTAACAAGGCAATTGTTGGAAAAAATGCATTTGCCCATGAGTCTGGCATTCATCAGGATGGAATGCTCAAAAATAGAGAAACATATGAAATCATGACACCAGAAAGTGTTGGAGTAAAAAAAACATCATTAGTTATGGGAAAACATTCTGGAAGACATGCTTTTAAAGATAAATTAAGTGATTTAGGTTATGCCGATGTAACTGATGATGTTGTTCAGGCGGCATTTGGAAAGTTTAAAATTTTAGCAGATAAAAAAAAACATATCTATGATGAAGATATAGTCGCTCTCGTCGATGATAGCTTGATTATAGACAACAAAATTAATGCAATAAATTTAAAGTCTTTAAAAGTTTTTGCTGGTACCGGTGAACCACAAAGAGCTGAAATGACATTAGATGTTTTTGGCGATATAAAACATACTACTCAAACAGGAGATGGTCCTGTTGATGCAATATTTAAATGTATTAAGGAACTTTATCCACATGATGTCAAGTTGTCTTTGTATCAAGTTCACGCAGTAACTGAAGGAACAGATGCACAGGCTACAGTAAGTGTTAAAATTGAGGAGAATGACAGAACTACTGTTGGACAATCAGCTGATACAGATACTTTAGTAGCATCAGCTAATGCTTACCTTAATGCATTAAATAAAATGTTAATTAAAAGAGAAAAGAAATCGCTTTATAAAAATATAGAACCTAAAAAAGTAAAAGGAGTGTTTTAATGGGCATATTTGATAGAATGAAGAAAATCTGGAGTCAAGATATGGCAATTGACTTAGGAACAGCAAATACTTTAGTAGTTGTGAAAGGACAAGGGGTTGTTTTAAATGAACCCTCAGTTGTTGCAATTGTGGATCAATCAGGGAAAAAACAAGTTTTAGCAGTAGGGGATGAAGCTAAAACAATGCTAGGAAGAACTCCTGGAAATATTCAAGCTATAAGACCCTTAAGAGATGGTGTGATTGCTGACTTTATAGTCACAGAAGAAATGATAAAGCATTTCATTAAAAAAGTTCATAAAGGAAGTACTTTTGCTAATCCAAGAATTTTAATTTGCGTTCCAACGGGCTCAACTCCTGTTGAGAGAAAAGCTATTCAAGATAGTGCTTTAGCAGCAGGGGCGAGAAGAGTTCAATTGATTGAGGAACCAATCGCAGCTGCCATTGGTGCTAATCTTCCTATATCTGAAGCAACTGGTTCAATGGTAGTTGATATTGGTGGTGGTACAACTGAAATTGCAGTTATGTCCTTAGGAGGTTTAGTTTATTCTAAATCTCTAAGAGTAGCAGGAGATGCTATGGATGGTGCAATGGTCAACTATATGAGAAAAGAATATAATTTGATGATCGGTGATAGTACTGCAGAAAAAATTAAAAAAGAAATTGGTACTGCTATTCCCACAAATAATAATACTTATGCAGTTAAAGGACGTGATTTAAGATCCGGAACTCCAAAAGAAGTAAATATTACAGAGGAAGATACAGCAGAAGCATTAAATATTATTTTAAAAGAGATGGTGAATGGAATTAAGGATGCATTAGAAAGTACTCCTCCAGAATTATCTGCCGACTTAGTTGATATGGGTTTAACTTTAACTGGTGGTGGAGCTTTATTAAAAAATATAGACAGAAGGTTTTCTAAGGAAACAGGTTTGCCAGTTCACATTGCTGATGATCCATTATCTTGTGTAGCAGTTGGTACTGGAAAAGCTCTTGATCAAGAACAAACATTCTCGACTATGTTGACTGAATATTAAGAGTAATGGCCTCTAGCAGAGATGATTTTATAATAGCAATTCGTTCTGCTTTTTTAAAAAAAAGCACCCAACAAAAATTTTCTCTACTTACTTTAGTTTTTATTTCCATATTTATTATCCTTCTATCAAGCTTAGACTTTAAAGTAGTAAGGTATCTTAAAGCTGGATTGAGTGAGGTGGTCTATAGATCATCTTTTATAGTTTCTATACCAGAAAACTTTGTCAGGAATTCATTTATTAATATAATTGAATACACAACATTTTTTAATAGATATCAAAGTAACATAGATGAATTGGATAAACTTAAATCTGATTTTGTATCTAACGAAATTATTCAGTATGAAAATCAAGAACTGAAGGTACTAATTGATGATTATATTTCAAGTTCAAATAAAATTTTAGCAAAAATAATTGTTGATCATGATAGTCCCTTCCTAAAGAGCATAATCATAAATAAAGGAAGTAAAGACGATATAAAAATTGGTACCAATATTTATGATCAATCGTATTTAGTTGGTCGGGTAATTGAAGTGAATTATAAAACGTCAAGGGTATTATTGTTATCTGATTTAAATTCTAATGTTCCAGTAACAATTGCCCCTCAAAATATCCAAGCAATAGTCACAGGGAGCGGAGACAATTTTGGACAAATTAAATATATTAAAGCGGGTTTGTCTGAGGAATTAGTGGATGAAAGTATAGTTTATACCTCAGGTACTGGAGCAATATTTAAAAGTGGAGTACCAATAGGCAAATTAAGATCTAAAAAAGATGGTTCTTCTAATAGATATAACGTTGAATTCTACAGCGACTTTACACAATTAAAATATGTTTTTGCAGAAACAATTACTCAAATTGAAATTCCTCAAGTTGAACCAGAAATAGTTCCAATTGAAGATAAAAGTGAAGAACTTGAAGAGTCAAAATTAAAGATTTTAGAAGATGAGCTTAAAATTATTGAGGAGACTAATTCAAAATTTATAGAGGAAAATGAAAATTTAACTAGTGAAATTAATGATTTAAACAATCGAATTTCAGTTTTAAATAATGAAATTTTTTTACAAAAGCAAAAAATCAGTCAATTCAATATTGATACTCAAGAATTAGAATTTTTAAAGTTAAACCTAGAACATGGTCATAAATGTAGAAAATCTTTTTTTAATACTGATGGTTTTAATGTTGGAACTGAAGGGTATAAGAGCTGTGTATTAAATGGAGGTAGAACGGGTGGCTAATTTAAAAACTAAAGGAACATTTTCTAAATTATATACCTGGTTACCAATAATTTTATTATTTGTTTCAGTGCTTAATGAATTTGATTTTAATTATTTAAAACTTGAATATTTTTCATTCAATTTCCCTTTTATTTTGATTTTTTTCTTTACCCTAAAAGATTTCAAGCACTTTGATTATCTTTTTGTTTTTTTTGCAGGTTTATTGAATGACACTGTCATAGGTTTGCCTTTAGGAATAAGTAGTTTGTCTTATACATTTATTTGTATTGCCACAGCTTATATTAGAAATATAACAATTAGACCAAGCCCGATAAAAGATTGGTTTTATTTTTTATTTATAATTAGTTTGATTAATTCCTTAAATTACTCAATTTTAACTTTATTTTTTTCATACGATTTAGTTTTAACAAGTTACTTAGTCAACACGACTTGTACATTTTTACTTTATATAATTTTCGTATCAATATTTAAATATTACATGAAAGGAATTAATGATTAATTCTTCAAGTGACAATGTAAAAAAACTTAATTCTATTAATAGAAGAATGTTCATCACAGGTTCTTTAAAATTTTTCATAATGATTGGAATAGTCAGTAGATTATTTTTTTTACAAATTAAAGAAAACAAAAAGTATTTAACTCTCTCGGACAAAAATAGAATAAGAGAATGGAAGTTGGCTCCTGTGAGGGGAGAATTCCATGATTACTTTGGTAATGTCATTGCGGGCAATTTTGAAGCTTATCAACTTCATGTAATACCAGAACAAGTTGAAGATTTTAGGTATGTTATTTATCGATTAAAAGATTTACTCGAATTGTCAGATAAAGAATTTAAAAAAGTTTTAAAAAAGAAAAATGAAATAAAGCCATGGGAAACCTTAATTGTTTCTGATAATTTGAGTTGGCAAAAGTTTTCAAAGATTAACAATCATTTATATGATTTAAATGGTGTAAAGCCCGTTATATCAATTTCAAGAAACTATCCTTTTAAAGAAAATTTCACTCACTTAATTGGTTATGTCAGTCAAGCAAACCAAGATGACATTGAGTCAACACAGGCTATAAAGAAAAATTTTGTTCCGGGATTAAAAGTTGGGAAAGTTGGTTTAGAAAAAACATTTGAGGAAAAACTAATAGGAACCAATGATATCGAAAGATATGAAGTCAATGCTTATGGTAGAAGAATTAGTCAACTAGAATTTCAAAAAGGTAAAAAGGGGAAAACTTTAAGATTAACCATAGATACCGAGATACAAAAGTTAGCTAATGAATTATTAAAAGAAAAAGCAGGTTCTATTTGTGTAATGGATATTTATACAGGTGCAGTAATCGCGATGCATTCATCACCATCATTTGATCCAAATTTATTTGTTTTTGGTATTAGTCAAGATGATTGGCAATTAATTCGTAATGATCCAATGAAACCATTGGTCAATAAAACTTTACAGGGGAATTATTCACCAGGTTCAACGATTAAACCGATTGTTGCTTTATCTGCTTTAGAGAATGGAATTGTAAATACTAATTTTACTGTAAGATGTACAGGTAAAACTGAAATGTATGGCCAAACTTACCATTGCTGGAAGAAAAAAGGTCATGGTTATGTAAGTTTAAGAAATGCAATGAAGCAATCTTGCGATACCTATTTTTATGAAATTGCGCGTAAACTTGGTGTTGATAAATTAAGTGAGACTGCAAAAAAATTTGGTCTGGGAGAAAAAGTATTTGGTGATTTATTTGATATTGAAAAAAAAGGATTAATTCCAAATACTCAATGGAAAAAAAATGCTCTTGGGAAGGGTTGGTTATTAGGTGAAACAATCATAACAGGAATAGGTCAAGGCTATATACAAACCACTCCAATTCAATTGTGTTTAATGACTGCTCAAATTGCAAATGGTGGTTATAAAATTTATCCTCATATTGTTGTAGATGATATGGTTAAAGATCAGCCTATAGATAAATTTACACCGCTTTATAAAAATTCAAAAAATATTAAAATTGTTCAAGATGCTATTTTTGGCTCAACTAATGAAGTAATGGGTACATCTTATCGTTCAAGAATTGATAACCCAAAATATCAGTTTGCTGGTAAAACTGGTACTGCGCAGGTTAAAAAAATTACTGAGGAAGAAAGAGAATTGGATCTTAAAACATTCCAGATTCCATACGAGCAAAGAGACCATGCTTTATATGTAGCTTTTGGTCCATATAAAAATCCTAGATATGCATTAAGTGTCATTGTAGAACACGGAGGAAACGGAAGCACAACTGCCGCTCCAATGGCAACTAAATTATTTAAATTGATTATTGACCGACACGAGATCAGAGAGTCATTGAGGAATAAAAAGTATTTGGAGATATAGATGTATCAACATACAAGATTAACAACAAATAGACTTGGTTTTTTTCAAAAATTTAGAAACTTTGATTATATACTTCTGGTTTGTATATTGTTACTTGGCTTTATTAGTTTAGCAACTATGTACTCCACAGATGGTGGTGAGGTTAAATTTCATACCAAAAGTCATTTTACAAAATTAGCTGTTTTTACTTTGATGATGCTAGTAATGTCATTTATTAATATCAAATACTGGTTCTCATTAGGTTATTTAGCATATATAGCAGTTGTAGGTTTATTGGTTGGGACTTATTTATTCGGAATTACCTCATCAGGATCCCAAAGATGGATTAATTTGTATTTTATTAATTTACAGCCATCTGAATTAATGAAAATATTTATCATTGTTTGTTTGGCAAAATTTTTTCATAGAATGAAGTTAGAAAATGTGAATTCAATTTATACAATTTTAACTTCTTTAATAATAATACTTTTACCAATGGGATTAGTCATTGTACAACCAGACCTTGGAACTGCAGTCCTTATTGCTATAAGCGGAATAGCGGTATTATGGTTTGCAGGTATTAATTATAAGTATTTTATTTATACTATTCTTGGATTTATAATCTCTCTACCTTTTGTTATAGCTTTTCTGAAACCTTATCAAAAATTGAGAGTATTAACATTTTTAAATCCTGATAAAGATCCTCTAGGTGCTGGTTATCAAATTATCCAATCTAAAATAGCTGTCGGATCTGGAGGTATATTTGGTAAAGGTTTTTTAAAAGGCACTCAAAGTTATCTTGAGTTTTTACCAGAAAAACATACTGACTTTATTTTCACACTTTTCTCAGAGGAATTTGGCTTTGTGGGATCTGCAATACTCTTAATAATTTATGCGATTATTATTTACAGAATTGTTGCAATTGGAGCTAGTTCCAGAAGTTATTTCGCAAAGATTTTTTGTTATAGTTTTGGTGCAGCGATTTTTGTATTCATCACTATTAATATGAGTATGGTCTTGGGTTTACTACCTATAGTAGGTTCTCCTTTGCCAATTATGTCTTATGGTGGTTCCTCAATGTTAGCAACCATGATTGGTTTTGGAATAGTCATGAGTGCCAGGGTTCACAATCAACAATTGATTGCCTAAGTATAATTTGTCGCTTAACTTATTTGATAGATAGATTGTATATTTTTCTATGAGTAAAAATTTACATGTGGGGATTGTTGGCTCAGGTATTCAGGGAGTATCAAACGCTTTATTTCTTCAAAAGAAAGGTTTTAAAGTAACTATATTTGACAGAGATAATCCGGGTAGTCCAGCGGCTTCATATGGCAATGCTGGTCACTTTTCTCCTTATGCTTCACTATCATTGAATAGAACTGATGTTCTTGCTGACGTGCCAGCCATGTTATTAAGTTCAACAGGTCCGCTAGCTCTAAAATGGAATTATGTGCCGAAAATGTTGCCTTGGTTTTTCAAGTTTATTTTAAATACAACAAAAAACAAGATGATGCACACTGCAAGAAATATGCATCAAATTTTAGATTTAGCATTACCTGCATATGATGAACTTTTTGATGAAATTAATTTAGAGGGTCTCGTTGAAAATAAAGGAATTCTCTATATTTGGAATGATAAAGACTTAAAAAGCAGAGAATTAGAAATTAAAGTAAGAGATGAACTCGGTGTAAAACAACAACTAGTCAATAAATCTGAAATTCACGATCTAGAACCTAACATAAAACCTTTTTATCATGCAGGAGTTTATTATCCATATGCACGACATGCCCGAAACCCTAAAAAAATCTTACTTAAATTATTTGAATTATTTTTAAATAAGGGTGGAAAGTTTGAAAAGAAAAATATTAATAATATTGAGTTTGATACAGAAAAACCAGTTTTTGTAACAGATGGGGAAAGATATACTTTTGATAAAATTGTAATTGCTTGTGGAGCTTTCTCAAAAAAATTAACAGACAATTTAGGTGAACGAATTCCACTTGATACTGAAAGAGGTTACCATGTTCACTTTAAAGATTGTGATCACCTATTAAGTAGACCAGTTATTTTTTCTAACAGAGGATTTGGTATAACTCCTATGGAACAGGGATTAAGAGTAGTTGGTACAGTTGAGTTTGGTGGATTAGATAATCCACTCTCCAAATCGAGAATTAAAAATTTAATTAGTAATGCCAAGTATATGTTAGGAGATCTTCCAGAACATGAGGATGAATGGTTAGGTTTTAGACCTACACTGCCAGATTTTTTACCTGTAATGGGACCCTCAAAAAATTATAAAAATGTATTTTATTGTTTTGGTCATCATCATTTAGGATGGACATTAGGTCCAATTTCTGGAAAGATTGTCTCTGGAATGATAGCTAAAGAAAATACAAATCTAAATTTAGATCCTTATAGCTCAGTAAGATTTAGTTAATCAAATGCAAAATACTAAGGCATACATAATGCTAGTATGTGCAACATTATTTTGGGCAGGAAACTTTACATTAGCAAAGCTTGCTTATTTAGAAAATATACCTCCCAACTCACTCGCATTTTTAAGGTGGTGCCTAGTATGGATAATATTACTTCCCTTCACCTATAAAGAGATATTAAAATTAAAAAATCAAATTAAAGGAAATTTATCATTATTTCTTATTCTAGGTTCTACTAGTGTATGTATATTTACTTCTTTTACTTATAACGCTTTAAATTACACTCAAGTAATTAATGCATCACTTTTTAATACCGCAATACCTGTAACAATAATTTTAGTTTGTTTTTTATTAAAAATTGAAAAAACAAATATTTTTCAAATATCTGGATTAGTCATTTCAGTTTTAGGAATTTTAGCTATTATTACTAAACTTGATCTAAATATTTTACTTACCTTAAATTTTAACAAAGGTGATTTATTTATGGTCGGAGCAATTATTGCTTGGGGAATATATTCTGCATATTTGAGAAAAAGAACCTTTGAAGTATCTTTACTTGCTCTTGTCCATATAATTTGCACATTTGGATTAATTTTTCTTTTGCCTCTATTTATTTTAGATATGACACAAGGCAAAATTATTGAGATGAGTAGTAATTTTTTTTATATTTTAGCTTATGTTGCAATATTTCCAAGTATTGGCTCTTACTATTGTTGGGCAGGAGCTGTTTCAATTATTGGGGCCAATCGAGCTGGAATATTTTTATCTTTAATTCCATTATTTAGCACTTTGATGGCGATATTCTTTTATAATGAACAATTCCAATTTTTTCACTTGATTGGAGCAATTTTAATTATATTAGGTTTATTTTTATCCAATAAGGAAATTAAAAATGCTTAAAGTTGCAATATTAGACGACTATCAAAATGTTTCTCAACAATTTGTAGATCTTGAAAAACTTGCAGGAAAATATGAAATTAAAATTTTTAGCGAGCCATTTAAGGATGAGGCTGATGTTATAGATAAATTGACTAATTTTGAGGCATTATTAGTCATGAGAGAAAGAACACCAATTACAAAAAATATAATAGAAAATTTGTCCAAGCTAAAATTTATAATCACCAGTGGGCTGAGAAATAAGTCAATAGACTTAGATGCTGCCAAAAAAAGAAAGATTATAGTTAGTGGAACAGAAAGTAATTTAAATCCAACTCCAGAATTAACTTGGGCTTTGATACTTGGCTTAGCTAGGAATATTAAGGAGGAAATAGATAATATGTATCAGGGTTATTGGCAAACCACAGTTGGTGTTGAACTCAAAGGAAAAATCTTAGGATTAATTGGCCTTGGAAAAGTAGGCTCTCAAGTTGCAAAGATAGGTAAAGCTTTTGGTATGGAAGTAATGGCTTGGAGTGAAAATCTTAATCTTGATAAATGTAAAGAGCTTGATGTTTTACCTTGTTCCAAAGATGATTTGATTAAGAATTCTGATTTCTTGTCAATTCATGTTCAAGGCGGTGAAAGATACAAAGATTGTATTACTTTGAAAGAACTAGATAAAATGAAAAAAACTGCTTTTTTGATCAACACCTCGAGAGGTCCAATAATTAATGAAGATGATTTAATTATTGCTTTATCTACAAATGTAATCGCAGGTGCAGGATTGGATGTTTATGAAAAAGAACCTTTACCAGAGAATAATAAATTAAGATTTTTGCCTAATGCTTTATTAACACCTCACTTAGGATATGTGACCGCAGAAAATTATAATGTTTATTATAGTCAAATGATCGAGTCACTTGAAGCTTGCGCAAGTGGTAAGCCAATCCGTGTAATTGAATAATTATGGATTTATCAGTCGTCAATCACGAGGATTATTTTGCAAAAATTGGTGACGACCATAAGTTTCCGATTAATAAATTTGGAGAACTTGCAAAATATTTAATTGATAAAAAGATAGTTAAAAAATTTCATCAACCATATGCATGCTCTGATGAAACTTTAAAGAGAGCACATTCAGAAAAATATATCAAGGATGTTAAAAATAAAACATTAGATCAAAATACTATTAAGAAAATTGGTTTTCCATTAGTGGATAGTGTTATTCAAAGATCATTAGTTGCTACTGGTGGAACTGTGCTTGCCACAAAGCTTGCAATTAAAAATGGTGTTGCTTGTAATACCGCTGGTGGCAGTCATCACGCGAATTATGATGGGGGTGCGGGTTATTGTGTGTTCAATGACGTAGCAGTTGCCGCTCAATACTTATTAGATCGTGGACTAGCTGGCAGAATTTTAATTATTGATTTAGATGTTCACCAAGGCAATGGTAATGCAGATATTTTTGCGAATAATAAAAATGTATTTACTTTTAGTATGCACTCTAAGTCAAACTATCCTGCAAAAAAATCAATCAGTGACCTAGATGTTGAACTTGATGATAATATGGAGGATGCTCAATATATAAAGATTCTTGATTTCTATTTAAATCAATTAAACGAAGAAAATTTTGATTTTGTCTTTTATATTGCGGGCGTAGATATTCACTATAACGATCGTTTAGGAAAACTTAAAATTTCCGATGAGGGAATTAGAAAAAGAGATGAAATGGTAACAAAAAATTTCTTTTCACAAGGAGCACCTTTGTGTGGTGTGCTAGGTGGTGGTTATAATAAAGATTTTAATAAGCTTGTTGAATTACATTCTATTTTACATCAATCCTGTGCTAAATTAATTAAATGACTAAAAAGAATCCCAACTTAACTGCTGAGCAAAAATTAGTAATGTTTGAAGAGGGCACTGAGCGCGCTGGAAGTAGCGAACTCAATAATGAAAAACGAGAAGGCAGCTATCATTGTGCTAATTGTGGAATAAAATTATTCGACTCTGATGCAAAATATGAAAGTGGATCGGGGTGGCCATCATTTTATAAATCTTTGCCCGATGTCTTTGAAACTAAAACTGACTATTTGATTGGTTATGCCCGAACAGAATATCATTGTAAAAATTGTAATGCCCATCATGGACATATTTTTGATGATGGTCCTCAACCGACAGGTAAAAGATATTGTAACAATGGTGTTTGCTTAGTATTTCATGAGAAAAATAAAAAATGATTTTAAAGTATATTAGTTTTTTAATTGGCCTTACCTGGTCTTACTCTTTAATAAAGACACAATCCATTTTTAGTAAAAAAGCAGGTCTTATATTCAAGATCTTTATTTCCAAAGTCTCTTGGCTAACTTTTTTAGCTGCAATTTATTTTGGCTATAAAAATTTCTCAATTGAATATATTTTAATTGGGATTGTAATTTCAATAGCTTTGGTTCATGTGGGATTTATCTTCTTAGGTAAATTTTTAAAGACAAAATTCACAGAAAAGCAATTGCTTCTAGCAAAAAACTTTTTTGAATACTCACTGATTGTGTGGGTTCTTTATTATTTTTTCTATTAAATAATTACCTATTTTGGTCGCTCTAGGGTAACTAAATATTGTTTTTTCTAAAAATTATATATAAAATTTAGTATGTTTGAAAAATTAGAAGAACTAGCAAAAAATAATAAAAAAATTTCTGACTTTCATATTAGAACTGGCTGGCCTTTAGCTTATCGACAAACAGGTGAAATTCATAAAATACCCGATGTGTTAGTAAAAGCCCAAGATTTACAAGATTTACTATCTACCAATTGTAATGAAATTGAAATGAAAAGATTTCAGGACACCCATGAGCTAGACTCATCGGTAACATTAAGCGGACTTAGATTTAGAGCAAATTTTTACAAAACAATTCAAGGTCCTGCCGCTGTATTAAGAAGAGTGGAAAGTGTAATCCCAACCATGGATCAATTTGATCTACCTCCAGTGCTTTATGATATTATAGATATGCATAAAGGACTTGTGTTAGTAACAGGTCCTACTGGTTCAGGTAAATCAACAACACTTGCTGCAATTGTAAACGAGATAAATAAAACAAGAACCTCAAATATAATAACAGTTGAGGATCCAGTTGAATTTATTCATAAGGATATCAAAAGTATTGTTTCACACAGAGAAGTAGGTAAACAAACACAGACTTTTGCAACCGCTTTAAAAGCTGCTCTTCGAGAAGATCCAGATGTTATTTTAGTTGGTGAGATGAGAGATTTAGAAACAGTTTCTCTAGCATTAACAGCTGCTGAAACTGGGCACTTAGTGTTTGGCACATTACACACTAGTGGTGCACCAAGTACGATTAATAGAATTATAGACGTATTCCCACCTGAGCAACAAGCACAAATTCGAGCACAAATTTCTACATCTTTAAAAATGGTCGTAACCCAAAGACTTCTGAAAACTAAAGATGGCCAAGGCCGTTGTGGTGCTTTTGAAGTGATGAAGTGTACACCTCCGATTCAAAACTTGATAAGAGAATCTAAAATACATCAGATCCCAAGCATCATGCAAACTGCTGTTAAAGATGGTATGATCACAATGACCAAATCTTTAGAAGATTTAGTAAAAGCAGGAAAAATTGATGCGAGCGCAGGACGAGAAAATTAAAGGCTTCAGCCTTCTAGAATTACTTGTTGTAGTTGTAATTATTGGTGTCATTTCTGGTGTTGGTTACCCAAAATTTAATGAATGGCGAATTGATCGAGAAACAAGAAGTTCTGTCATAAAAATTAAATCTTTATTTGATGGAATCAATGCTCAAGTAAAAAGGGGGCAATACGCTTTTGTTCAAGTACATATAAAAGAAGAATCAGATAGTCTGCATGTAACCTCAAAAGGAATGAAACCAGCCAAACTAGCAAGTTTAATAAATGACTCAACTAGCACCTGGTGGAGTGATATTAATAGTAGATGCAATACTGATGAAACTGCTTATTGGGATGATGATCCACATCAGGGAAGAAATAGTATTGAAGTAAGACAAATTGTACTTGATAATATAGCAACAACTTGGACAAAAAAAACTGTAGCTGTTTGTTTTGGTAAAAATGAAAGATGGTTTAGTGCAACATCAAATTTTACATCATCACCACCACCACCAAAGGAAGAAGAAGGGGGAGGGCTATCAATGCAAAGTATGTTAAACTCTCCGAGCAATCAATTAATTGTCTGTAGAAGAACATCTACACAGTCTCAATGTGATCAAGATGACCCAAGTGCATCTGAGCAGTCATTTAAGATAGAATGGTCAAGATTTGGTAATGTGAAATTAGAAAAATGGGATAAAAGAAATGGAAGTTGGACATTGCAATAAAATGACAAAAAAAAAATATATGATCTCTGGATTATCTATTCTAGAGGCGCTAGTCTCAACAGCTATAGTTGGCATTGGATTTATTGCAATTTTACAAATGACAAACTTTTCAGTCCAATCAATTGATAATTCTGGAGAGCGAACTAAAGCAAATTTTTTAACTGAAATGATTGCAGAAGATGTCATTGGCAGTAAAAACTCTTATTATGGGCAAGATCCTAATAATAAAGATATAAAGTTTAATGCGCAAACTGGCGAATTTGAACTGAATGGAAATCCATTAGATAATTTTTCAACTCATCTGAGCAAATCTAAATGGACACCTACTCTAAAATGTGGGGGAGCTAACACCACAGCAGGCACTGCTGTGCAAAAAAAAGAAGATATATATGAAAGCCAAAAAATTGATGCTCCGAGAAATAAAATGGATAAATGGAATACAATATTTCAAGAAAATAGATTTCTTAAATGTAAAAGTTCTGCCGAAGAAAAAAAATTGCAAGTATTTAAAATTTGTCGTTGGAAAGATGAAACAAAATGTCATTATAAAGTAGACTCTGTGTACGATGAACCTCTTTATATGGGTAGAGTTGAAATGAGATTAAATAATGGAAAAAAAAGAAAATATTTATATTTTCAAACAGACTATAAACTCAAAAAATGATTAGAAAATTTCCATGATTAAAAAAAAATTAATATCAACTGCTGGACTTACTTTAATTGAAATTTTAATTGGCGTTGTAGTATCAACGATCATGATGGCTGCAATTTATACAACGTATACAGTTGTAAATACAACTTATGGTCAAGTTTTAGAAAAAGCTAAAGTTAGTAGATCATCAAGGGATTTGATAGAATTATTAATTAGAGATATTAGAATGGCTGGGTTTAGATATTATTTTGGTCAAAATAGTGAAGGTATCCCTAAAGAAAGTTACTTAGAGTTCGTTGGAGGAGCTGATACTTTAAAAAAAAGTCATGATCCAATTATTATAATTAGTAGTCAGTTAGGACATTCGCCACCAGAGTCAGAATCAATACCTACTCCACCAACAAAACATAATTCAGATGATACATGCTGTGATAAAATTCATATTGTTTATGATGATTTTAACAAAAGAGATACAAATCAACCCTACAAAAGATATAAACTCACTTATTATGCAAAACCTGAAGATGATGGAACAAATGTAAATAATGCACCTATAAATCCAAGGTATGCAATTTATAAATCTAAAATAAGTTGGGAACAAAGTATTAATTCACCAACAGGAAGATGGATTTCAAATTGTCCCGAATGTTATCACGAGGAACTTATTAGAGATTATGTAGAGGATATGGAGTTTGTACCTTTAGACGCTAATGGAAAAGTTCTAAAACCTTATCCAAGTCCTACAACAGAGCAATCAAGGAACAATTTATATAAAGTTAGAGCTATAGATATTAGGGTAGCATTTAAATCTGAAAAACCTTTCTTTAGATTTGAAAGTAAGCAGGGAAAAGAGAGAAAGTTGAGTGGATTTTCTAGAGGTATTAGATCATTCTCTGACAGAAACTTAAGAGATAATGTTGTAGTAACAGTGCATACAAGAAATATTGCAGCAGAGGGTAATTATTGATGAAAAAAAATAATCATAATGGCGGTTTTACTCTAATTCTTTCGCTTGTTTTGTTACTAGTAATGTCTTTAATGGGAGGAACTTTAATTGTCATTTCTTCAGGAGATCATCAAAGTAATAATACTAGTGATCAATATCAGCAAACATTCTATGTAGCAGAACATGCTTTACTAGAAGCAGAAAAACAAATTTTAAATCGAATGATTGGACCTTGGACAGAAGTTGAAACTCTTAAAGATCCACCAGTCGGATCTAAACCTCACGAAATTATGGCTCATGATAACTACTATAAAGAACTTAACGCCATCGCAGTTGATGGAATTGCTAGACATACAGATGGTAGAGATACCCCGAGAAACTCAGTGACACCAACACAAACTCCATGTTTTAAAAGTTTTAGAAACTTAGTTAGAGAACAGGATTATTTTTATACAAAAAGTGACGTAGATGCTCTTGGTGCACAAGATCCAGACTATTCAATAATTGGAACTTTTTTAAGGAGAGGAAGTGTATTAGTAACAGATCACATGATTAATGAAAATTTTGGTAATTTGATTGCTCCAATTTTAGACAATCCAACTAAAAATGAAATAGGTTTAGATGCTGAGGATGCAAGTAAAGAAAAAGAATATTTAAAAAGATTTAGATATGAATTTTTTTCAATTAATGTTGGCTCTGCAAACTTTAAAGGAGCTGGTACAAGTATAAAAAAAACTTCTACTAATGTTCAAAGACAAGGAACTGCCTATAGAATTTATGGATGTGGATATCTAATGCCCAGCGGCACGGATTTAGATGACTATGAAAACCCTGAGATTTTAATTCCACTAGAAAGCTTAGTTATTTTATCGAGTTAAACACAAAATGATCACCCTGTCTTAAATGTCCAATTTTAATTTTTATATAAATTTAGTATGATTAAAATATGAAAAAAATCTTTGGTATTTTTGTATCGATAATTTTTTACTTAAGTTTTATCAATATGACTATAGCTTGCGAATTTTTGAAAGAACAAATTGGCACTTCGATTTCTAATTTAACAGAAAAATATGATTTACTTGATGATCCTTCTGATGAAGATAGTCAGGATTTAACTTTAGTAAAAGAATACGATAGTATGAGTCTTTGCGACGACCTAGAATTAGACAATGCTACTATAAAAGTGTTTGTAAGAGAGGGTAAGATTATAGGCAATGAAGTTGAGGGTAAAAAAGGTGAGGCAAAAATGAGAAAAATTTTTGAATTTGCACGAAATAAATTAGGCTATACAACTGAAGAAGTTTTAAATGACGATTGGGTTGGAGGTATCAGCTTATCATCAGTCGTAGAAAAAGTAACCTATGGTGTTGTCGAAAGTACTCAAGGAAATTATGAAATGTTAATCATCACCAATCCTGATTTAAAACAGTTTATGTCAGGACCCGATGTAAAAATGGTGAGGTGAGGAAATTTATTAATTTATGAAAAAATTATTTAAAATATTCATTTTATTTATTTTATGCTTAAATTTTAATCAATTTACAAATGCCAAACCGTTACCACCAGGATCTGGTAGTGGTGATGTTCCTGCTAACATTTTAATTTTATTAGATAGTTCCAAAAGTATGAACAATCTGATTGGAGATGGAATACCTACAGTTAATTCAGGAGCAATTGTATGGAATAACGAACGAGTATTTACATATAACCATAAAAATACTGGTGGATTATTTAAATTTAATTCTTCAGGGGAAAGGACTAATTTTACTACTAGCTCATATGATTTTGAAAGATGGTTCGCAACTCATAGTACAGATAGAACTTGTGATTGGGGTTTGAAAGATAATAAATCAAAAGCTTACAGAAATCCAACTGTGACTACTAATCCGGCCTATGCTGGCGTACATTTTGTAACTGGGGTTACTATACCTAATACTAATATATCTAATGAGGATCTGTTATTTATTGTTCAAGCTCAACCAAAAAATAGAAATTCTGCAATTTTTGCTATTAATGAAGATTATGAATGTAGGTTAGCCATACATCCAAGCACCAATGGTAAAGGAAATTTGAATAAAGGTTTTGATGTTAGTCAAAATGCTAGCGGTCAGACAATTTTGATAGCTTATGGTAGAGATGGTAAAAATGGATTTATGGTAAGTTGTAATTTCGGTTTGGGAAAATGTGCTCGAGCTGCTGCAAGAGGTAAAGGTAAAACAACTAGTTATGGCAGGCTATACGATGGAGTAAGTTTACGAATAAATAGCGACTCAACTATGGTTTATATTGCTGATGAGGGTGATGTGCACGGATATAAACTGAATTCTAGTAGCACTTATCCAATGATTGATAATTTTAGAACAAGGTTTTGTAATGGTAATTCGAATGCTACAGGAACTCAGGTTAGACATATAGATTATTTTGACTTTCTAACAAGCGATGACGATATAATGTTTGTTGGTGGAAGAGGGCATAGAATTCAAAGAGTTGAATGGACGTCAAACTCAACGTGTACTGCACAAATTTCTGCAGGAAAATCTAGCACTAAGAAAAATTTAAATGCTGATGACTCAGAAATAGACCCTGGAACTCTAGCAGCTGCTGATATTGGTATAACTGCTGACATAAGTTTTTTGAATGTATCTGGGACTGGAGCAAATAGAAGAATATTGTTCGGTCATGAAGGTCACGTTGATGAATTAACCGAAAGTGCTTTCGTTTCAGGTAGTGAAGATACTGCGTGGCAACAACAATACGGAGGTGCGTTGCTTTCAAGATTAGAGGGGGCAAAACGTGCGATAGTTGCAGTATTATCAGATACCACTTTAACAAGTGGTGCTAATTTTGGTTTTGGACACTGGAACTCTGGTGAGGGTAGCGCTGGCCATTATGATGTACCAGCCCCATTGAAACTAAAAAAGAAAGCAAAGAGAGGTAAAGGTGGTGGCTATTGTCATGACAATAAAACACGTTGTAATTATTATGGTGGTTGGAAAGGTGTTCATCCAAATGGCACAAGTAAAGTATGTACATTTAATTCTTGCTTAAATGTTGGTATTGGCCCCGAAGGTGCTGCTAAAGCAATTCCGGTTGTTCAACGTTTAGGAATAGAATTTGGTACTGATTCAGAAGCTTTTTCACAAATTGCTCATGATTATTTTATGGGCCCTGTTTCACCATATGACCCTGCATCTGATTGTCAATTAAATTATGTGATTGTTATTGGTGATGGAAAAATGACTAGCTCAGGTACAAAATCTAATAAATTTCAAGGAAGAACAGCTGACAGGCTCACAAAGTTGAGAAAAAAAGGAATCATAAGTTTGATGGTCGCTTATGGGGATGGAATTAGACCTGATGGTATGGAGGCTTTTGACGAATTAGCCATAGTTGGTTCATGTGAAAAAGCTGGCGCCGAAGATTGTGAGTCGACTATAGTTGCTAAAACACCTGAAGAACTTCAAACAGCACTTCAGCAAAGAATTAGACAAATTTTAGCTCAACGATTAGCATTTACCGCACCTTCAATTACTGCAACAATTCAGGAAGGAGGTTCTTTATATCAAGCACAATTTTCTTATGAACAATATGGTGAATGGCAAGGGACTATTTTAAGAAAAACATTAAATCCAGATGGAACAGTTGAGCATGATATGGACTTTCCAGGAAATTGGAGTGCTGCAGAGCAAGTGAGACTCCAAGCAAAATCTGGAGATGACCCTGGCAAAAATGATAAACGAAATATATGGACAGTGCTTGAGGATGTACCTTACTTTAACAATGATGCCCAAAGTTGGAACAATGTGAATGAAGAAGCAGATACTCTGGCAAATATAGAGGATGAAATGTTAAGATTAGGTTATACGATAAATAATTATTATACTTCTACCACAACACCATGTACAGGAGATGATAGTACAGATGATGAAGTTAAAGGTCTATTAAGTTTTATAGCTGGCCAGGATTTTTTTGATTATCACGGAGAGTGTAAAACCTCTGAACTAAGAAAGCATGTTCTTGGTGACATTTATCATTCACAATTGATTGAGGTTGGTCCACCAAAAGGAGATGTTAAGTTTACTAATGTAAACCAAGAAGCTTATTTTAGATCAATAAACAATTATCAAGGTTTTAGAAATGCTAAAAAAGACAGAAGAAATATTTTATACGCAGGTTCAAATAGCGGATTGCTTCATGCGTTCAATGCTGAAACTGGACAAGAAGAATGGGCATTCCTACCTCCATTATTGACTGGAAAATTACCCCTGATTATTAATGGTGCTTTGCAAGGAAATATCGGCAAAAATCCTAAAAGAGGAGGAAGCAATGCTATATTTGGAGTAGATGGCTCTCCTGTTGTTCACGATGTATTTATGAAAGGTTTGACACCTGATAATCAACTTGAACCCACTCCAAGCTGGCATACTATACTGTTTGTTCCGTTTGGAAGAGGTGGATCTGGATTTACTGTTTTAGATGTGACAAACCCAATTGTAAAAAATGGCCAAGGTCCATTGCATATGTTTACTGTATATAATGATTACGTAAACAATACAGTTTACATTACTGATCATGAAGGAAAAACAACATCTCAGACTTATTCATCTGGTAATGCAGAAATTGGTGATTCACTAGAGGGTAGGCGAACTGTTAAAAATTTTAATAAAGCAGTTAAAAATGATGCGGACGCTGGTGGTGGTACAACTTTTCAAGATAATATTGCAGCGTGTCAGGGTAACAGTTCATCTGTAGATTTTAAAAATAACGGTACAGCATCTTGCTATACAGGTAAAACGTTTACTTTTGATAGCATTGTAATTGAAGGAGCTCAAAATAATACACCACTCGATACAGATCTTTTGACTGCTTCAAAAATGGTTGGTGACACAATTACGCCAGTAAAAATCAGTGAAGCAAGAATGATAGATGGTCAACTTAAAGTTACTTTTGAAAGTACAATGAAAATTAATGCGGGTAATAGTGATGAAGAACAAAGTATTTCAGATAATGTTTTAGTAAATACGTCTTGTAAAGTTTCTACTGGAGTTGATCCTGCTATTGACTATAGTAGATTGGGAGAGACTTGGTCTGCACCAAGAATAGTTAAACTTCCTTCCGATATTGCTGAGGAGAGAGATGATCCTGCAAATGATAAATATGTAGCAATTATGGGTGGTGGAGCATCTAACTCCAACCCATGCGCAGGTTCTGCATTATACATGGTTGAATTAGATGATTTAGAAAATCCTGGACAATTATATGGTGCTGCCACTAATAAAGGTCCACTTACAATTATTGATACAACACCAGTAGGCCCAATGATTGGAGAAAGTAAGCTCGACACACCTAATGGAAGTGATATCAACAATGCTATTGTTACCTCTCCAGTTGTTATTACTCCTGATACAGCTCAAAATATACCATGGCGTGGTGCGATGGTTTACATAAATGATAGAGAGGGAAAAATTACTAAAATTAATCTAACAACCTCAACTGAAAACGGTGCTCAACTTTTTGATCAAACAACCTTGTTCAGATTAAATGCCAATACAACAAATAGAAGATATTCATTTTTCTCAATGGATGCTGGTATAGGAGTGACAACTAACGATTTTTGGCTTTTTGGGGGAACTGGAGACTTCAATCAATTAGGAGACAAATCACCATTTATGGATAATATCTTATATGGTATTAGAGATTTTGATTATCCTTTTTTCAAACATTTAAATGGTGTTGTAATTCCGACAATTGGCAATAGTTCTTTCACAGAATTAGCACACAAAGGTGCAAATGATGCTAAGTCAATCGACGATCCAGGTGTTTGCGTAGATGTGACTGAGCAAACAGCTAATTGTATTGTCGATGCAGAAAATGCTTGGGTAATCCATCTGGACAACCCACAAGAAAATTCTTTTAGAAAGGTTTCTGCACCTCCAACTTTGTTTAAGGGACAAGTTTATTTCCCAGTATATGAGCCACCAGGTGGTGCAAACAGGTGTAATATTGGAAATGCATATATTTGTGTTGCAGACGATGAGTGTGGAATAAATAATTCTCACAAATTACTCAAAGGCTCTCCTGCTAATGGAAAAGAGTGCTCTTTTGTAAGAGAAGGAGTTTTATCTGAATTAGTAGTATTCGGTGATAAATTATTTGCTAATGTTGCAGGACCAAGTGATGATGTAGATACTTTATATTCTGTATTAGCTGCTCCTGGTGAAGTTTTATCAAATAGAAGTAGTTGGAGAGATCCTGGTTTTTAATTTAGAAGTTCTTTAAGTTTATTTTTTAATTTATCTTTTTTTTTATTTATTTGCTGTTTTACTTTATCCTCTATCAATTTGGGATTATAATTTTGCAATTCACTCAAAATATTATCATTCAAAACTTTTCCTTCTATCGTATTCGTTGCATCTCTGAAAATTTCCTTAAGGATATCCTTGTAGTTTTTACTAGTATTAGCATTCCCAATATTTTTAAAATTCATATCATTTAAAGTAAAAGTTTTTTCAAAATTCATATCTGGAGAAAGCACTGCTAAAGAAATATTTTTTGCATCTAAATTTTCAATATTAAAATATTTATTTGAATGAGAATTTGATGTTTTATTACCCAAATCTTTTTGAAATGATCTTACATTATCCAAAATTTTAAGTCCGTCATAATTGAAATAATAATTCACTCTTATATCTTTTAATAAAATATTTCTGATTAAAATATTATTTGAAAAGATTGAAAAAGCATCAAGACGAACCTTAATATTTTTTATATTTATTAGGTACCCAGCAAATTCTTTATTTGATAATTGAATTTCTTTTATATCTGCCTCGCCTTTAAAATAATTTATGTTTAATTTTTCAATCGATACATTTCTGTTCAAGGAAGTTGATATATTCTTTTGTAAAAAATTTTTTATTAGATTATCGCTTACAAACACAATAAAAAGGTAAGAAGAAATAATTAAAATTGTGATAAGTAATATTAATTTTTTCATTTAACTTAAAAATAATTTTATATAATCAAATGAAAACAAAAAAATCAAATTACCAATGATAATGAATGGACCGAAAGGTATTTGCGAAGAAAGATTTTTTTTATTTTTAATTAAATCTGGTACGGCACTTACAAGAGCAATAGCTGATGAAAAAAATATTATAAAAGGGATAGATACCCAGCCAAACCAAAAACCAATAGCAGAAAGTAATTTTGCATCACCTAAACCCATTCCCTCCTTGTTTCTAAGTTTTTTATAAACAAAAATTATTAACCAAATAATCGTATATCCAAAACATCCACCGATTAAAGAGTCAATAAAATTTGGAAATAAATCTATATCAAGATTAGGATCAAAAGATTTTAAAAAACCAATAGCCATTAAAGGGTATGTTAATTCATTTGGAATTATAAAATGTTTTAGATCTATAAAAAAAATTATAAGATAACAAATACTTAAGATAAAAAATAGAAGTGTTGTTAATGAAAAACCAAAAAAATAAAATGCCAACACAAAATTTAAACCAGAAATTAACTCTACTAGAAAATATTTAGAACTTATTTTTGTAGAACAATTTCTGCATTGAGCTTTAAGAACTATAAAAGATAATAAAGGGATGTTGTCATACCACTTGATTAGTTTTTGACATTTAGGACAATAGGAACGACCATAAATAACACTTTTATTATCTGGGATTCTATTAATGCATACATTGCTAAAACTCCCCCATATACTTCCAAAGATAAATACTATAATATAGAACACAATTTATAGTTTAATTTGAGAGGAAAGTTCTATGAGCCCATTAATGCAGTATTGGACAAATATAATTGCATCAGTCAGGTGCAAGTAGAAATTAGGCGCATGAATAATGATTTCCATCAATGTCAAAATTATCAAAATATTAATGAATATCAATTTATAAATAACATGTTTTTTGGGGCGAAAAAAAAGGAAACAATTAAAATAGATGATACTAGCAGCAAAGATTTAGAGTTAGTAACTAAAATGAATCAAGAGTTTGCTAAGTCTCTTGATCTAAAAGAAACATTAAATAATTCTTTAGAATTAATTATTAAAAGAATTAATGCACAAGCTGCAAATATATTCTTGATCGACGAAAAAAGTCAGTCATTCCAATGTATTGCCTCAAAACATCAAGCTTATCTTGAAGATTTTGAAATACCAATTACTCAAGGCGTGATGGGTAAAGCAGCAGTGATGAAAAAATGTATTAGAGTAGGTGATGTTCGTAAAGACGTAAGAGAAATTGCTGAGTTTTATTTTGATTTAGATAATAAAACAAATTTTACAACATATTCAGTTTTATGTTCGCCTTTAATTGTTTCTGATGAATGTATCGGTGTAATACATTGTTTAAATAAAAAAACAAATAATAAATTATTTGAAGAGAATGACAGAAAACTTTTAGAAACTTTGTCTGGACCAGCGGCATTAGCAATTAATAATGCTAAGATGGCAAAAGATTTGATTGATAAAAACAGAATGCAAAAAGAAATAGAGATAGTTGGTGAAATTCAAAAAACTTTGTTGTCTCAAAACCAAAAAGAAAATTTTCCAATAGCAGGTATTAACATTCCAGCAAAAGTTGTTTCAGGAGATTTTTATAATTTTGCCGAATTATCCGAGGGTGTTTATGGTTTCGGTGTTGCAGATGTCTCAGGAAAAGGAATTAAATCTTCTTTATTAATGTCAAAGGCATCAAGTTTGTATAGATGTTTAAGTAAAACAAATTTTTCTGCTGCGGAGCTTTTAAATATTTTAAATTCTGAAATATGCGAAACAACATCAAGAGGAATGTTTGTAACAATGTTAATTGGAATTTATGATAGTAATAAAAAAGAATTGACCTTAGCTAATGCAGGCCATGAACCTCCATTAATTTATAATAATGACGGAAACTTTTCCAACTTTGAGGAAGCAGGACCTCCGCTAGGTATTGCTCCTAAATTTAAGTTTAAAGAAACAAAAATTAATTTTTCAAATAGTTCAATGTATATTTTTACAGATGGTATCACTGAGATAAAAGATACAAAAGGAAATATGTTAGAGTCGGATGGTTTTAAAAATTACATTAAAAAGTATCAACAAACTCCAAATCACCAAAGATTAAATAAAATTGTCGAAGATATTATAAAGTCTGGTCGAATACAAAAAGATGATTTAACAATTGTAGTTGTTGATGGTTTGTAATTTATTTTATAATGATCTCATTAAGCAAAGTAATGATAGTTTTTGCAATCGTACTTACAACAATTATGTATTGGGCAACATCAAATGTTTGTAGGTATAATTTTACAATTGAGAGAAAAACAAAACAATTAAATATTATTGCTCAAGAGCTCAAACCCTCCCTTCCACTTGTAGAAATTTATTATTTTAAAGAGTTAAATTGTAATAGTGTAAACCTGGGATGGGATGTTGACAGAGTATTACGAAACCTAAACACTATTTCTGTTATGATTTATCAAGAACTTACAACTGACATAAGAGGAAATCCAAATTAAAAGGAAAAAATAATTTATTTTGGCTTTAAAACACTTTAAGATCACTTCTTTTAAAAAAATTTGATTAATCTTATTAAAATTCTCCTCAAAAGTGAAAAATGAAATCAATTTTGAGTTGAAATATCAAATAATTTTCATTTTTTTTTATAATTCTATTAATTTTAGATAATTTTAGATTAAAAAAAATTATAAATTATTTTCTCTAACACAAATTAATTAACTCTAACACAAAAAGTATTAAATTTTAAAAAATATTCATTTTTGTTGATATTATTGACTTTTTTAATCTTTAAAAAAATTATTTCACTCTAACACAATTAAAAAATACTCTAACACAATTAAATTTTTGTCTTTGTGTTAGAGAATTATAAATTAACATTTAAAGATGATAAAATAACTTTTTTAAAAAAATAGCTATTTTACTCACTTTTTTTTAATTATCGCCCATTTTGAACATAATATTTATTTTTGTGTTAGACTAAATGACAATTTTGTGTTAGAGATTCGTCTAATTGTGTTAGAGAAAAAATTTTATAACTTATTATGAGTGATCAAGAAGACGATAAAAAAAATATAAATGATGATTCAACTGACAAGGAGTCAGAGAATCAATCAAAAGTTGAAGAAACTAATCAACCTCAGAGTGAAAATTTACCATCTGATGAGGTACCAGTGGTTGAAAATCAAAATAATGATCAAAATAATGATCAACCGCAAGTTTTCGAAGCTTCTAACGAAAAAAAAGATGAGAATGAGGATCCAGTCTCTCTGAATAATGAAAAAGAAACTCTAGAGGTCAACGAAAATCAAAATTCTGATACTTTAACTGAAAAAAAAGATGAAGATGCTGGCTCTGGTCATCAAGTTATACATAAAAAAGATGGGCGATTACATATTTATGTTAGGCAAGATAAATATAAGGGTGAATTAAAGTCAAAAAATTGGGTTGGAAGACTTTATATCGATGGAAAACAAAAAATTTCATCATCTGGTACGACAAATTTAGATGAGGCAATCCCAATTTTAGAAAAATGGTTTGATGATGTCCAAGAAGAAAGTGAAAGATTAAAAAATCAAATCAATAATGAAAATCAAAATATAGCTGATCAAAAAACTTCCTTAAGCGAAGATAAACAAAAATTGCAAGACACATTAGGAGGATTAGAAAAAATTGAAACACCATTACACAATACTGAAAACAAATCTCAAGAACAAAGTGCACCAACTGCATCTATTGAAAATACTGAACCAAGCAAACAAGAGCAACTAAAGGACAAAATTTCTAATATTTTTGGAAAATTAAAAGATATCAAATTAAAAAAGCCCTCTATTGGAAACAACTTAAAAAAATCTTCTTTTAACAATGCAAAAGTTGGAAATTTAAAATCAAAATTTGAAAGTTTTTTTAAATCAAAACTTGGAAAATCAAGCGTACAAGGTGAAGAAATATTGGGAGTAGAACTTGCTAATAAAGAAATAAGATTAGTTCAAGTGTCGAGCAATAAAGCTAATCAATGGGTGTTAGATAAACTCTATATCCATCCAGTTGAAGTAAGTGACGATAGTACTCCTATAGAAAATGCTGATAAATTTTCAGAGGAATTAAAATTAGCTATTCAAAAATATAAAATATCATCACCAAATGTTGCAATATCAATACCTGTAACTAGTGCAATCATTAGAGTTGTAACAGCACCTTTAATGAATGATGAGGAGTTAGGGAAGGCAATTGAAACAAATTCCTTATGGGAAAATTTAGTTCAGCTAACAGATAACCTAGAAGATTATTCTATTTTTCATCAAGTTATCAATAGGAATCAAAAAGATAACACCATGGATATTTTATTTGTTGCTTCTAAATTAACTGATATCAATAGTTATACTTCGATAATAAAAAATGCAGGCTTAAACCCAGTCATTATTGATGTAAAATGTTTTGCCTTAAAGTCAGCTGTAGATCAATCTAATCAATTAACAAATAGACCAGAAGACGCTAATTTAACTGCTGTTTTAGAGTTTGGTTTAGATGAAAATTATTTAATGATTCTCTTTGATAATAATCCAATCATAACAGATATCTTTATAAGAGGACAAGATAGAAAAATTTTACAAGAATCACAGGATGCGGAAGAAAAAGAGGGATTAGTTAGAAGATACGTTACTCAAGTAAAACAAGCTATTCAAGATTTTGAGACCAAGTATGAAAAAAGAATAAGAAATATCAAAGTTGTATCCGATATTGAGAGTGTTGAGGATTACCTTGCAAGCTTTAGAAAAAGTTTAATGAATGTTGGGTTCAATACCTTTGATCCAACTGAGGGTTTAAAAATTCCAAGTCAAAATCAACAAATTTTAGATAACAAAGTTAATAAATCATATTTGTCCACTTCTATTGGACTAGCATTTAGAAAACTAGATGTATTTGGTTATTATAAATTTGTAACTGCTGTAAAAAATATCAATTTGTTGCCCGACAGATCAAATGTAATGAAACAAAAAAAGATGAAAGCAATTTCAGGATTTGCTTTTAAAGGTGTTTCAGCGGCAGTAGCTGCAGTATACTTATTATTATTTGGCTTATCTTTTTGGAATATTTTTTCTTACAATGCAAAATTAGAAGAATACGACAAAGTTTTAGCAGAACATTCTAAAATAGTAACACAAAAAAAAATAGTTAGTAAAGAACTTGGTATAATCAATACATCTTTAAAATTAAGTAAATCACTTTCCTCTAACAAAGAATTAACTTACAGAATTTTAGCTCAAGTAGCATCAAGTGTCCCGAATAGAGTAAGGTTTGATAAAGTAGAGTTTAAAGGAACAAGAAATTTGACTATACAAGGGGTGGCAGCGAGCGATCAGGATATATTAAAGTTTATCGACAATCTAAGTAAACAAAAATTAGTTGAACAAGCATCGTTGTCTTCTATGCGACTGCCAAGTAGTCAGGCAGGAACTGCAACAATGAAAGGTTTTAGAGTATTTGTAAAAATTAAAAGAGGTTAGTTATGGCGCTAGATATGAATATAGACTTAAAAAATTTGAACATGTCTGATTTAAAAGACAAAATTTTAAAGTTAGCAGACAAAAAAACTCTAATAAAGATTGGTATTATTTCTGGTGCAATTATATTTTTTCTAATTATTTACTATGCAATTCTAAGTCCGATGGTGGAAACTAGAAAAGTTAAATTAGATGATATGAATTTGAAAAAAGAAGAAACCATACAATTCACAAATGATGTTAGCTCGATGAAGAAAAAAATTAAAAAACTTAAACCTGAATATGAGAAATATTCGAGCCTTTTTCACTCAAAAGCTGAAGTTGAGGGTCTTTATCAGACACTAAGTATTTTTGCAGGACAAAATGATTTGGTAATTTCAAAAATTGAAAAAAAACAAATTAAAAAGGTTCTTAAAGCAGAAGCTTTGGCAAAAGCGGATGGAAAATCTGCAGGCAAATCTAATAAGAAAGATGCTAAAAATATAAAGAATATTGCCTATTATTTAATACCAGTTGACTTTGAAATTGACGGCAATTTTATTGGATATATCAAATTTAAAAGAGCTCTTTCCTTATCTAACAAGATGTTAAACTTTGACAAAGAGTCCATACAAGTGGTACAAGGAGATTCAACTGGAGCGATAAAAGTTAGAGGAACATTAACAATAGTGGGGTTACCAGATGAATTTTTTTAAAGTAATTTTTATTTCCTTACTTTTTATATATGTGTCAAATGTTTCAATGGCTGATAGTCATGATAATGAGCAAAATATAATTGAAAAAGCTAAAGAGATTAATCAAAAAGTTAAGGAAAATCAGGCAAATACACAAGCAAATATTAGCTCTGAAATAAATAATGAGGAACCACTTCCATTAAATGATCCTTTTGTAGGTGATAGTTCTTTATCAGGGGGCAACACTATGTCACTCGGCGACCCGCAAGAAGCACAAAATGAAATGAGTTTATATAAGTTTAAGTTAGTTGGAGTAATGTCAGCTGAGCAAAATCAAGGATTTGTTTCATTAATCAATGCGGCTGGAGATATTATTACAATTAGAATGTTTGAAGAATTAAGTCCAGGTGTAAAATTAGTTGCAGTTAATAATAAAGAGGCTGTATTTGAAAAGAATAGCGAGTCATTATTAGTAATAAATTTTAAAAATCAAATTTCTGAAAGAAGCTTTTAATTTATGAAATTTAAAAATAAAATATCTTTAATTTTTATTCCTTTACTATTTTTAATGTTGACTGGCTGTGCTGAAAAAATGGCTAAGAAGACTTTTAAGCATAATACTCCACTTATTAAAACAGATGTTAAGCAGCTTGGGAAAAAAGAGTTAGAAAAAAGTGCTGAAATGGGACCAATTCCAATTGAGGGAGATGTTGTAAAACTTAAAAAAAGAAAACAATTATCATCTGTTAAAGAAAGAAACTATCTATTAATTTCTGAGGAATTTGAAAATTTAAAACAAAATGTTTCATTTAAATTTCAAAATCTAGATTATAAAGAAGCAATGGCTTTAATGGCTGAGGTAGGTGAGATAAATATTTTAGTTGGTGAAGAAGTTGCCGGTGCAATAACTGCTGAACTAGACAATGTTCCATGGGATAAAGCATTTAATGCACTATTGGATTTAAAAAGTTATGCAGCAGATATTGATGTTGCAAGTAATATTATTAGAGTGTCAACTCCATCAAATTTAACTTCTCAAGAAAGCTATAAATCAGCTAGAGCATCAGCCGTTAAAAAGAAAGTAGAATTAGAAGACTCAGTTGAACCTATCATCTCAGAAATTTTTAGATTGTATTATATTTCGCCTGCAGAGGCTAAAGCTACAATTACAGAACTTTTTACTACAGTAGGAACTGGTTCAAGTTTTATGCCTATACAAGTTACCGAGGAAAAAACTACAAGATCAATAATAGTCAGAGGTAAGGAAAAAGACTTAGATATTGTTGACAAAGTTATAAGAGAAATTGATAAAAGAACTAAACAAGTCTTGATCGAAGCTTTCATTGTAGAGGCAACATCGACTTTTGAACAAGCATTAGGAAAAAAGATGGGTGCTGCATATACAAGAAATAGAGAAAGAATTGGTGGTACGATTGGCGGAAGTTCAGTTGGTGCAGCTAGCGGACCTGGAGCTGAAATATCTGATAGCACTGGTGCATTTTCTAGTTCTGGAGGAACAGATAATCTTTTTAGTTTTGGTACTGCTGGTGCAACAAGTGGTATTGGTATTTTGAGAAGAACTGGCTCAGCAGTTCTAAAGTTAGAGTTAGATGCTCTCGAGTCTCAGGGATTAGGAAAAACTGTTTCTAATCCAAAATTATTTACTTTAGATAACCAAACAGCAAGTATTAAACAAGGTGAGCAAATTCCTGTCTCTGGAGGTGATGGAGCTGATACTTTTGCTGATGCTGCGTTGAAACTTACTGTAACACCAAATATAATTGGTGATGGAAATGTAATGTTAACAATAGTGGTTAATAATGATACACCTAACAGATCGACACCTGGCACACCTGGAATAAATACAATGGAAATAAATACTAAATTGCTTGTAGCGGATGGAGACATTGTAGTTATTGGTGGTATCAAGAAAAATAATGTGGCTAGTAGTAAGCGGGGTGTTCCAGGTGCGAGCAAAGTACCTGTGGTTGGAAGTTTATTAAAAGGAACATCAAAAGCTGATACAATGAATGAGCTATTAGTATTTATAGCTCCAAGGATTTTGTAATGTTAAAAATTAGTAGAGAAAGTGAAATTAATTTAGTTAATGTTTTAATTGATAACGATATTATTTCTGGGAAAGATTTAATTAATATCAAAAAAATAAGCACTGAAAGTAATAAATCTCAAATTGATGCTATTTTTGAATTAAAGCTTACGGATGAAAAAAAGATTATTGATTTATTAATCAAGGAACAAAATTTAGAGACAGTCGATTTAAAAAAAGTTGAGATTACTGATGAAGTTAAAACAGTATTGCCATCAAATTATATAAAAGTAAATTTTGTAGCACCATTTAAGATTGATGGAAAAACTTTGCATATAGCAATTTCAGATAGCTCAAAACTTGGATTAATGAGAAATTTAAAAGCAATTACAAAAAAAAATATTGAACTTCATGCTGCGAAAGTTTCTGATATCTCAGAGTTCATAGAAAGATTATCAAGTGAAACTGATGAAGTAACAATTGCATCAATACGTGATGAAAATAGAAAAAAAATAAAAACGTTTGACTCTGATTTAGGTGAAGCTGGTGAAGTCCTTGAGAAAGCTCCTGAAGAAGACATTGAAGCCATTGAAAATGAATCTGAGGTTATAAAATTTAGTACTGCTGTAGTAGCGGAAGCTATTAAAATGGGAGTAAGTGATATTCATATTGAGCCTTATAGATTTTCATCAAGAGTAAGGTATCGATTAGATGGAATGTTGCAAGAACAAGAACAATACAAACAGTTTCTACATGACAATTATGGTGCAGTTGTAACTCGATTTAAGATTATGGGTAAACTAGATATTGCTGAAAGAAGATTACCGCAAGATGGGGCAATAAACTTTAAAATAGAAAATAAAGTAGTCGATCTTCGTTTATCGATATTACCAACTGCAAACAACGAAAGAATTGTAATGCGTATTTTGAATAAAGATGCAGGTGATATTAAATTAGAACAATTGAATTTTGAAGAACAAGATTTAAAAAATTTAAGAAAAGCAATTCATAGTACTCAGGGATTAATATTAGTTACTGGTCCAACTGGATCTGGTAAATCAACAACTTTGTATAGTATTTTAAAAGAAGTTAGCAAACCTCACTTAAATATATTGACAGCCGAAGATCCTGTTGAGTATGAATTAGATGGAGTAGGACAAGTTCAAATTAAAGATCACATTGGCTTAACATTTGCCTCAGCTTTAAGATCTTTTTTAAGACAAGACCCAGAAATTATTCTTGTTGGGGAGATGCGAGATAAAGAGACTGTTGATATTGGGTTAAAAGCAGCTTTAACAGGTCACTTAGTATTTAGCACACTTCACACTAATGATGCACCAAGTACAATTACTAGATTACAAAACATGGGAACACCTGACTATTTAATCAGTGCTGCAACCCAATTAGTTGTTGCTCAAAGGTTAGCAAGAAAAAATTGTAAAGATTGTAGGGTGCCTGACGATGATGTTAATCCTAAAGTTTTACAGGATTTAGGTTTCAGTGCCGAACAAGCATCCAGAGTTAAAGCTATTAAAGGTAAAGGTTGTGCTAAATGCAGTAATACTGGTTACAAAGGTCGACAAGGTATTTATGAAATTCTAGTGGTATCAAAACCCCTTAAGGAAGCAATCTTACGTCAAGCTACTACTCCTGAATTAAGAGAGATCGGTATTAAAGAGGGTTTTCAAACTATGAAAGATATGGGGAGAAGACTAATTGCATCGGGAGAGCTTAATTTTAGAGAATACGAAAGAGTTCTTTCAGGTGAATAATAATGGAAGCTTTTACTTATAAAGGAATATCTGACGGAAAATATGTTGAGGGTGATATTGAGGCACTTAATCTTGATGAGGCTTCACATTTATTAAAAGAAAAAAAAATAATAATCACAAATATTATTAAGTCTAAGAAAAAGACTGGTGAAAAGAAGAAAAAAAGCGGATCCTCACTTTTCGGCAAAAGTAAAAAAGTAAAAGTAGAGGATATTCTTATATTTTCTAAACAATTTGCAACAATGGTTAAAGCAGGTTTGCCGATCCTTCAAGTTTTAGCAATGCTTAGAGATCAAATGGAGAGCCAAGGGATTAAAGATATAATTGAGGATATAAGAAAAAGTTTAGAAGGTGGAGTAAACTTATCAAAATGTTTTGAAAAATATCCTCAACATTTTGACAATGTGTATGTCAACTTAATCAAGGCAGGAGAAGCTAGTGGTAAATTAGATGTATTCTTACTTAAAATAGTAGACTCGCTTGAAAAAAAAGAAAAAATTAAGAAGAAAATTAAATCTGCATTAATGTACCCAGCAATAATGTTTACAGTGGCAATAACTGTTAGTGCGTTCATGCTTGTTAAAGTAGTACCTGTATTTGCTAAAATGTATGATGGGATGGGTTTAGAGTTGCCAGCAGCTACAGCAACCATCATGGCTATGAGTGATTTTTTAAGAGGAACAGGTGGAAAAGTTATCCTTTTTGGAAGTATAATAGGTTTTTTTGGATTCAGGTTTATTACAAAAAGAAACGCTGCAATTCGTTTTAAATGGCATAAACAAGTTTTAAAACTACCATTATTTGGGGATATGATTTTAAAATCTATGTTAGCTAGAATTTCATTGATTATGGGAAATTTAAGTGCAGCTGGTGTAAACTTATTAGAGAGCTTGGAGATTGCAAAATCTGTCAGTAACAATGATGTAATTACGGATGCTCTAGAGAATGTTAAAAAAGGAGTTTTTTCGGGAGACACATTAACAAAACTTTTTTTAAAAGAGCCATTGTTCCCCCCAACATTTAGCCAACTAATCTCTGTAGGAGAACAAACAGGTCAATTAGATGAAATGTTTAATTCAGTAGCTACTTACTATGAGGAAGAATTCGATACTACAGTTGATAATATGTCTAGTCTAATAGAACCGATCATGATTGTTTTTATGGGGGTGATGATTGGTGGACTAATGATTGCAATGTACTCACCAATATTTAACGTTGGTGCTTTAATAAATTAGATTGATTATTTTTATATTCTAAAAACTATTACTTAATAATAGATCTGTGCTGTAATTTGGTTTATCAACAAAAAAGTTATAGTCAGTAGAAATTTTAAAATCAAAAATGTCAATTTTTTTAGAAAATTTTAAACTAGTATTAATAGTTTCATCCAAATCAAATGAAAATTTCATCTCATCTATTGGAACATATCCTAGTGATAAATAAAACTCATCGTAATAACCTCCCCGCGTACCAAATCTCTCAATGTTAACAACTGTCGACCAACCTGTTATCGATGTTCTATCAATACCATAACCAATTCTATAATTATATTTGGATCTATTATTAGATTCATATTCATAGATGGTACTTTGATTATTCAAATAATAAAATTCTGCATTAGATGATGGACTTAAGTCTCCAATAAATTCTAATCTTCCATGGTGATTAATGATTTCCTTATCTTTTTCTCCTTTATCTGTTGTATCAAAGAGTACTCCAATAGTGGCTATCGCAGTTTTAATATTTTGATCTTTATAATGTAATGCATCAGCTAGACTACTACCTAAAATTGTTTTTTCATTAAATGGTTTTAGCTTGGTATATCCAATTTCAAACTTAACACCTGGATTTAAGTTGATATCTTTATTATGCAGTCGTTTCCCAAAATTCATTGACCCAAATATTTGGTGCCCATTTCTATTACCCTCTAATTTGTTGCCATTAATAACTCTTCGATGATCAATTTCCAGTAAGCTAAGTCCAATAATACTGTCAGTAAAATAATCATTATCTCTAATCTTTGTGCGATAAGCAGCCAAACTATAAGTGTTTGTATTTAAATTAGAACCATTGCTTCCAATATCTACATCGTCCTTTCCAAATTGAAAAACATATCCGTACATTAAATCTCTATCGTCTTCATCAATTCTGTCAGTACCAAAAGATATTCCATAATTTTGAATATCTCTTGAGGATGTATTGCTTACATTTTTTTCTCCTATAATAAATCTTCCCTCACTCCAATCGAACCAATCATTACTTCTATAAGTTCTATCTCTTTCTTTCTTAAAAGCGTCAAACGCACTAACTAGTTTTGCAACTTTTTGATTTTGAAAATCAATACTGGCATTTAAGTTTGAGAGATTGTCTTTATTTTTGTGTCTTCTAAGCCACTCAACTCTATGAAAAATCGGAAGCGTATTGTTTCTTATCACACGTTTTGACATTTCTACGTTAGCTTCAATAATTGCTTTTACATCAGCATTAGCAGATGGATCAGTACAGGCAATGGTCCCAGCACATTGTAGGTCGTATTCATGAATCTTATCTGTAGTAGCTGCAGTTTCTTTGTCACTTGTAACAAATAATTTTGTAAAGTTTGCAGCAAAAATAAAACCTCGCATATCATCAACTCTGCTACCTAAATCGAAAGTAGAAAAAGTTGAGGACAAAGTTGTGATATCATAAGCAGTGCTCAAGGTATATTTGTTCATTCTGGCATTAGTATCTCCAGCTACATAAAGTGCAGTTCCATCTGAATTAAATTGAATATTTCTCATACTAGTATCTGAAGTTGCTAATGAGCCAGAAATTTCTCCTGGTGTTACTCCGGATCTCAGATCCCAAGCATTTGATAAATCAAATTGTCTTATTTTATCTGTCGTCTTTCCACCTACAAACATCCTTGTGCCATCAGGTTTGAAAGCCAGAGTTCTTAGTTGATTCTCTACATATACTCCAGTTTCTGTTACTTCATATATTTTCTCACAAACCAATGTTGATGAGTCCCATGCTGTAGTTAGTTTAAATTGAAAAATAGCAACACCTGGATTTCCACTGAAATCTTTATTGGTAGCTACAAACATTTTTGTACCATCGGGCTTAAATTCTATTGCATGTGGTAATTTCATATTAGTGCTACATGTTAATTGAGTTCCATCTCCATCATTAAAAGATCTTGTTGCAGTACTTATATCAAAGGGTGTACTAAGCGAATATTGAACTACAAATGCGTTTTCATTTCCAAGACGACTTGTGATATACATTATCTTACCATCAGGTTTAAAGTTTATTCCTCTAACACCAGGAGTATCACTCGTAACATCTTTTGTCTGAACAAATGATAATTCACCAAATGAATGTGAATTAAATAAGATAAAAAAAAATATAAAAAATAAAAAAGTTTTTTTCATTAAAAATTTTAACTAAAAACAATACATTATATAATTAAATAATTTTCTTTTGGAGTCTATTAAGTATTAGTTTAAAATAAGTAAAAATTAGAGTTTTTTTGTTAATACTAAATTATTGATCCAAGGCTTATCACCTTCTTTAAATTTAATAGAATCCATTATTTCCTGAATAAAAAAAGTACCAAGCCCACCTGGTTTGACATCATCGATTGCTCTATGTTTAACTTTACTTTCCTCAACTGGTTTTCCTTTATCAAAAAAAGCAATTTCAAGTTCTTTACCAGTACAAGTAATTCTTACTGCCATCCTGTCTTGAGTGTCAGGAAAATCTTTGTAAGCATGTTTGACAATGTTTTGTGCAGCTTCGGCAATCGCCAAAACTAATTCTTCTCTTAAATCTTCATCTATTTTAAATTTTTCGAAAACTTCTCTTGAGAAACTTCTTACATCTTTAAGACTTGATGATCTCACTAAGAAATCTTTTTTTTCAGATAAATTTGTTGGATCCGCGACTTCAGTATTCATTTTGTTGAATTACTCCAAATTTAAAATTTGCTCTAACTTTGCCATCATTATAACTTTTAAAACTGATTTACTAACATCTTTAACTATAAGCTTAGTTCCCTTCTCTAATGCTTTTTGATGACTTTCAATTAAAACCGAAATACCTGATGAGTCCATATACTGAACATTACTTAAATTTAAGTTAACATTTTTACCAGCATCAATTAGAGGAAAAATAACTTCTTTCGCACCCTCTGTTTTATCCATATCTATTTCACCATCTAAAAAAACTGTACTCGTGTCACCTTCATCTGTAACTTTATAGGTCATAAAAATTTCCTTGCCATTGCTAAAACTTTTTCAACAGGTTGACTTACCTCTTTTAACTCAACCTTTGTATTTTTATCTTTTGCTCTTTTACTACTTTCCACAATTACGGATATTCCAGAGGAGTCCATGTATTGTACATCTTTAAGATTTAAATGCACTTCTTTACCAGAGTCAATTAAAGGAAAAATAACTTCTCGAACATCATCTGCAATATCCATGTCTATTTCACCATTTAAAAAAACTGTGCTGATATTTTCGCTATCTGTGACTTTAAATTTCATAATTCACTATATTAAATAAGCTAATAACAAAAAACATCTTAAAATTAAACCCAATTTGACCTCGATGTTTAATTTTATTGATATAAAGCGCAATATTTGCAGTTTACATCAACAAAATTTATTATAAGTTTTCATAATTAATTAATTAATAAAGAGGAAAAAATGAAAAATAACAAAGGTTTTACATTAATTGAATTATTAGTCGTAGTTGCAATTATTGGTATTCTAGCCGCTGTTGGAGTGGTTGCTTACAATGGTTACACTTCAAGTGCAAAAATAAATGCTACAAAATCTAACCAAGCATCAGTAATAAAATATATTGCTGCTGAGTTACAAAAATGTAACATGGGAAATACATTAGCTATGGATGATAATTTAACTTGTGCTAATAAAGGAACAGAAAATACTGTGAGTGCTGCAGCAATAACTTCTTTATCTAAGTTTAAAAATCCTTTTGCAACAGGAAGTGCAGCAATTGTATCAGAATATACAACTCCAGAAGGTGCGGATGCGCCTAAAAAAGAGGGATTTACTCTAGTTGCTGACGATGGACTTACAGTTACAATCACTTCATGTTTAACGGATGCATGTTCTGCAACTGCAGGAGATGAACTTAAAGAAACAGTTGATATTGAATAATTAATTTATTTAAAAATATGATTACCAAAAGCTCAGGATTTAGTTTAGTTGAGCTTTTGGTGGTCGTTGCAATTCTGGGAATTTTATCTGCAGTAAGTGTTATATCTTATAATGGATATGTTGCAGGGACGAAAGAAAAGTCTATGAAAGCTTTAATGCAGCAACTATCATTAGCTCAAACAGAAGAATATTCTAACACAGGGAATTATTTTTTCTCTTCTACAGATGGTGAGTGCACTGCATCTGGAGAGTCAACCAAAGCTCTTGAAGAAGGTTTATTAGGCCGAAATCCATATAAGATAGAAGGAGATGATAAGAGAAGTCAAACCGGTAGGGAAATTGGTTTTGAAATGTGTATTTCCAAAACAGGAGCATCTGATTACGTTATTTCAGCTCAAGAAATTGGTGGTTCTTGCAAGCTTACATTGACAAGAAGTGGAAACTTTACTCCTTGTTAAAATCAAATTATTAAAATCAATTTGATCACTTTGTTAATTGCTAGTTGAAATTTATTTGCTAGGTAATTAACATTATGAATAATGATATGGCTCAAGAAGTAATAGATATATTAACAAGTAATATAGATACCTTATGGGTTATTGATTGTGCAATATTAGTTTTCATCATGCAGGCGGGTTTTATGTGTATGGAAACCGGTTTATCGAGACATAAAAATAGTATCAATGTTGCTTTAAAGAACGCAGCAGATTTTGGTGTCTCTGTTGTTATCTTTTGGATATTTGGCTTTGGTTTGATGTTTGGTACTTCCTACAATGGATTTTTTGGTACTGATTTATTTTTCTTTAAAACAGATAAAGCGGAGTACATGACTTATTTTGTTTTCCAGGCAATGTTTGTTGCAACAGCTGCAACTATTATTTCTGGTGCAGTTGCAGAAAGAATGAAATTTAATGGCTATCTTATTATGACAGTTTTAGCTACTGGAGTAATTTACCCAATCGTTGGACATTGGGCCTGGTCCTCAAGTTATCTTTCTAAATATGAAGCAGTGGATCAGCTTTTAGCAATAACAGGAACTGTTAAAACTACTGGTTGGTTATCAGATTTAGGCTTTGTTGATTTTGCTGGGAGCACCATTGTTCATTCAGTTGGTGGATGGATTGCATTAGCAGCAGTAATTATTTTAGGACCAAGAATTGGAAAATATTCAGAGGCTAATAAAGGAAAGTTTACGGGCTCTAGTTTTCCTTTGGCAGTCTTAGGTACACTTATTTTATGGTTTGGTTGGTTTGGTTTCAACGGCGGAAGTAATGGTGCAATGGATGATGCGGTTCCTTTAATTTTAATCAATACTTTCTTAGCAGCAGCTTTTGGTTTATTAACTGGATTAGGTATTTCATATTTAAGATTTAAAAAGCCAGATCCATTTTATATCATTTTAGGTCCTCTAGCTGGTTTAGTTGCAATTACAGCAGGTTGTAATTCAATGACTTCAGTTACCTCGATCTTTGTTGGGATTATAGGTGCAATTGTTGCAATTATTGTAAACGAAATATTAAATAAATTTGAAATTGATGATGTTGTTGGAGCTGTACCAGTTCACTTAGCTGCAGGGGTTTGGGGAACACTAGCAGTTGGTTTATTTAGCGATTTAAGTATTTTAGATACAGGTCTTGATAGATTTTCTCAAATAAAAATTCAGTTAATTGGTATCATTTCGATTGGTGCATTTACATTTATATCTTCATTTATAATTTTAAGTCTTTTTAATAAATTTTATCCATTAAGAGTAAGCCCAGTTCAAGAAGAATTAGGTTTAAATATTGCAGAACATAATGCTGTATCAATTGAGCATGATTTAATTACTATTTTAGATAAACAATCAGAGTCTGGCGATCTCAAAATAAGAGGACCACAAGATCCGTTTACTGCTGGGGGGGTGATTGGTCTTTATTATAATAAACTAATGAGCAAACTTGAGGCTAGTGAAGATGAAAAAAATAAGTGGCGAGAAAGAATTTCAAAAGAAGTAAAACTTGCAGTGAAAGTTCAAGAAAATTTTTTACCCAAAAGAAATCTAAAAAATTATCCTGTGCATGGAATTAATATTGCAGCAAGAGAAGTATCAGGCGATTTTTTTAGTTTTTATCCTCATAACGATAGTATTTATTTTATAATTGCCGATGTAGCTGGCAAAGGAATTCATGCTGGGATGGTTATGGCAAAAGCATCAACTCTATTTGAGGTTTTGGCCCAATCAAAAGTTGATCCGGATGAAATGGTTTTTCACATGAACAACGATTTAAGTAATACTAAAACTGCTGGAATGTTTGTAACTTCAATTGTTGGAGAATATAGTTTAATCACAGATGAAATTAGATGGGTTAATGCAGGTCATCAACCTGCAATTTTAAGAGATGGACAAGGAAAATATAATCAGTTTGAAAGTTTGGCACCTCCTTTAGGAGTGATCAAACAAAAAGATAAAAGTGTTTATAATATTCAAAAAACAAAATTAAATGGTTCAAGGTTTTATGCATTCACCGATGGTTTATCAGAGAGCTTAAATGACAAAGGTGAAGAGATAGGAATAGAAGGCTCAATTGACATAATTGAACAAAATTATAATAAAGATACTAATAAACAGTTAGATAGGATTACAAAAACAGTAATAAGTTCTGGTCAAAATCAAAAGCTATCTGATGATTTAACTTTAATAAGTATTGGAAAATAAGACTTATTTAAAAAATTAATTAATTGAAAAAAACAATATACTTAATATCTTTTCATTTTTATGTTTTTTAGTTTACACAGATTAAAATTATTATTGATCTCAACAATTTTGTTGATCTCAACATCCGCTTTTTCATCAGAAAAAAACATTACTTACATGCAAATCTTACAGGATCCTAATAACTTAGATTTAAATTTAAAATATGCTCAACAACAAGGAAAAGTTGGAAACTTTAAACAAACAATCTCAACACTTGAGAGATTAAATATGCTTTATCCAGATAATGTTGAAATCAAATTATATTTGTTATCCGTTTTAGTTCAGATTGATTCGCCAGAAAAAGCCAACACGATTATAGAAGATATGAAATTAAGAAGAGATCTTTCTGCAGAAGATTTAGAAACATTACAAGAAATTGAAGAAGAATTAAAAGATCGTGAACCAGGTTTGTGGAATTTGACAGCTGACGTTGGTTTTGGTGCAACGTTTTCAAATAACGTTAATAGTGTTTCTAAAACCAGATTAAAATATGACGCTGGTTCAATATCTGAATTTACTTCTCCCAAACATGACAGAACTGAAACCGCCTCAATAGGTATAACAGCTACAAGACCTGTTGGGGAAGAGTCATCGCTATTATTTAATTTTGGTCACACAACTTCCAATCAATATCAAGAAGCCGATGATGATTTTCAAAGCTATGGTTTAACCATCGGCCTTGATACAACTTTAGGCAATCAAAGTTTGAGTCCGTATATAATTATGAGTAAAACTGATGCACAGCATGATGCAGATAGTTTTTCATTGATGGTTGGGATCGGAGGTTTTTTTACAGCAGGTGAAAGACATTCTTTCAGTTATGGTTATTCTTACACAGATTCTAAAGCAAATCAGAATGCCACTGACCCAACTGCTGATGAAACTAATGCAATCGGGCATGGTTACACGTTTGGTTATGATTTAATATTAACTCCTATAATTTCTAGTTCACTCAGTTTAGGTTATAGTGATAGTGATGCAAAAGTTGATGCAGGAAATGACTATGAAACTTACGAATTTGGTTTAGGTTTAAATTTTGCATTTCCTTGGGCATATATAGCCTGGAGTGCCTCAACCAGTTTTAATGATTATAAGGTTGCAGACTCATCAGTTGACTCTACAAAGTTAAGATCTGATCACGCAACTACAACTGACATAATGTTTACTAAAGCAGTAGGAGATATTTTTCCAATTATTGACCCCAACAGAACATTGTTTATAAACTTGTCTTATGAAAAAACTTTTTCTGAGGCGAATATTATGAATTATGATTATTTAGCTGATTCCTTCGCATTAAGTTTTTCTAAGGGATTAAAGTTAAATTGATAATTTTTTAAAAATTCCCCTAAAAAGCTGATTTTTTTTACGTTCAATATGAGTTTTTAAAGTTTATTTTTCTCAATTTTTTGCTAGTTTTACTCAATGAAAAAATTTTTACCAGTCCTAGTTAGTCTGATCTTAATGATCAGCACAAATATAAATGCTCAGGAATTGAAAATAGAAAAGCAGTTAGTGGGAATTGTGGGGGCAATTTCTGGAACTGTAAAAACTGAAACAAGACAACTAAAAGCTGGTGATAAGATTTATTTAAATGAAACTATTGTTGCAGGGGCTGGTTCTGGTACACAAATTTTACTTTTAGACCAATCAACATTTACTATCGGCGAAGATTCTGAAGTAGTGATGGATACATTTATTTTTGATCCAGCGACAAATGATGGAAAGATTGTTGCAAGTGTTAAACAAGGAAGTTTAAAAGTCATCTCAGGTTTAATTAGTAAAAAAGATCCTGATAGTTTAACCGTGGAAGTACCAGAGGGAACACTTGGTTCTAGAGGAACAGAGTTTCAAACGATTGTATCAAAAGGTAGAACGGATACTTTATTAATAGGTCCCGGGAAAAATAATACTTTAGGAATGAGACCTGGAGCTGTGCTTATTGGAAACAGTTTGGGCTCAACTCTACTTGATAATCCTTATAGCATGGCTTCCATGACTCAAGGTAAGGCACCTGGGCAAGCAAAAAAAATTACTAAAAATCAATTAAAGAAATTTAACAAAAAGATGAAAGCCTTAAGAGTTGCAAAGCTCTCACCAGATGAAAAAAAAGGTAAGAGAAAAGAAATGAAAAAACAACTCAAAAAAGAGCTTAAGTCTATGGGTTTTGAAAAAGACGAAATCAAATCTATAATTAAAGAAAATATTCAAAAAGATAAAGAGAAGAAAGTTGCTATTAAAAAAGAAAGAGCTGAGAAGAAAAAAGCTAAAAAGAAAAAAGCAAAAGCAGAAAAGAAAAAGAATAATAAGAAAAAAGCAAAAAAAGTAGATAAGAAAAAAGGCAAAAAGAAAAAAGCTACCAAAAAAGGTTCTAAAAAGAAAAAAGTAGTTAAAAAGAAAGAAACTAAGAAAAAAGCTACTAAGAAAAAAGCAGTGAAGAAAAAACCAGCTAAAAAGAAAAAGGCGGTAAAGAAAAAAGCAGTCAAAAAGAAAAAAGTAGTTAAAAAGAAAAAGAAAGTAGTTAAGAAAAAGCCTAAGAAAAAAGTAGCTAAGAAGAAAAGAATTGTTAAAAAGAAAAGAGCTGCGAAAAAGAAAAAAGCTAAAAAGAAAAGAAGAAAAAAGAAGTAATTAGCTAGTTCTTAATAAGTTTCATTTACATTGCTTAAATTAGATATAAATTTCACTTTGTGGAAGCTTTTGTACAAAAAAATCTAAACTATTTTGTTTTCTTAGTTTTACTAATCTTATTAATTTTTCTTAAAATTTTAAATCCAGCATTTATTAAGTCAGTTTCTTATTTAAGTTTTGATTTGTATCAAAAAATATTTGCTCAAGAAAAAGACAGCGAAGTAGTTATCATTGATATTGATGAACAAAGCCTTGGTAAGTTCGGGCAATTTCCGTGGAACAGAACAGTTTTTGCAGAAATTTTAGATCAACTAAATACTTCAAATCCAAAAGCTATCGGGTTCGATATATTTTTCACTGAAAAAGATAAACAATCTCCTGATGAAATTATTAAATCATATAACTTAATTCCTTCAGATGTTTCTGAATTACAAAATCTTAAAGGGCCAGATGATTTATTTGCTGAAAAATTGAAAGAGTCAAAATCAATTATTGCAGTTTTAGGTAGTAATGTCCCATCGCATTCAAACTATAATCGAAAAGCAAAAGCACGATTTCTTTCTAAAGGAGGAAAGCCAGAGGAATTTACATACGCTTATCCTTATTCAATAGGTTCATTAGAAAAATTAGAAAAAAATGTTCAAGGTTTAGGATCCATTTCTTTTTTAGATCAGCTCGATGGTATTATTAGATCTCTTCCTTTAATTGTTCAGTTTAATAAAAAGATATATCCAACTATGGGCTTAGAAATGGTTCGAGTTGGATCAAAACAAAAAAATATTTATGTGGAATTAAATGAGGTGGGTATTCAAAGAATAAGTGCCAGACCTTATAAAGTAGAGTCTGATCCTAATGGTATTATTTGGATTAAATATAAAAAATCCCAAAAAAAACAATATATTTCTGCGAGTGATGTTTACGATGGTAATTTTGAAAAAAGTTTTTTTGAGAATAAATACGTTTTAATTGGTGCATCAGCTCAAGGTTTATTCGATTTAGTAAAAACTCCACTGGGTATTACAATACCTGGAGTAGAGGTTCATGCAAATGTTATTGAAAATATTTTAGATCAATCTTATTTAATAAGAAATCCAAACACTTATATCTTTGAATTGATGTTTTCTATTATCGTTGCATTATTAACTTTTATTTTATCGCAAAAAATTAAACCGAAATATAGTTTGTCAATCTTCTTTGGTAACATTTTAGCAATTATCATTATTGGTTTTTCAATTTATAAATTTAGATCAGAGTTAGTAGATTTTAGTTATCCAATTTTCATTGTAACAATAACATTTTTGACTGGTCTTTATTTTAGGTTTATTGAAGAAAATAAAATGGCTTTAGCTAATTTACAAAAAGAAGCTAAACTTTTAAAAGAACGAGAACTTGCTGCGGGAGTTCAAAAAAGCTTATTTCCAGATATTACGAAATTTGAAAATTTTATTTTTGCCAAAAACGTTCCAGCAAGAGACGTTTCTGGAGATTATTTTGATGTCGTCAGATCAACACCTGAAGAATATTTTTTTACTTTAGCTGATGTATCTGGCAAAGGTGTTAAGGCTGGAATGTATATGGCAAAAGCATCCTCAATTTTTAGAACACTTACTAATTTAAAATTCCCTTTAGAAAAAGTTGTCTTTGGTGTCAATAATGAATTGGTAGAAGCAAAGTTTAAAGGAATGTTTGTTACTGCTGTTTTTGGCAAATTAAATATTAAAACTGGCGAGCTAGTTTTTATTAATGCAGGTCATGAAAGCATTCTTACTTTTGATGAAAATAAAAATTATGAATATATCAAATCCGATATGCCACCCATTGGTATTGTTAAATATTTCACCGAGTCGATGGTGAAATCAAATACTATTAATCTTAAAGATAAAACTTTTGTCGTTTACACGGATGGAGTAACTGAAGGATATATGAAAAATGGTGAAGAGTTAGGAGCTGAGGGGGTGCAAAATATTATAAACGAAATGTCACAGGTCACACCAAAGTCTATAGTTGAAGCTATCGAAAAAGAGCTTAACTGGGGTGCAGAAAAGTTAAGGGATGACATCACTTGTATGGCAATAAACATTAATAATACTGAGTTGATAAAGAAGAAATAATTTGAAACCCAAATTGAATAAATTGATTATTTAAATTTTTTCAATTTTATGTAGATTGCTCATGTGAAACGAATCTTTTTATTAATGTTATTACTGCCTATTTTGAGTAATTGTACTCAATATTCAGCAATGATTAGCCCTGCTTTTACTCTAGCTCATACAGGAAGTTTAGCACAAGCATCCACCTCTTTATCAAGCTCATTAGCAATTAATGAAGTTAAAAAAGAATATACAAATAATTTACAGGCAGAAAGAATTTGTCCAACTATTCATTCATCAGAATTAAATGCAATCTTTTTTGAGACGATAGAAGAAATAGGTTGCTACTACGATCCCCTTAGTATTCTTCGATAATTCTAAGTTTTTTTTCTAATTTTATTTTTGACATTGATTTTTGAAGTTAATAAAATTTTATAATGAATTTTTTTTTACCAGTAAAAATAATCACTTATTTGATTATTTGTTTATCGTTTATTTCTAATTCATATGCTGAAGTTAAACCTAGTTTGTTAAGGACAGTTAGCTTAACTAATATTGTAAAATCTCCATCAGATGTTCGTTTTAATCCTGAAGGAACAAGAATTTTTTTCTCTGATTTTCGTTCTGGAGCAGATGTTTTGATACAATTCGATGTTGATACCCCTTTTAATATTTCTACGATCGATTTTAATAGTAAAGTTGAATTAGCTACTAATGGAAGTGTTGACAACATACAACAACCACAAGGTTTTGAATTTAATAACGATGGAACAAAAGTTTTTGCTATCAATAATGGAGGTGGTTTCAATGCCAATTTGCTTTCAACTCCCTATGATTTTTCAAGTGCCACCCGTGTTGCTGACGATGGTTTCGATTTTGCAACAGGTCCAGATCCAAATATAGGTAATAACAGAGCTGTTAAATTTAATCTTGATGGTACAAAGATGTTCCTTATTGATGTTGATTCTAACAAAAGAGTAGTAGAATTTAATTTATCTACTCCTTATGACACGAGCACAGTTACCGAAGGAAATAGTTTTGCTATTAGTGGTACAACAGCAGTACTTCAAGATTTTTCATTTGATGATGATGGTACAAGAATGTATATAATTGAATCTGGTACAACTCCAGACACGAGATACATTTATGTTTATAAATTAAGTTCAGACTTTGATATTACAACAGCAACGTTTGCTGGAAAAGTTGAGCAAGTATTCGAGGATGTAGGAAGTGATGGAACTGACGGTACTCCCCTCGGTATGGGTTTTTCTGAAGATGGAATGAAATTTTATCAAGTTACATATCAGACGGGTGACGAAGGTGAGCGTGATAGAGTACATGAATATGATTTAGTTTGTCCTTATGGAATTGTAATTTGTGAAAATGAAATAGTAACTGTCATAGGTGGACAAGTGGAGATAGCTAAAAACGTAATTTATCAAAACTCAAATACAATTTTCAAAAGATTTGATTGGTTACGTAGAAATGAAGAAAAAACAAATTTAAACAGTCATAATTTTAAACTAGATATCAATAACCCAATTTTAGCTTCATTTAAGCATAATTTAGAGAACTCTTTAAAACATAATTTAGAAAACTCACTTAATAATAATCAATATATTCATGCATCCTTAAAAGATAAAAATCCTTTTAAGAATATGAGGAATTGGTCTCATTGGTCTCACGTTGATATTTCATTTGGCAGAGTAGGAGAAAAAGGTTTCATTAAACCAAAAGACATTAGAACAAGGGGTATTATGTTTGGAGTTGATAAATTAATCGATAATAAAATCTTTGGTCTAGCTTTTCGATATGGCAATGATGATGTTAAAATTGATACTGGTCTAGGAAGTAAATTAGACGCCCAAGCATATACTTTAAATATGTATGGAAGTTTACCTTTAGATGGAAAATCAAATCTTAATACTCTAATTGGTGCAAGCTTTTTAAGCATTGATCAATTAGTCAAAAATACTGTTACAGGAGAAAGATACGGCAGACAAATTTTTACTTCAATAGTTTATGAAAATGAAAACGAATATACTAAACATAATTTAACTCCGTTTGGTAAATTTGAGATAGGTATTACCCAACTTTCAGAGTATACGGATTTTGGAACTTCTGCCACTAACAGCGTAGATGTTCACGAAAGACTTACTTTTAAGACTGGAAATGTTTCGGGGGGTTTTAAGTTTGACGACACTTTATATCTAGATAATAAAACTCTTAACAGAAACGGTTTTGTAGAATATATTTTTGATTTAACTCCAGATATTGATCATTTTTATAAAAATCACATTGATAATACAACAGTAAGAAAAACTTTAAAAAAACATTCTTTGCATAATATTAGGGGAAATATTGGCTTTGAGTATGTAGATATGAATGGTTATACGTTGGCAATCAATTATGAAAGATTCCAAAGTCTTAGTAATAGTGCTTACTCAGATAGTTTATTATTTAAATTAGGAAAAAAACAAGTTAATCAAGCTAATTTTGATGTGATCTATGATCCAACGAATAATAATAATACTGAGATTAGTTATTTAAAAAACTTTGGTAATTTTAATTTAAAATTAAATTCTAATTATAGTTTATTTAGTAAAATCCCTGATTATGGTGCAAATTTAGAGATTTCCGGTACTTTTTAATATTTTTAAATTTTTTAATTTTTTTTTATAAGTGTTTATGAATTAAATATAGGAAATAGTAGAACGCCTAATTATAGTTCAAATTTCTAACATTTCTGTTATTTTTGTTCCTTAATAATTAAAAATTAATTTATAAAATTTATGAAAAAAAATAAGATCTACATATTTTTATCTTTTTTTTTTGTCATATCTAATTTTTTTGCTCAAAACGCGTATGCTAATTTTATATCATCCAGCGATGATCTTACTACTTCCAATTATGTAGTACGAAAATTTGATGTTAATGCTCAATTAACTGATCCTAGAGAAATTACATTTAATAATGATGGAACAAAAATGTTTACAGTTGATACTAATGCAGACGACGTATTTGAATATACTCTATCAACACCATACGACATTTCGACAGCTGTTTTTGTCCATAACTTTTCACTGAATGAAGATAGTAGTAGTAGACCATTTGGTGTTAGGTTTAACAATGATGGATCAAAAATGTTTATTGCTGGAAGATCAGAACAAAGAGTATTTGAATATTCACTCTCTAGAAAATTTGATATATCATCAGCAACGTATACTGGAAATTTTATTGATGTTTCGGCGCAAGTTGACAAGGGTAAATTATTTGGTCTAGTTTTTAGTCCTGATGGTACAATGATGTTTGTTACTGAGAATGGATTTGGTTTGCATCAATATTCATTAAACAAAAGTTTTGATCTTTCGGGTGGAGCTAATTTTATAAGATCTGCTGAAGTGTCAACTGTTTCGGGTGGAAAACAATATACTGGTATAACGTTCAATCAAAGTGGTACAAGAATGTTTGTGGTAGACTCAGCATTTAATGAGATTAATCAATATACTTTATCTGAGGGTTTTAATATTTCGACAGCATCTTTTGATGGTGGTGCAACAGCAAAACAATTTTCACACCCAGATCCCACAGATGATGGTGACCCCCAAGGTATAGACTTTAGTCCCTCTGGGTTAAAAATGTATGTTTCACATCTTGCTGTTTCTGGTACTGGCACGAATGCAATGATTATAGAATATCACTTGCCTTGTCCGTTCAACCTTTTTGCTGGAAAATGTACAGAGATTACAGAAGGAGATAGAAGAGGAGTAGCTGAAGCCCAAATTAATATTGCAAATAGAACAATTGAACACTCAACAGACACAGCGCTCAATCGTTTAAAATGGATTAGACGAAATAAAGATCTTCAAGATTTAAGCTTTAGAAATATTAAACTTAATTTCTCTAATCAAATGTTAGCTTCTCTAGCTGAGGCTATTCAAGTTTCAACATCTCCTAAAGAAAAAAGTAAAAATAAAGACATCTTTTATTGGGCTGAGGGAAGTTTAGCTTTTGGTAAAGTTCGAGAAACTGACACATCATCAAAGAAAAAAATCTATACTGATGGTATTACTATTGGTGCTGATAAGTTTACTGATGATCGAGAAATAAAAGGCCTAGCGTTTAGATATAGTCAAAATGATGTGAAAGTTGGTATTGATGGAAGTAGGCTAGATACAGATACTTACAATTTAACCTATTATTCAACCACTCCAGTAAAAGATGACAAAAGATTTTTAGATGCGGTTGTTGGTATTGGTGCACTTAATTCAGATATCTCAAGTGTTTTAGATGGAAATCAATTAACCGGAAATAGAAATGGTAAACAAATCTATGGAACTTTAAAATTGAAAGAGGAAATTGAAAAAGAAGAACTTACCTTGATACCAGCTGTTCAAATAGATTTAGGATATACATTGTTAAGTAGCTATTCTGAAAGCGGAAAAACTGCAATGAGATTTGATAAACAAAGTATTCAATCAAGAAATTTAAGATTATCCCTAGCTTCAGTCGAAGAATTGAATAATAAAAAATATAAAATGAAAGCTCATGGCAAGATTGAATATCAAGCTAATTTACACCGCTCTTCTAACATAAAGTATTCTTACATAAGTGATAGCTCAAGTAAATTTGATACTGAATTAAATTCTGGAGCATTACACAATATTAATGGTGAAGTAGGTGTTGATGTTATTTATGATGATAACTTTAGTTTATTTTTTATTTGGGAACATAATAATGCACACGGAGTGGGTAATACAAACAAAATTCACATAGCAATTGGTTATTTACCACAAAAAAATACTAATTTTGCTTTTAAAATCGAAGGAGATGATATTTTAAAATCAAAATATATTTATACTAAAAACGTTAATGGTTTAGATATTGATTTTCATTTACTAAATAATAATGCGATGAGACCTGAAACCATTGATGAAATTGCCTTAAACTTAAGAAAAGTTTTTTGAAATATTATTTTAAAAGATCCTGAAGTTTATTTTCTTTCTCTAGTGCTCTAACCTCATCATATCCACCGATATGCTGTTCATCAAAAAAAATTTGAGGAATTGTTCTTTTACCGTTTGCTTTTTGAATCATCTCATCTTTTGCACCATCAACCTTTGCAACATCAATTTCTTCATAAGGTGCATTGTTTCTTGTAAGTAATCTTTTGGCAGCTTCACAATAATTACACATGGGACCGGTATAAATTGTAATTTTTTTCATAAGTTATAGATAATCACCTTTTTTTATTTTACTAGTAATTTGTTTTCTTGAATATTCAAATTTTTTTCTGTGTTTGATGCTTTTTTGATGAACTCTTTTTCTCCATAATCTAAATGAGGATGGTTTGAGAGATTTTCTCATTATCTTAATAACATCAGATTCACGGTAGCCAGTTTTTTTCTCGATATCTTCAAAAGTGATCCTATCGGCCCAGGCTGCCCAGATGACCCAATCTGGATCTTCAAAATTTGGCTCTGGATTTTTGACTCGGGTAACTGGCCTGTGACCTTTTTTTTTCATAAATCCTTTATATTTGAAAAAAATCGATAATGCATTTTTTTTAGGATCTGTTATAGTGTGATTTGATAGTCCTACTTAGCCATCTTTAGCTCCCGGTTTTTTAGGACTATCTTTCTTTTTATGCTCCCCCTAGATTTTATCCTTTTTTTACAGATCATAATTTTTCTATTCATTACACCAGGTACCCCTAGGATAGTAATTATTTCTTATTCTATGAATTATGGTGTTAAAAATTGTATTTGGACAGCTTTAGGTGATGTCACAGCAAATTTATTTCAAGCAACTTTAGTAATTTTTGTTATAGGAACTTTTTTGTCGGACAATCCAAACTTTTTAAACTTTTTTAAATGGCTTGGGGTAATTTATTTAATGTATTTAGCTTATGATGTGTACAAATCTTCACCAAAAGATGTAAACTCAAAAATAATTAGCACCAAAAGTGTTTTTTCTTTTTATAAAGATGGTTTTTTAGTTGCTGGTACAAGTCCTAAGGCTTGGTTATTTTTTCCCTTAATATTTCCCCAGTTTATTGACTTTAATACCAATTATATTGTTCAATTTTTTATTTTAATTACAACTTATGTTGTTTTAGATTTTGTTTCTTTGATTGGTTATGCTTTGCTAGCACAAAAATTAATTACATGGATCAAAGCAAATCCAAAAACAATTAATACAATCTCAGCGAGTGTTTTAGTTATCATTGCGTTAATTATTATTGTTACACAACAATATTAGAATATATCTAAAGTTGTTTTTGCCTCTTGCAATAGAGGAAAATTATTTATTTAATTAAGAATTAATTAATTAATAACAGAAGGAAATAAAATGAAAATAAACAAGATAATCTTGAGTTTTATTTCTGCAGTAGCAATTTTACTTTCAACTTCAGTTGTTTCATTTGCAAAAGTAGTTGGCGATAAAATTGTTTTAGGTGCTGCTATTTCATTAACTGGAAAATATTCATCTAATGGTGTTCATACACAAAACGGTTATAACATGGCTGTTGATAGAATTAATAGCATGGGTGGTGTTAAAGTTGGTGGAAAAACTTATAAGTTTGAAATCATTTATTATGATGATGAGTCAAACCCAAAAAGAGCAGCTCAATTAGCAGAAAGATTAATCTCACAAGATGGTGTTGAGTTTATGCTTGGGCCTTATAGTTCAGGTTTAACAAAAGCAATTGCACCAGTTACAGAAAAATATGGTGTACCAATGGTGGAAGCAAATGGTGCGTCTAGATCTTTGTTTACCAAAGGTTACAAATATCTATTTGCAGTTTTAGCTCCAGCTAATTTATATCTTGATGTAGCTATTAGAACAGCAGTTGAGTTAAATGGTGGAAAAGGAGTAAGAATTGCACAAGCATTTGAACAAGATGCTTTCTCACAAGACGTAAGATTAGGTATTTTAGATGCAGCGAAAGAAACTGGATCTGAGATTATAATTGACGATAAGCTACCAAAAGAGCTTAACGATATGGCTGCAACATTAGTTAAAGTAAAACAAATGAAGCCAGATGTTCTTGTGGTATCAGGTCATACAAAAGGTGCATTAACTGCAATAAGACAAATTGCTGAAATGAAAGTTGATGTTCCAATGTTAGCAATGACACATTGTGATGCTGCGAAATTATCAAAACAACATGGTAAAAACTCTCAGTACGCATTATGTGCTTCTCAATGGCATAAAACACTAACTTATAAAGATAACTTCTTTAAAGATGGTATGACGTATGCGGCAGACTTTCAAAAAGAGTTTGGATATGATCCGCCATATCAATCAGCAGAATCTTCTGCAGCATTGTTAGTGTTCAAGGATGCTTTTGAAAGAGCGAATTCTTTCGATCAAAAGAAAGTAAGAGACGCTCTTGCAGCTACGAACATGCAAACATTCTATGGAAATATTAAGTTCGCACCGGGTGGTCAAAATGTTGACAAGCCGATGGTACTTTTCCAAGTAATGTGTGATGGCGCTGGAAAATGTGAAAATAAAGTTGTAGCTCCACTGAAGTGGGCATCAGCTAAATTGATTCACCCAATTCCTAAGTGGTCTGACAGATAATAACAAATCTTTAAATACCCCCTAAACTCTAGGGGGTATTTTTTTTAGAGGCAAATTATGGATTTCATGGTTTTTCAGTATCCGATGATAACGGTTCAAGCTTGCTTGGACGGGATATTACTTGGAATTTTATTTGCGTTAATTGCTTATGGTATGGCTCTGCAATGGGGAGTGATGAATATCATCAACATTGCCCAAGGTGATTTAGTTATTCTTGGTGGATACATTGCATACTTCATGTATCTTTATGGAATTCATCCAGCCTGGGGAGTAATAGTTTCACCGATTATAATGTATTTTGTTGGTGTCGGAATTTATAAATTAGTAATAAATAAAGTCGTTGATAGAGATTTATTTATCTCAATTCTTGCTACATTCGGCATAAGTATTCTTTTTATGCAACTGATGAACTTTGCATTTGGTGCTGATGTTGTCTTGGCAAATTCAGGTTATGGCACAACATTTTTGTTTGATAGTGCAGTAGTTTTGCCAAACTCAAAAATATTTTCGGCATTCGTTAGTATTGTTTTTGCTATTGGTTTAGTAATTTATATGAAAAAATCAAAACTTGGTCGGGCAATTAGAGCAACGGCTCAAAACGCAAGAGCTGCAAAGATTTTAGGTGTAGATACAGAAAAAGTTTATGCAGCAACTTTTGGATTAAATGCTGCTCTTTGCGGTGTTGCGGGAGCACTAATTTCAATAACTTTTACAATTCATCCTTATATGGGATTACCATATACAATTAGATCATTCATGATTGTTATTGTTGCGGGACTTGGCAACTTACCTGGTGTTGCAATGTCAGGGATGGGCCTTGGTGTTTTTGAAGAGTTTGCTGATTATATATTAGGTACAGAATTTAGAATAGGTTCAGTGTTTTTATTATTAGTTTTAATTCTCGTTTATAGAAGATTTAAACTTTCAAGAAAAAGAGAGTATCTAAAATAATGAATAAAAATGTCATATTATATGCTGCAATCTTAATATTTGGGCTCACTGCACCCTTTGTATTTCCGGCATTTAAAGTTCAATTATCTATTTTGTGTGTATTGATTGTTTTAGCCACCACTTGGAATATTCAGGGTGGGGAAATGGGATACAATACATTTGGAAATATTTTATTCTATGGTTTAGGAATGTATTTATGTGCCTCTGTACAAGTTGGCATGTTCTTTCCTTTAGCAGAGTGGACAGAAAGTGGAGGAGAAAAAACTTTTGTTCATACACCTACACAGTTTTTTCAAGGAATGGCGGCTGGACTTGTAGTGGCTGCTGTTGTTCCAACTATTGTTGCGGGATTAATTGGATATGCCATCTTAGGACTTAGAGGGCATTACTTTGCAATTTGTACTTTAGGCTTAGGAGTTGCTGCAGGAGAAATTTCTGGTGGTATAGAGATTATTGGAGCAGGTCAAGGTTTTACCACACCACCTTTTCCAAACGTTGGTGGTTTAGAGGCAAGAGGGGAATTTTTTTATTTTTTAAGTTTTGGTGCGCTCGTTCTTACTTTCATAGCAGTGAGAGCAATTTATTCAACTCGTTTTAGATTAATTCTTAATGCGATCAGGGATAATGAGGATAAAGCTGAGGCAATGGGAATTGAAACGATGAAATATAAAATAATTGGTTGGATGGTATCAGCATTTTTCTGCGGTTTAGCAGGAGGTATCATGGGTGGACTTGTTGGTTACATAGACTCTACCGACGTTGCTTTTGACGGAAGAGAGATGGGAGTATTTATGGTCTTGATGGCGATCCTCGGAGGAAAGGGAACTTTATGGGGTCCTGTGATTGGCGCTACTGTATTTCATATATTCAAAGAAGGATTTTGGACATTCTTTTTAGGTTGGCAGTATGTTGCTTTAGGAGTTTTGATAGTTGTCATTGTCATCTATTTCCCAGAGGGAATTATGGGGTGGTTGAGAGAAAAATATCCTGAACGATTTGGGGAAGTTGTAGATGAGGCAGATCGAAAAGCACAGGTAGAACTGAAATGAGTATTTTAGAAGTAAATAATGTAAGTAAATCTTTTGGTGGTGTTAAGGCTAATGTTGACATTTCAATGTCAGTAGAAAAGGGAAAAATATTTGGACTAATTGGTCCAAACGGCTCAGGAAAAACAACTTTATTTAACTCAATAGTAGGAACTTATCCAATAGATCAAGGTTCAATTAAATTTAATGGTAAAGAAGTTTCTGAATTACCAGTTCCTGTAATTGCTAAACTCGGTTTATTAAGAACTTTTCAACAAACAAGAATTTATGGAAAATTAAATTGTGTAGATAATATGTTAATTAGCCACAAAGGTAGTGATGAAAGTATATTAAAAATATTCTCAAAAATTCCTCAAGATTTAACCGAGAAGGCAGAAAATCTTTTAAATTTTGTCGGACTTTATCAAAAAAGAAAATTAAGAGCTGGCGACTTATCTTTTGGTCAGCAAAAATTACTTGAGTTGGCAATGGCTTTGATGAATGAACCAGAAATGCTTTTGTTAGATGAACCAACGGCAGGTATTAACCCAACTCTAATCAATGGAATAATAGACAGGTTAATTAAAGTAAACCAAGATTTTGGGATAACTCTATTAGTTATCGAACATAATATGAGGGTTATTATGCAATTAGCAGAAAGTATTTATTGTTTAGCTCACGGCAAAATGCTGGCTAATGGAACACCAGATGAGATTAAAAATGATAAAAGAGTAATTGATGCATACCTGGGGGCACAATAATGTCTAATCAATATGAAGTATTAGGAAAGGCTCCTCAAGCAGATGATTTAAAAAAACTTTCACCTAATGACATTCATCTTACGATTAAAAATATGAATGCTGGTTATGGGAAAATGGAAATTTTACATAATTTTGATCTTTATGTTAGCAAGGCTCAGTCACTTTGTTTAATAGGACCAAATGGTGCTGGTAAATCAACTATTCTCCATTCAATTTATGGATTTACCAATATTTTTTCTGGCAAAATAGAAATTGATGGAAAAGAGATAACCAATTTATCACCAGCTGAAAAATTAAAATCAGTTGGTATAGCATATATTTTACAAGATAATTCTGTTTTCCCTGACATGACAGTCGAAGAAAACCTTTTAATGGGCGGATTTATCAAAGATAAAACTGAGGAGTCATTTCAAGAAGCTGAGAGAATTCTCGAGAAGTACGAAAGATTAAGAAACAGAAGAAATCAACCTGCAAAAGTTTTGTCTGGTGGTGAAAGAAGGTTATTAGAAATTTCAAGAGCATTGGTTATGAAACCGTCAGTTTTACTTGTCGATGAACCATCAATAGGACTAGAGCCAAGATATATTGAGATGGTATTTGAAATTTTAAGAGATCTTCAACAAAATGAAAAAAAAACAATAATCCTTGTTGAGCAAAATGCAAAGAAAGGTTTAGAGTTTGCTGACATCGGTTATGTTTTAGTATCAGGACAAACTGCAATAGCAGGTAAAGGAGATGAACTCTTAAATAATCCTGATGTTGGACGCCTATTCCTGGGCGGTTAATGATTGATTCAAAATATTTTTTGAAAGGTTTCGCATCTATCAAAGGTGTTGGAAGTCCAGCTATAGCATTGGGAGCTAGCTTCATAGCGATTGGAGCCCTTTTAAAAAATATTGGCTTTACAATTCAAGAAAGTCTTTTTTCAACTTTTTTAACTTACGCATTACCAGGTTCATTAGTGATGGCAGAGTCACTTATAATTGGATCATCATTAATAAATATCTTCATTGCTGTTTGGTTAGTAAATGCAAGATTGTATCCAATGACAGTTTCCTTAATGCCTTTGTTGATGCACCAAACGCAACCTAAATGGAAATATTATTTATCATGTCACTTCATTGCCGTCTCATCGTGGCTAATAATGAAAGATAATTATGAACAAATAAAAAAAGAAGCAAGGATAGATTTTTGGATTGGTATTGGTACTGCAACCTGGTCGGTAGCAATTTTTTCTACATTTATTGGTTATATTGCATCAGACTTTTTAAATAGAGATATATTAATTGGGTTAGCAATAATAAATCCAATTTATTTTACTTGTATGATGGTGGGGGCAATGAAAACTATTAAAATTAGTTTATCAATTATCCTTGGTGCAATTTTAGGTCCGGCTTTTTATTTTATATCTCCAGAGTGGTGTATTTTATTTGGTGGTTTTGTGGCTGGAACAATTGCATTTTTTATTGGAGAAACTAATGACAGGTAATATTTTTTTAGTAATCTTAATTACTTCATTAGCGACATTTTTGTCTAGATTTCTAGGTGTTGTAAGTTCAGAAAATATTAAAGAAACTTCCAAAATATTTAGATGGTTTAATTGCTTGGCATACTCGACGTTAGCAGCATTAATAGCTAGGATTGTAATTTTTCCATCAGGATTATTATCTGAGATAGATTACTTATTAAGACTTATTGTAATAATTTTATCAATTGGGCTTTTTTTTATCACTAAAAAAAATTTAGTTTACCCAACAATTTTCTCTGCTATCATACTTACACTTTTTAGCAGTTATTTATGATTGAAAAAATTGACGGATTTGAAATATATGCAAATAAGCAATCTCCAAGAATAATTAACATAGATATAGGAGATGAAATTTTAAATAAACTTATCTTTCCTTTTAATAAGTTTGATATTACTGCATTAGAATATAAACCCTTTACCAGATTTACTATCGCAAAAAGTTTGGATGATTTAAGTAATAATAAATTATCTAAATTAATTAATAAAATTATTAGAGATCGAAATACTGGTTGTTTTATTATTAAACCTAAAAATTTAATATCTAAAATTGATGATAGTTTTTTAGTAAAGCTTTCAACTGCTGTTGCGCATCTTATTGGGAACCCTAATCATGATGCAATGGCTGGTAAATACTATGCCAGATTTCATGTTAAGCATGAGGATAAAAGTGACTCTTATTTAAGAAAGGCTTATAAAAATATGGATCTACATACTGATGGAACCTATGTAAAAGAAAAAACTGATTGGTTGTTAATGTCAAAAATAGAGGAAAAAAATGTTGAGGGTGGAGAAACTGCCATGCTTCATCTCGATGACTGGGAACATTGTGATGAATTATTTAATGATCCTGTCGGAAAAGAAGATTTTCTTTGGGGTTCTCCCAAAAGTAAAAATATTGATTATAAAGTTGAACATCCAGTATTTTCATCTGATAAAGATGGAAGAGCTCAAATTTCATATATTGATCAATTTCCTGAACCTAAAAATATGAAACAAGGTACTTTTTTACAAAAATTATCTGATAGTTTAGAGGAAAGTAATAAAAAGATCATAACTAAACTTCCAGTGGGATCATCTGTAGTAGCAAATAATTATTTTTGGCTTCATGGCAGAAAAGCCTTTAAAGAACATAAAGATTTAAGTAGAGAGTTGTTGCGAATTAGAGGTTCTTTTTTTATTAATTAATATAAATTAATCACTATAAGATATTTATGAAATTAGGTTTTATAGGAACTGGAAAAATAACATCCTCAGTTATATCTGGAATATGTTCTTCAAAAATTAATTATAAAAAGATATTTATTTCATCACGAAATAGTCTTATTGCAAAAGGACTAAAAAAAAAGTTTAAAAAGATATTTATTGAAAAGGATAATCAAAAAATTGTTGATAATTGTGATTGGATTTTTTTGGCAGTCACACCAATTGTTGGTCAGAAAATTATTAAAAATTTAAGATTTAGATCTAGTCAAACAATTATAAGTTTTATCTCAACTATAAAACTTTCAGAACTTCGAAAAATGATAAAAGTAAAAGCTGACTTAGTAAGAGCTATTCCACTTCCGCCAATTTCTCTTAAAAAAGGACCAGTGCCTATCTGCCCACCAAATAAAAAAGTAAAAAATTTTTTTAATAAGATTGGATCTACCATAGAAATTAAAAACGAAGAATTATCAATTAATTTTTGGTCAACGTCAGGGATGATGGCATCTTATTATGAAATATTAAATGTGATGAGTACTTGGTTGATAAAAAAAGGTATTAAAAGATCTGATGCACAGAAATATATAACAACTTTATTTTTGGCCTTATCTGAAGATGCAGTTGTAAATTCAAAAAAAGATTTAAGACATTTAGTTAAAGTGTCTCAAACTCCAAAAGGTTTAAACGAACAAGGTTTAAGAGAAATGAGTAAAAGAGGGGCTTATAAATCTGTAGTAAATGCACTCAATAGAATTTACAAAAGACTTAACAAATAATTGATGTCAGAAAATATTTTAGAGATAAACAATCTATCAAAATATTTCGGTGGATTAGCAGCGGTATCAGATTGTTCACTTAAAGTTAAGAAGGGAACTATAACTGGAATAATCGGTCCTAATGGATCAGGAAAAACTACCTTATTTAATTTGATTGCTGGAAATCTAAAATGTTCGGCTGGTAGTGTCATGTTTAACAACGAAAATATAACTGATGTACCGGCATATGAATTATTTTCAAAAGGTTTACTTAGAACCTTTCAAATTGCACATGAATTTACAAATTTATCAGTTTTAGAAAATTTAATGATGGTTCCTGGTAATCAGTCAGGTGAACAATTGATAAATGCAATATTTAAACCTTCATTAATCATGAAAGAAGAAAATATTATTAAGCAAAAAGCCATTGAAGTTATAGAGTTTTTAAATTTAGGGCATTTAAGAAATGAGCTAGCAGGAAATTTATCTGGTGGTCAAAAAAAATTATTGGAGCTTGGTCGAACAATGATGGTAGATGCAAAGTTAGTTCTATTAGATGAAGTGGGTGCAGGTGTGAATAGAACACTACTGAAAGATCTTGGTACAGCTATTGAAAAACTAAATAAAGAAAAGGGATATACATTTTGTATGATTGAACACGACATGGATTTCATAGGAAGATTATGTGATCCTGTGATTGTAATGGCTGAAGGATCAGTATTATTTGAAGGTTCAGTGGAGGATGCAAAAAAAGACGAAAAAGTAATTGAAAGTTATTTGGGCAGGGGATCAAAAATTAGGGATAATTGATAATGGCATTTTTTGAGGGAAATAAGATGACTGGTGGATATGGAAATGGTCCAGACATTATTAATTCGTGTTCAGTGAATGTCGATAAAGGAGAAATTGTTTCAATCTTAGGTCCCAATGGTGCGGGAAAATCGACTGCAATGAAAGCAATGTTAGGTTTGTTAAATTTAAAATCTGGCTCAGTAATAATTGATGGTAAAGATATTACACAATTGTCTCCACAAGATAGAGTTAAGTCAGGAATTTCATTTGTACCTCAAACGAAAAATGTTTTTGCAGGAATGACTGTTGAGGAAAATTTAGAAATGGGAGCCTTCTTAATTGATGAGAGTTATAATTCAGTAATCAATGAGATCTATGAATTGTTTCCAATATTAAGTGAAAAAAGAAATCAATTAGTTGGTGAATTATCAGGAGGGCAAAGACAACAGGTTGCACTAGGTAGGGCGCTAATGATCAAACCATCAGTTTTAATGTTAGATGAACCAACCGCAGGAGTTTCGCCAATTGTAATGGATGAATTGTTTGATCATATTGTAAAAGTTAAACGTACAAATGTTGCAATATTGATGGTCGAACAAAATGCCAAACAAGCACTAAGTATTTCAGACAGAGGTTATGTGTTAGTCACAGGAGAAAATCGTTATTCAGGATCAGGAAAAGAATTACTAAATGATCCAAGAGTAAGGAGTTCATTTTTAGGCGGTTGATATGGATTATATAAACGCGATTGTACTTTTATTAAATTATATTTTTGTACCAGCATTAGCCTATGGATCTCAATTAGCCTTGGGTGCAATTTTTGTAACATTGATATATGGGATCTTAAGGTTCGCAAACTTTGCTACAGGAGATATGATGTCTTTTGGAACCATGGTTACAATTTTGTTTACATGGTATTTTCAATCTTTAGGAATAAGCTTAGGCATTTTACCAACTGCTCTCATTGCAATTCCTTTTGCTATTATATTTATGGTTGGTTATATGCTTTTGATAGATAAATTTGTTTTTAAATATTATAGAGTTAGTAAAAGCCCACCTGTTCAATTAGCAATGGTGAGTATTGGAGTAATGTTCGTTACCCAAGCCGTTGTTCGAATAATCATCGGCCCCTCTGATAGAAGATTTTTTGATGGTGAAAAATTTTTGATTAAAGCTGGTGAGTTCAAAGAAATGACAGGTCTTAACGAAGGTCTAGCAATCAAGTCCACTCAAGTAATTACAATTGTTGTAACATTAATTTTAGTTTCAACTCTTTTTTGGTTTTTAAATAAAACAAAAACAGGAAAAAGTATGAGAGCTTATTCTGATAATGAAGATCTTGCATTGTTGTCTGGAATAGATCCAAAAAAGATTGTTATGATTACATGGATAATAGCAGGGGTGTTGGCAACCATTGGCGGAGCATTATATGGTTTAGATAAAAGTTTTAAACCATTTACTTATTTCAATAATATGCTTCCAATTTTTGCTGCAGCTATTGTTGGTGGTATAGGAAATCCTTTTGGTGCATTTTTAGGTGGATATGTAATAGCGTTTTCTGAAATTCTTTTAACTTATGCGTATAAAAAATTTTTCATGTATCTGTTACCAGAAAGTTTAGAGCCAAATACTTTAGTACAATTACTATCAACAGATTATAAATTTGCAGTATCATTTTCAATTCTTGTCATTGTACTGCTTTACCGACCATCTGGAATTTTTAAAGGGAAAATATTGTGAGGAAAAATTTAAACGTAATTGCAGCCTATACTATAATGATGGGACTGATTATTCTTGTTGGTATTTTTCAATCTTGGAATATAGCTTTATCGATATTTAATCTATGTTTGATTTCAGCTGTCATGACAATGGGAGCTAATATTCAATGGGGATATGCTGGTCTTATTAACTTTGGTATAATGGGTTATACTGCTCTAGGTGGTTTAGCTGCAGTTTTAATCTCTGTTGATCCCGTTCAAGAAGCATGGAGCGCAGGCGGATCTAATATTCTTTTAAGTCTTTTACTTATAATAGCGATGGTATTAGCAGTTAAATACGTTTTAAAGAAATATGAAAAATCAAAAGTTAGAACTTATATCATTGCAGCTATTATAATTGTAGGAATAATAATTATTAGATTTGTATCTGAACCAGGGATCGAGGCAATAGAGGAAGTAGATCCTGCAAAAACAGGATTTCTTGGTGGATTTGGTCTTCCAATTATTTTTTCTTGGATCGTTGGTGCTTTGTTTGCGGGCGGGTTAGCATTTGTAATTGGTAAAGTTGCCTTAGGTTTAAGGGCAGACTATCTTGCAATAGCCACTTTATTAATATCAGAAATTGTTATTGCAATAATTAAACACGAAGATTGGCTTACCAGAGGTGTAAAAAATGTTATTGGATTGAAGCGCCCTGCGCCTTATGAGGTTAACTTACAACAAACAGATTGGTTTATAAATTTAGTAGAAAAATTTAATTCAAGTAAATTGAATTTAATTACAGATTTAACGGAGAGACAATCTGCTCTAAATCAATTGGTCATTGAAGGATCATCAATTTTTGTAAAACTTTGTTATTCAGGTTTGTTTTTAATTGTTGTTATCATACTATTAATTTTAACTCAAAAAGCTCTATATTCTCCATGGGGTAGAATGATGAGAGCTATTAGAGATAATGAAGAGGCAGCAAATGCAATGGGCAAAAATGTGGTGAAACAACATTTGCTAATTTTTGTTTTAGGTTCGGCTATAGTTGGGATAGCTGGTGCCATGTTAGTAACCCAAGATGGACTATTTACACCAGGCAGCTACAGACCTATGCGATATACTTTTTTAATTTGGGTGATGGTCATAGTAGGTGGCAGTGGAAATAACTTTGGTGCAATTCTAGGAGGCTTTGTGGTATGGTTTTTATGGATTGAGTCAGCACCTATTGGATTATATTTAGTTAATTTAACAACAGCTGGTTTAACTGACTCTCACTTTTTAAAAGTTCATTTAATTGAAAGTGTCCCATATTTTAGATTTTTGATGATGGGAATAGGCCTGTTATTGATAATGAGATATAGACCAAAAGGTATACTTCCAGAAAAAATAGAAATAAAATAAGAAAGATGAAATATATAATTTTAGGTGCAGCTTTTGCTTGGGCTTTATATATGGCTGATAAATATTTATTTTTTTAAAAAAAACCCCCAACATAAAAATGTCAGGGGTTTTAATTTTAAGATAAATTATCTTTGTTTTTTAGTTTTGAATTTTCCGCCTTTAACTTCTTGTTCTAAGAAAGAACCTTCAGCTTCACCGACGCTAGTAAAAGTAACACCTGTTGCACCTTCATAGTCAACTTTTTTACCTTTAGCTAATAAATCTAAACCTTTTTTAAGTTCACCTGGATAAATTTTTGTTCCAGGGCCGTTAGCAACATCCATCACATTTTTTGCAATTGATGCTCTATCAGATGAATTACCTGCTTGCATTGCTAAAACAATTAAAGCAGCTGCATCGTATGACTCACCAGTGTATGGACCAGAACTGTCAATACCAGCAGCTTTTGCTACACCAGCAAAAACTCCAGCACCTTTTCCAGTTGATCCAGGCATTGAACCAAAAGACTTTCTTAAATCTTTTCCAAATGCATCAACTAATGATTGACCAATCATACCATCTGATAAAATAAATCTGTCAAATGCACCAGAGTCTAAAGAAGCTTGAATGATACCTTTTCCACCTTGGTCTAGATATCCAATAACAGCCACTGCATCACCACCTGCTGAAGCTAGTGTTGCAACCTCAGAAGAATAATCTGCTTTTCCATCTTCATGAGCATTTACTGTAGTTACTTTTATTCCGTGAGCTTCTACTGCTGCTTTATAAACATCAGCTAAACCTTTACCATAATCGTTGTTTGTATAAGTAATAGCTACACTTTTTACTTTTCTATCTTTAGTAATATCTGCAAGGATTTGTCCACCTCTAGCATCTGATGGGGCAGTTCTGAAGAAATACCCTTTATCATCTAAAGTTGTTAATCCTGGAGATGTTGCAGAAGGTGAAATCATTACTACACCATTTGGTACAGCAACATTTGATGCAATAGCACCTGTAACCCCTGAGCAATCAGCACCCATGATTGCAGCTACACCTTGTGCAATAACACCTTCTGCTGCTGCTGTTGCTGCTGCCGAGTCAACACAAGTTGAGTCTGCTCTTACTACTGAAATTTTTTCCCCACCTAATAGTGAACCTGAATCAGATGCTTCTTTAAAAGCAAGCTCTGCAGATGCAGCCATAGCAGGTGTAAGAGATTCTATAGGACCAGTGAATCCTAAAATTATTCCCATTTTTACTTCTGCAAAAACATTTGTTGTAAAACTTGATACAAATATAAATGCAGCAATAATTAATTTTCTCATTATATTCCTCTATTTGTTAACAATTTATAAAAGAGTAAATTAAATCTTATTTAAATAGATTTTCAACCGCCAAATTATCTTATTTTATAATGTCTTTATTTAAACTAGACTAATAAACAAAGATTTTTAAGGATTTTAATGAAGTCTAATAAAATTCAACCACAATTTATCCAGAAATATAATCCTAGAATAGGATTAATTGCCTTAGCTACTGATTTTATAATTGAAAAAGATTTTATCAAAATAATTCAAGATAAAGATATAGATTTTTTTGTAAATAGAATTGAATGTTACAATCCTTTATCTAAAGAAAATTTAATTAAAATGTCTGAAAAAGTTACAGATGTTACAAAAAATATTTTACCAGATGAAAATATAGATTGCGTTGTCTACGGATGTACTTCTGGAACTATAGCTGTTGGACATGATACTATAGAGAGAAAAGTTAAAGAGGCGAAACCAAAAGCAAAAATTACAACACCAAGCACTGCAGCCATTAAAGCATTAAAAAAGTTAAATATAAAAAAACTAGCAATATTTACCCCTTATAGTAAAAAATTGAATGATGAGATTATAGATTATTTTTCAAGTGAAGGTTTTGATATTGTTGCTAATACTTATCTGGATATTGCAGCTGACTATGATATTGGAAAAGTAGATCAAAATTTTTTATTGGAAACTTTATCGCAAATAGAAATTAAAAATGCCGATGCCTTATTTATTTCGTGCACAGCTTTACCAGTTTTAAATATAATCGAAAGATTAGAGAAAAAATTAGGTAAACCTGTTATTACAAGTAATCAGTCATTAATTTGGGATACTTTAGAAACTATTGGAATGAATAAAGATATTCAAGGCTTTGGAAAATTATTTAATTTAGATCAATGAGTCTTTTTACAAAAGAAGAATATAACAATAGATTAAAAAAAGTTCAAAAAATGATGCAAGATAAAAGCATCGAATTATTAATTTCTCACGATACAAATAATATAAATTACTTAACAGGTTATGATGCTTGGTCTTTTTATTACGCTCAATGTGCAATAGTTCATGTCGATGCTGACGAACCTTTATGTTTTGTTAGAGATCAAGATGCAGGGGGAGCTTATCTTAAGACATATTTAAAGAGGGAAAATATAATCGTATATGATGAACACTACATTCACACTTGGCCTAAACATCCTTATGATTATTTAGTAGAGATAATAAAGAATAAAAAATGGGATAAGCTTTCTATTGGTTTAGAGATGGATGCTCATTATTTTACGGCATTCTGTTATCAGAAAATTAGAGATGGTTTACCTGATGCCAAGATCAAAGACTCTGAAAGATTAGTTAATTGGGCGCGTCTGGTAAAATCAAATACTGAAATAAATTTTATGAAATCTGCCGCAAAAATTTCAGAAGTGGGGATGAAAAAAGCCTACGAAGTAATAAGTCCAGGCGTTAGACAATGTGATGCTGTTGGTGAAATTCAAAAAGCTTTGTTTTATGGAACGCCTGAATTTGGTGGAGAGTATGCAAGTATTGCAACATTGCTTCCTACTGGAAAAGGAACATCTGCTTCACATTTAACCGCAACACAAGATAAATTTATTGATGGTGAGGCTACAATTGTTGAGCTTTCAGGAGTGTATAAGCGTTACCATGCGCCAATGGCCAGAACTATTTTGCTTGGAAAACCTGATCAACTTAAAATTGATACGATGAAAAAAACAATTGAGGCACTTCAAGCTGGAATTGATGCAACGAAACCTGGAAATACTGTAGATCACGTTGCTCAAGCATTTTGGAAAATATTAGATAAATATGGAATTGAAAAAAAATCTAGGACAGGTTATTCGATTGGAATTGGTTATCCCCCAGATTGGGGAGAACATACTTTAAATATCTATAAAGGCGACATGACAATTTTGGAGCCTAATATTTGTTTTCATATGATAGCGGTTATGCAATTTGGTGAATGGGGTGTTGAAGCGTCAGAAGCAATAAGAGTTACAGATAAAGGAGCAGAATTATTTTGTAATATGTCTAAAGAACTTCACGTTAAAAGCTAGTTATTAAAGGTTGAAATTTATTCTTACAAATGTTTAAAAGTTGATTAAAATTATGGCTCTTAAAAAAGATTTCGTCAAATTCGATAAAGTAGATAAAAGCTATGACGGCAAAGTTTTAGTCGTTAAGGATCTTCAATTAGATATTGAAGAAGGTGAGTTTGTAACAATGTTAGGACCCTCAGGTTCTGGAAAAACAACTTGCTTAATGATGCTAGCAGGATTTGAAACACCAACAAATGGTGAAATATATTTAGATGGTAAGGCTATCTCAAGTATACCTCCACATAAGAGAGGTATTGGAATGGTGTTCCAGAATTATGCGCTATTTCCTCATATGACAGTTTATGAGAACCTTGCCTTTCCATTAAGAGTTAGAAAAATTCCAAAAGATGAGGCAGATAAAAAAATTGATAAGGCGTTATCAATGGTTTCACTTCAAGGTTTTGCATCAAGGATGCCAGGGCAATTATCAGGCGGTCAACAACAAAGGGTAGCTGTGGCAAGGTCATTAGTATTTGACCCTCAACTAGTTTTAATGGATGAACCTCTGGGAGCTTTAGATAAAAATTTAAGGGAGAGTATGCAATATGAAATCAAACACATACATGAAAATATTGGGGTAACTGTTGTTTATGTAACTCATGATCAAAGCGAAGCATTAACCATGTCTAATCGTATTGCTGTTTTTAATGATGGAAAAGTTCAGCAGCTTTCAAGCCCAGATGAGCTTTATGAAAAACCCGTAAATTCTTTTGTTGCTGAATTTATTGGAGAAAATAATACTTTTGTGGGTGAGGTTTCAGATATTTCAGGTGGTAAGTGTAAGGTTAAAATAGCTAACACAGATATACTTGCAAATCCTATTTCTGTAAAAGGTAAAGGTGAGAAAACTAAGATTTCTTTAAGACCTGAAAGAGCGTTAATTAATCCGAGTGATCAAATGGACAATATACATTCTGGAAAGATTGAAGAAGTTATATATCACGGAGATCATACAAGAGTTAGAATAAATCTTTTAGGCAACAATCAGTTTATCTTAAAGGTCCCTAATAGTTCAGCCAATTTGGATATCAAGCTTGGCAAAGATATCAAGATAGGTTGGAACAGTGAAGATGCTAGAGCGTTAGATCCTTCTTAGACCACCAATATATTGCTAAATAAACTAAAATGGGCTGTTGACTCTCATTATCGATCTTGTTGTAATTGATTTTTATAAAAAACGTTTAAACGGAGGAAAAATGAAAAAACTAAGTAAAGTATTACTAGCTATTTCTTTTGTACTTTCACTAACTACTTCAGCATTTGCAACAACAGTAACTGCAGTGTCATGGGGTGGGGCTTATACTGAGTCTCAAAAGTTAGGTTATGGTGATCCTACAGCTAAAAAACTTGGCATAAATATTGCCTGGGTTGACTATTCTGGTGGATTATCTGAGATTAAAGCACAAAAAGAAGCTGGTAAAATCACGTGGGATATAATCGACGTGTTTGCAATGGATACTATTACTGGATGTGATGAAGGATTATTTGTTGAATTTGATTTCGATAAAGACTTCCCACCAGCTCCAGATGGAACTCCAGCAAGTAAAGATTTCTTTACTGCAATGCCGAGTAAGTGTGCTGTAGGAAATATTTTGTATTCTTGGAATTATGCTTATAACACTAACAATGTTAAAGGTACTCCAAAGACTATCAAAGATTTCTTTAACACTAAAAAATTCCCTGGAAAAAGAGCTATCTACAAAAGCGCTTTAACAAACTTAGAGATCGCTTTAGCAGCAGATGGTATTAAACCAGGAAAAGGTGGAGCAAAAATCTACAAAGCTTTAGAAACAGAAAAAGGTGTTGAAAGAGCAATGAATAAGATCAAAGAACTATGCACAGACCCTAAAGGTGGATGTGTATTTTGGTCTGCAGGTGCTCAACCACCAGAACTGTTAGTATCAGGTGAAGTAGTAATGGCTACTGGTTGGAATGGTAGATTCTTCAATGCTGAAATTGGAGAAGGTGCACCAATCAAACAAGTTTGGGATGGCCAAGGTCTTGACTACGAATATTTCGTACAAGTTAAAGGTGGACCAAACGATGCTAATGGTATGGCTAAAAAAGCTTTAGCTATGATGACTAGCTCAGAGATGTTAGCAGGAAGTGCTAAATACATCGCATATGCTCCTTGGAGAAAATCTTCAATTGGTATTATGGAAAAAGGTGAGCCTTGGTATAAAGATGGTAAGACTAACATGGTACCACAAATGCCAACTGCACCGGCTAACACTAAAAACTACTTCCTAGTAGATCCAATTTTCTGGGCTGATAACGGCACAGAGCTTGGTGAAAAATGGGAAGCTATGAAAGCTGGTCTATAATTTAAGTTTTAAACAACTTAATTATATATTATAATTTAAGGGCGGTTATTACTAACCGCCCTTTTTATTTATGAGCTCTGAAACAAAACAAATTTTAACAACAGATGGAATACCTTTAGAGGTAAGTCTTAAAAAGGCAGAGAGAAAGAATAAGATCAAAGCTTTCCTACTTGTTGCTCCTTTATTGTTATTTTTAATAATTACTTATGTTTTTCCAATAGGTGATATGCTCTTCCGAAGTGTTGACGATAAAATGGTAACACAAATGCTTCCAAAGACTTTTAAGGCAATGGAAACCTGGGATGGTCAAGAATTACCTGATGAAGAAGTTTTCGCTGCTTTCCATGAGGATTTCATAAAATTAGTTGAGGATAAACGTGAGGGTAAGTTATCTACTCAGTTAAACTACACAAAAAATGGATTTAAAAGCATTATTAAAAAATTAAGAAGAAAATCAAAATCATTTGAAGAGGGAAACTACAAGGAACAAATAATGTCAGTTCACAAAAGATGGGCTAATGTTGACTACTGGAGGGCAATTAAAAGAAGAGCTCCTGAGTTTACAAGTCAAAAGTATCTAAAGGGTATGGACATGTACGTGAATGAGGAAGGAAAAATAGTAAGTGTAGAGGAAGACAGACGAATTCATAGAGTATTATGGTTAAGAACTCTTGAAATAGCATTCTTCGTAACTGTTTTTTGTTTCTTAATGGCTTATCCTATAGCACACTTACTTGCTACTTTACCTATGAAGTATAGTAACTTATTAATGATCTGTGTACTGCTGCCTTTCTGGACTTCATTACTTGTGAGAACTGCAAGCTGGATGATTTTGTTGCAACAACAAGGAATTGTAAATGACTTCTTTGTCGGAATAGGATTAGTAGCTGACGATAATAGACCCGAGATGATGTACAACAAAACTGGAAGTTACGTTGCGATGACACAAATATTGCTGCCATTCATGGTTCTACCACTTTACAGTGTCATGAAAACTATCTCACCTAGCTTAATGAGGGCAGGAAAATCATTAGGTGGAACGCCATTCGTGGCATTTTGGAAAGTTTATTTTCCATTAACAATCCCAGGAATAGGTGCGGGCTGTTTATTAGTGTTTATCCTAGCGATAGGTTATTACATCACCCCAGCCTTAGTTGGTGGTGCATCTGGAACTTTAATAAGTAACCAAATTGCTTTCCACATGAAAAGTACTCTTGATTGGAGCTTTGCATCAGCGATGGGATTAATGTTGTTGAGTGGAGTATTGGTAATTTATTGGCTTTATAACAAACTAGTTGGAATTGATAATATTAAATTAGGATAATCACGATGGCTTTACCAAAATATACTGAACCACATTATAGAATTTGGCATTATATTTATCTTACAATTTGTGGTGCTGTTTTCTTTTTTCTAATTGCACCTTTGTTTGTAATATTCCCATTGTCATTTAACGCAGAAGAATTTTTGAGTTTTTCTGATGGAATGAAGCGTCTAGATCCTGATGCATTTTCTTTAAGATGGTACAAGGATATGATTTACGGAACAAAAAATCCATGGGGATTAGCAGCTAAGAATAGTTTTATAATTGCAATTTTTGCAACAATTGGATCAGTGATACTTGGAACCGTTGCGGCTTTAGGATTGAGCAGCAGACATATGCCATATAAAGGATTAATAATGGCTATATTAATTTCACCAATGATTGTTCCATTAATTATTTCTGGTGTTGCAATATTTTTCTTTATGGCAAAAGCGGGTTTAGCAGCAACTCATACAGGAATAGTATTAGCACATATTATATTAGGAACACCTTTTGTAGTAATTACAGTCACGGCTACTTTGTCGGGGTTTGATCATAGTGTAACTCGAGCAGCTGCAAGCTTGGGAAGTGATCCAGTAAATACTTTTATGAAAATTACCTTACCTTTAATTTTACCAGGAGTAATTTCAGGTGGGTTATTTGCATTTGTAACTTCATTTGATGAAGTTGTAGTTGTTTTATTTTTAGCAGGATTAGAAAATACGACAATCCCAATTCAAATGTGGACAGGTTTAAGAGAGCAATTAAGTCCAACAATACTAGCTGTTGCAACTTGTCTAATTATACTATCAACATTAATATTGGTGACTGCTGAGCTTTTACGAAGAAGATCTGAAAGACTCAGAGGTATTAATCGTTAGAAAAATAATTCCATGAAGATAAAGAATGTAGTGGTGATAGGATCTGGAACAATGGGCAGTGGAATAGCAGCTCATTTGTGTAATGCAAATATACCTGTAACTCTTTTAGATTTAAAAACTGAAATAAGTGAAAATGCCAGAGAAAGAATTCACAAATCTAGACCACCTTTATTAATTGATAAATCTAAAATAAAAAATATTAAAGTTGGTAATATCGAAGATAACTTCTCAGTAGTTGAACAAGCTGATTGGGTTGTTGAGGCAGTTGTGGAGAGAATTGATATCAAACATCAAATTTATGAAAAAATTTTTAAAAGTAGAAAAGATGGTGCGATTGTTTCCTCCAACACTTCTTCAATACCTATTAAAGTTTTATCTCAAAATTTAAATAAAGAACAAAAAAAAGATTTTTGTATAACTCATTTTTTTAATCCTGTCAGATATATGGGTCTTTTGGAAATTGTTAAAAATGAAGACAATGACCTAAATAAAATAAATCAATTAAAAGAATTTTGTGAACTTGAGCTTGGAAAAGGAGCTATCGTTTGTAATGACACTCCAGGTTTTTTAGGTAACAGAGTTGGTGTTTACGCTATGCAAATAGCAATGACTGAAGCATTTAAAATGAAACTTTCTGTAGAGGAAGCAGATGCAATATTTGGCAGGCCAATGGGTATTCCAAAAACAGGTGTTTTTGGACTTTATGATTTAATTGGCATTGATCTTATGGCTGATGTTTTAAAAAGTTTTATCAAAGAGTTACCTGAAACAGATGAATTTCATGAGGTTGCAAAAGAAATTCCTTTAGTAAAAAAATTAATTGAAACTGGATACACAGGTAGAAAAGGCAAAGGTGGTTTCTATAGAATGAAGAAAAATGATAGTGGCAAAGTAATGGAAGCTATCAATCTACAAACTGGAGATTATTCTCTAATTAAAAAAATTGACATAAAATCTGACAAAGTTGATCTGAAAGGTCTCATCAATAGGAATGATAAATATGGAGAATATGCTTGGTCAGTATTAGAAAAGATTATTAAATATGCTTCATCATTAGTTCCTGAGATAACAAAAGAATTTAATGATATTGATGAGGCTATGAGATTAGGGTTTAACTGGGCTAAAGGACCCTTTGAAATGCTAGAGGAAATTGGTGTTAAAAATTTTTTCGAAAAAGTTGAAAATTTTAATGGCAATAATTTTTTAGAAAATTTAAGCAAAACAAAAAATGAAAACTTTTATGGTGAGAGGCAAAAATATACATCAATAGAAACTCTGGGTAAGGTTAAGAAAACAGCAACGAGTGTTGATGGAAATAGTTCAGCATCTATTTATAGATTCAATGATTATAATATAGTTGAATTTACCACCAAAGCTAATGCATTAGATTATGATTCAATGGATGCTTTAAAGAAAGCAACCGACAAGCCTTTGATTATCATTAATGAAAGCATGCAATTTTCTGCAGGCGTAAATTTAACCTATACAATGGAATTCGCTGATAAAAATGATTTTAAATCAATTGAGAAATTTATTAAATATTTCCAAGAAACATGTAAACATCTTAAGTACTCTAAACACCCAGTTATATCCGCACCATCAGGACTTACTTTAGGAGGTGGATTTGAAGTTTTAGTGCAAAGTAATTTTGTTGCCTCTCATACAAATATTGTAATTGGTCTGGTAGAAACTATAGTAGGTTTAATTCCAGCTGGTGGAGGATGTAAAGAAATGTTAGCTAGATGGTTAGATACAGCAGAGGCAAAAAAAGATCCAAATTATGCACCATTAAAAGTTTTTGATATCATTGGCTATGGAAAAACAGCAACATCACCTGTTGAAGCTGAGCCATTGAAATACTTACTGCCTGAAAATAAAAAGATTATGAATAGAAATAGTTTATTAGAGGTTTCAAAAAAAATCTTGGATGAAAACAAAGATTTTAAAGCACCTAACGAACTTCAGTTTAACTTGCCTGGGAAAGCGGTTATTGGAAAAATGCATAAAATTTTAGAAAAACTCTATAATGATAAAATAATTTTAGATCATGGGGTAGAGGTTGCAAAAGAATTAGCTTTTGTCTTAAGTGGTGGAGACACGACTATGGATAAAGTGTTGACAGAAGATGATTTATTTAAATTAGAGCTAGATGCCTTTATGAAATTAATTGAGACTAAAAATACTCAAGACAGGATTAAACACACCTTGGCTACTGGCAAACCTTTAGTTAACTAACATTTTAATAGAATTTATAAAGTCAGGCCTTAGAACATACTCAGATTTATTTTGATATTTTATTTTTTCTAGTGCTTCTATCCCATAAATTACTTTCCCAATCGGTGTATATTCACTCTCATATAATGGCTCATCTTTGAGTGTGATGAAAAATTGACTATCTTCAGTATTATATTTTTGTGTTCTTGCAAGACCTACACTTCCTCTTTCATAGTAAAATGGGACATCTACTTCTGAGTTTATGGTTCCCAATCCTGATTGTCCTGTTCCGATTTTTCCATAATCAATGTTTCCTTTTTTACCAAATTCCAAATCACCTGCCTGTACAAGACTGTCTTTAATTACTCTATGAAATGCAACATCATCGTAAGCTTTAGACCTCACCAGTGTTTTAAATCTCTCAACCGCGTTCGGAGAAATATTTGGATATAATTCAATAATTACATTTCCACATTCAACATTCAAAATCACAATATTATTTGGCTTATTAAAAGAAAGTTTTTTTGGATTATAATTTTTAACAAATAAGCATTTATTCTTTATCAAAAAAAAAGAACTTAGAGAAAAAATAGCTAAAGATATTAAGAAAAAAAAGATTATCTTTTCTGACCTTGAAGCTTTAACTTTTTTAATCATAAATCGAAATTTTGATCAATTTTAAGCAACCCTGATTTGATAAAATCTATCTTTTTTTGAAGAATAGGATCAATTTGTTTAGGTAAATTTCCATGCATTAAATGAGAAAAAACTTCTGCCATATCTTCAGAAGCGGTTGATTTTGAATATTCAGTAACAAAACCCTCAGTTTTAGAATACGTATCAAGACCTATTTTTTTTGTGCAAGTGGAACATTTTGCATAATTAAAACTTTCCGAATTGAAATTAGACCAAGTTTTTTCATTGAAAATTTCTTTGAAACTATCATTGATTATATGAAAGACTTCATGATGTAATACTCTTTCAAAATATTTATTATTAAATTTAATATCAACAATGAGAGTTTTCATCACATTATCAGGTATTCCAGCAGTATTAATTCCAGAAATTGATAAATCTTCACAAAGAACAATATATTTTAAATTTATTTTTTTTAAAAAACTTTGAGAATATCTTTTTAAATTATTTTCTATAATTTGATACTTTTTATCTAAATCTTTTTTTGATGATTTAAAACAATTAATATTATTATCTACCCCAATCGTAAAAGGTTGTTTAGCATAAAGATATCTTAGATTATTAGTGGTTTTAATATTATAAATTTCTAGATTTGGGATTTTAATTAATTGATAAATCGTATCTGCTTGCACAGAAGAAATTAAAAATAAATATAATAAAATGAACTTAAATAATTTCATAATAAGTATTATTGAAGATATTCCAAATTGTGAGAATGTGATAGAGTTTTATGATGAAAAAAAAAAGTTCCAAGCAACCAATCCAACCAGTAAGTGGAACCAAAGTACCAAGATTTGCTGGACCCTCGACTTTTGCAAGATTACCAGAATTGAGAGATGTTGAGTATTGTGATGTTGCAATAGTTGGTATTCCTTTTGATGCAGGTACAAGTTATAGACCAGGAGCAAGGTTTGGTCCTCAAAGCATTAGACAAGCTTCAAGACACTTAAGAACAAATTATCATCCAAGTTATGATGTAGAACCATTTAAAGTACAACAAGTTGCTGATGCTGGAGATATTACGTGTAATCCTTTTAATATTAATGAAGCAATTAAACAAATTGAAGAAGGTGCTATAGATTTACTGAAAAAAACTGGAGGCATAATTAGTTTAGGTGGTGACCATACAATTGCATTTCCTTTATTGAAAGCAGTAAACAAAATTAATAAAGGCCCAGTCGCTTTAGTTCATTTTGATGCTCATTTAGATACATGGGATACTTATTTTGGGGCACCTTATACCCATGGAACTCCATTTAGACGAGCAAGAGAAGAGAATTTATTTTTAGACGATGCTTCTATGCATGTAGGTATAAGAGGACCTTTATATAGTAGAGATGATATCAAAAATGATGAAAGTTTTGGATTTAAAATAATTCATTGTGATGAATTTCAAACAGAGGGAACTGATAAAATAGCTGAAAGAATTAAAAAAAGAGTTGGAGATAATCCATTATATTTATCGATTGATATAGATGTTTTAGATCCAGCTTTTGCCCCAGGAACAGGGACACCAGAAATCGCAGGAATGACTTCAAGAGAAATGGTCAATGTAATTCGAGGCTTGTCAGGAATGAATTTAATCTCAGCAGATGTAGTTGAGGTGTCTCCCGCATATGATCATGCTGAGGTGACATCCTTAGCTGCAGCAACAATTGTTTATGAACTTACTAATTTGTTTGCAAAAAAATAAGGAAAGGTTAGGAGTCTGGTATGGAAAATAAAAAAAATTTTTACATCGATGGAAAATGGGTTGCTCCAAAAAGTAAACAAGAAATAAAAGTAATTAATCCTGCTACAGAGGAAAATTGTGCTGTTATTTCTTTAGGTAATAAAGAAGATATTGATTATGCAGTAAGTTCAGCGAAAAAAGCTTATAGCAATTGGGCATTTTCCCCTAAAGAAGAGAGAATAAGATTATTAGAAAAATTGTACGAAAATTATAAGAAAAGATGGGCAGATATTGCTGCAGCTATTACCACAGAAATGGGAGCTCCCAAAGACTTTGCAACAAAACTACAAGCAGGTACAGGTGCGGCACATCTAAAATCATTTATTAGATATCTTAAAAATTTTGAATTTGAAAAACCTTTAGGTGAGCACGCTCCAAATCAAAGATTAATTTATGAACCAAAAGGTGTGTGTGCTTTGATTACACCATGGAACTGGCCAATGAACCAAGTTTGTCTTAAAGTTGCACCAGCTTTAGCTTCTGGCTGTACTATGATTTTAAAACCATCTGAACTTGCTCCTTTATCTTCAATGATTCTTGCAGAATTAATTGATGAAACAAAATTTCCTGCTGGAGTATTCAATTTAGTGAATGGAGATGGTGAAACTACTGGTAATGCACTTACAAGTCATCCTGACGTCAACATGATTTCATTTACTGGCTCTACTCGAGCTGGAGCATTAATTTCACAAAATGCTGCTAAAGATTTTAAAAGAGTAAGTCTAGAATTAGGAGGAAAGGGAGCAAATATAATTTTTAAAGATGCTGATCCGGATGCTATTGAAAGAGGAGCTTTAAGGTGTTTCAGAAATTCTGGTCAGTCGTGTAATGCTCCAACTAGAATGCTTGTCGAAAAATCAATGTATAATGAAGCTGTAGAAAGATTAAAAAAATATACTGAAAATTTTGAGGTTGGTGATCCAGAGAAGGAAGGCGAGCATATTGGTCCTGTTATTTCTGAGATGCAATATAATAAAATTCAAACTTTAATTAAAAAGGGTATTGATGAGGGTGCAAAATTAGTTGCAGGAGGTGCTGGTAAACCAGAGGGATTTGAAAAAGGATACTTTGTCAAACCAACAGTTTTTGTTGATGTTAAAAATGATATGGAAGTTGCAAGAACAGAAATTTTTGGTCCGGTGTTATCAGTAATGCCTTTTGAAAATGAAGAGGAAGCAATTAAAATTGCTAATGATACTCCTTATGGATTGACTAATTACATTCAAACTCAAGATAAAGAAAAAGTTAAAAGAGTTGCGAGAAAGTTAAGATCAGGAATGGTAGACGTAAATGGAGCTGGTATTGCTGTAGATGCACCATTTGGAGGTTTTAAACATTCTGGAATAGGTAGAGAAGCTGGTGAACATGGTCTTGAAGAATTTTTAGAAGTAAAAGCTGTTGGTGGCTGGAATTAATTTAAAGTAGATTTTTTTTTAAGACCATCTAAAAATTTTAAACATTTTTTAATTTCATTTAATTCAATAAATTCATCAACTTTGTGAGCTTGTTCAATCGAACCAGGGCCACAAACAACAGTACTCAACCCAATTTCCTGAAACAAGCCAGCCTCAGTGCCAAAAGAAACAACCTCTCTCGAATTGTCCCCAGTTAAACTTGAAACTAACTCACATGCCTCTGAATTTTTAACACGATCAAAACCAGTTACTTCACCTATTATTTTTTTAGTTATTTTTGAATTCGGAAATACCTTTCTCATTTCTGGCAATAAAATTTCATTAGCATACTTGTCTATTTCTTGATTTAAAAAAACTCCATCTTCTTTCACCACCGGTCTAGTCTCCCATTCAATATAACATTTATCAGCTATCACATTGTGTGCTATGCCACCAAATATTCCTCCTACTTGTAAAGTTGAAAATGGTGGATCAAAAATCGAGTCTTTAGGAGCTCTTTTTTTTAAGTCCTGTCTTAATTCGATGAGTTTGTTTGCGTAACGTGAAGCAAACTCAACAGCACTAACCCCTTTATGTGGCATTGAACTATGACCTGCTAAACCTTCAAAGTAAGTTGTATATTCATAACAACCTTTGTGAGCATCTATAATTTTCATTTTAGTTGGTTCTCCAATTATACATATGCCGTCTTGAATTTTTCTTTTTTTTAACTCCTCAATTAATATGGGTGCTCCAAGACAAGCAGTTTCTTCATCAAATGTGAATGAAAAATGGATATCTCTATTTAATTCCACTTTTGAATAAATTGGCGCATAAGCTAAAACACATGCAATAAAACCTTTCATATCACATGCACCTCTGCCATAAAGTTTTTCATCTTTGATTGTGGCTTTAAAAGGATCGGTGCTCCAACTTTTTGAAACTGGAACAGTATCAGTGTGACCAGATAAGATGATCGGTTTTATTCCGTTTGTTTTTTTCGCTTTAAATGTTGCAAAAAGATTAACTCTTTTCTTTTCCTCATCAAAAGTTTTAAATGAAGTTGCACCTAGCTTTTGAAGGTACTCTTCACAATAATTAATTAAATTACTATTATTATCCCCAGAAATTGTTTTGAAACCGATTAAATCAGTCAAAATTTTGATGCAATTTTCATATAATTTTTCAATATTAATTTCTGTACTCATGAATAATAACTAATATATATACTGAATTTATGAAAGAACAAATAACATACGATATATTTGATAAAGTTGACATACGAGTAGGGACAGTAATTTCTGTAAAAAAAAATGAGAAAGCAAGAAAACCATCTTTGGTGGTAGAAGTTGATTTTGGAAAAGAGATAGGAATTAAACAATCTTCAGCACAAATTACCCATTATTACAATGAGGATAATTTAAAAGGTAAACAAGTGATTGGAGTTTGTAATTTTCCTGAAAAAAATATTGCTGGAGTAGTGTCTCAAGTTTTGATTTTAGGTTCGATTGATAAGGAAGGCAGAGTGATTCTCGTTCATCCATCTCAACCATCAGAAAATGGTCTTCCAATAGCCTAAGTATGCATCCTGAAATATTATCAATTTCTTTATTTTGGTTTGTCACAGCGTATACGCCGGGTCCAAATAATGTAGTCGCATCTTACTCTGGATTTAATTTTGGGATAAAAAAAACGATCCCTCATATTCTTGGTGTGACTTTAGGTTTTACTTCATTAGTTTCGTTTTTATCGATTGGTTTAATAAATGTTTTTAAATTATTTCCAATCATTCAAATAGTTATCAGATATCTTGGGACTTTATTTTTAATATATCTAGCTTATAAAATTGCATTTTCAACCTCTTCAAATGAAACCCAAAAGGAAAACCCTGTAAAATTTATTGAAACCTTTTTATTTCAATATTTAAATCCTAAAGGCGTCACAGTTGCAATTATTGTTGTCTCTACCTATGTTGAATTAGGTGTAAATTATATAAGTTATGCGACTCAAATAGTTGCTCTTGCTTTTCTATTTTCTGTCACAAGTATTACTTTGTGGACATTTGTTGGTAAATTTTTAAGGAAATTTGCGACAAATGATAAATTTATTAAGTACTTTAATTATGTTATGTCAGGGCTTCTTTTATTAAGCATTGTTACATTTTATATATAAAATATGAAACCAGGAAAAATTAACTCATACAAGACGTTATCTGAAATAGAAATTAACAACAAAAAATTCAAATTTTATTCACTAAAAAAAGCAGAGGAAAATGGCTTGGAGGGCATCTCAAAGTTACCAAAATCTCTTAAAGTTTTGTTAGAAAATTTATTAAGGTATGAAGATGATGTTTCAGTTACAAAAAATCAAATTGAGGCAATTAAAGATTGGCTAAAATCAAAAAAATCTAAAACAGAAATTGCTTATCGACCCGCAAGAGTGTTACTACAAGATTACACTGGAATTCCTGCAGTGGCTGATTTGGCGGCAATGAGAGAAGCTGTGAAAGAGAAAAATAAAGATCCTAATACAATTAATCCACTTTCTGCAGTAGATCTTGTTATTGACCATTCAGTTCAAGTTGATCAGTCTGCTAAGGCAGATTCATTCGACAAAAATGTTGAAATTGAATTTAATAGAAATGGTGAGAGGTATTCTTTTTTAAAATGGGGTCAACAAGCATTCAATAACTTTAGAATAGTTCCTCCTGGAACTGGAATTTGTCATCAAGTAAATTTAGAGTACTTATCCAAAGTAGTATGGAGTGAAGAGTTTGAAGGACAAAGTTATCTTTTTCCAGACACATTAGTAGGAACCGATAGTCATACTACCATGGTTAATGGACTTTCAGTTTTAGGATGGGGAGTAGGTGGAATTGAAGCTGAAGCGGGTATGTTAGGTCAGCCTATCTCAATGCTCATTCCTGAAGTAATAGGTTTTGAAGTAAAAAATAAAATGCCAGAAGGCACTACTGCAACAGATTTAGTTCTAACAGTTGTTAAAATGTTAAGAGACAAGGGTGTGGTTGGAAAGTTTGTAGAATTTTATGGTGATGGTTTAAAGAATTTAACTTTAGCGGATCGTGCAACAATAGCAAATATGGCTCCAGAGTATGGAGCAACTTGTGGATTTTTTCCAATAGATGAAGAAACCTTAAAGTATTTAAAATTTTCCGGAAGAGATGAAATGACAGTAAAAGTAGTTGAGGAATATGCTAAAGCTCAGGGTTTGTGGTCTAGTGAAGATATTGATTTTACTGATACTTTAACTTTAGATATGACAACTATTGTTCCTACTATTTCAGGACCAAAAAGACCACAAGATAAAGTTTTATTAACTGATGCTTCAACTAGTTTTAAGAAAAGTTTTTCTGAAGTAACTGGTAAAAAAGATTTTTCAGTTTCAAAAGTTAAAGACAAAGAATATTCAATTAAAGATGGATCTATTTTAATTGCAGCAATTACATCTTGTACAAATACTTCTAATCCAAACGTTTTAATCGGAGCGGGACTTTTAGCTAAGAAAGCAGTGGAATTAGGATTAGAGGTAAAACCATGGGTTAAAACTTCATTAGCACCCGGCTCACAAGTTGTTACAGATTACCTGGAGAAAGCAGGGCTGAACACTTACTTAGATAAACTTGGTTTTCATTTGGTGGGTTATGGCTGCACCACATGTATTGGAAATTCAGGTCCGTTAGCTGATGAGATTGTCAACTCTATTCAAAAAGAAAATATTTATGCTGTTTCAGTATTGTCTGGTAATAGAAATTTTGAGGGTAGAATTTCACCGCATATAAAAGCCAATTATCTCGCTTCACCTCCATTAGTTGTTGCTTATGCTCTTGCTGGTCATATGAATTTTGATTTATATAAAGATAGTTTCGGCAAAGATAAAGATGGCAAAGATATTTTTATGAAGGATATTTGGCCATCTAATAAAGAAATTGAAGATGTGTTAAAATCATCTTTAAATCCAGAAATGTTTGTGAAAAGGTATTCAAATGTTTCTGAGGGACCAAAACAATGGCAACAAATTAAAACAGAAAAAAGTAGTATTTATAATTGGGAAGAAAATTCTACTTATGTAAAAAAACCACCTTTTTTTGAAAATCTTCCAGATCAACCAGAGGGTTTTAAAAAAATTCATCATGCTCGTCCACTATTAATTTTAGGTGATATGATAACAACAGATCATATCTCTCCTGCAGGTAATATTCAAAAAGAAAGCCCGACAGGAGAATATTTTATGAAACACCAAATTTTACCTAAAGATTATAATTCTTATGGTGCCAGAAGAGGAAATCACGAGGTCATGATGAGAGGAACATTTGCCAATATTAGAATAAGAAATGAGATGGCGCCTGGTACAGAAGGTGGATTTACAACGCTTTACCCAGAAAAAAAAGTGATGCCAATTTATGATGCAGTTGTTGAATACAAAAAAAGAGGAACAGACTTAGTTGTTATAGGTGGAAAAGAATACGGAACTGGCTCATCAAGAGATTGGGCAGCGAAAGGAACCAAACTTTTAGGAGTAAAGACTGTAATTGCTGAAAGTTTTGAGAGAATTCATAGATCTAACTTAATTGGGATGGGTATTTTACCATTACAATTTATTGATAATATTGACAGGAAAAACTTAAAATTAATTGGTTCAGAATTAATAAGTATAATCAATCTTGAAAATGGAATTAATCCTTCTGATAAAGTTAAAATAGAAATTAAGTATGCTTCGGGTGAGATTAAAACGATCCAAGCACTTTGTAGAATAGATACTAAAAATGAGCTAGAGTATTATAAAAATGGAGGCATATTACAATACGTTCTTCGAAATATGATTTAATTATGGATGAAGATATAGCAATCATTAATAGCAATACCAGAAATCAGAGAATAAAAGATTTTTTTACAAAAAATAAAAAACTACTCATATCTTGTTTAATCTTTTTGATATTAATACTGCTCGGTTTTTATTCATATCAAATCTATCAAGATAAAAATAAAATTAAAATTTCAGATAAATATAATAGTTCAATTATCAAACATCAGAATGGAGATAACTCTGGGATAGTATCAGCGATGCAAGAGATAGTGGAAAATAAGGATCCAACTTATTCTCCACTGGCTTTGTATTACTTAATAGATAATCAGCTAGTGAGTGATAAAAATAAAATTAATAGCTTGTTTGATATATTGATTAACAAAACTTCATTAGATAGTGAAATAAAGTATCTTATTATTTACAAAAAAGCTCTTTATAATGCCGATACAATCAATGAAGGTCAAATTTTAGAAATTTTAAATCCAATAATTAATTCAAAAAGTGTTTGGAAGTCTCATGCTTTATATTTGATAGCAGAATATTTTTACTCTAAGGGTGAAAAGCAGAAATCCAAAGAAT